>QEVD01000488.1 GCA_003576975.1 Candidatus Zhuqueibacterota bacterium
AATGCCGACCAACAGGGCACGCTCGCATTTCTTCTCAATTGCGAATGTCAGCGTTTTCTCCAGGTCCGTGGCGTATTGGCTGGGACGAGGGATGAATTGCGTATTGGGCAGTGCTGCGCGCGTTGCCGGAGTCACGGAATCGAGATCGCCCACAACATAATCCGGGATGAGATCATTTGCAAGAGCGCGATTGGCGCCGCCATCCGCGCAAATGATGATTGCAGCCCGGGCGCGGCACGCCGCGAGAATTTCGGCGCTGGGCAGCAGGCTGTTGGCGATGATTAACGCGGTTGGTTCGGACATAGTTTTTTCATGGAATCATAAACGTAGGGGCGAGCCGACGGCTCGCCCCTACACGCCCCTACCTCAATTCATACGCCGCATTCACAAACACCTGGCGTTCTGCTGCCGGGAAAAAATCCTCACCTTCGCCGTGCGCAATATAAAGCCGATTCAGCAAATTTTGCGCATGCACTTGCAGCGACAAACCTGATAAAGCCGATCCCACCGGAAAACGGTATCCCAAGCTCGCATGAAAAACCGTGAACGCAGGTACGGTGTTCGCCGCAATATTGAGATTGTCCGTGTGCTTCTTGCCTACGTGTTGCATCGCGAGCGCGGCCAGCCAGCCATGATTTGAAAATGTCATGCGCGCATTTGCCAAAACATCGGGAAAACCGGCAATGGGATTGCCATCTAAAATTTGCGGCGCGCCGTCGCCGGCATAAATCGTGTGCCGTTTAAGCTCGTTGTTGCTAAGCATGAGATTGCCGGACATCGTCAAATTCGGCGACAGCGGCGCGCGCACGGAGAGTTCGATTCCCGTGTGCAGCGTGCGCTCGGCATTGCCGGTCACCGGCTGGCCGAAGCGATCAAGCCCGCCGCTTCTCACAATCTCGTCGCGAAAGTCCATATAAAAAAGATTCATCACCGCTTGCGTCTCTCCTGCGCGATAACCGAATCCCAACTCAACATCGTTGAGCTTTTCCGGTTTCACCAGCGGCTGCTCGAAATCGTAGACGCCGTCAGGATTCTGCACAAATTGCGGCGTGATCGCGCCCCAACTAGCGGGCGTGCTCGCTTCGGCCGCGTCATAAAGATTCTTCAAGCGCGGCTCGCGGCTCGTGCGTGAAAAGCTGGCAAAGACGTTGAATTGCGGTGTAAAATTGTAGTTCGCGCCCAGGCGCGGATTGAGAAAGTGATAGGGCGTGTTGAAATCCGTGCCGAGGAATTTCTCATCATAAAGCTGATAACGCAGATAAGCATACTGCAAATCGAACGTGGCATTCAAGTTCGGCAACAGCGCGACATTGGTATGAATGTAAGGCGATATGATGTCTTTTGCGCCGCGATATTCATAATACCGGCGCGCGCCGATATAATTCAAACCGCTGAATTCGCCGCTGATCGCCGCGGGCAAATCGCTGTCGCCTTTTTGAATGCGGCCCCAATGCAGCGAGCGATGCCGCCGCAATTCCGCGCCCAACGTGACGCTGCCGCGGGCGTGATTCCACGTTACTTGCGGCAGCCAGCCGAATTGCATATTGTCAACATACGCGCGAATGAGCAGGCTGTCAACGTAGGTTTCTTCCGGATCGGCGGCCGCTTCGAAACCGTATTCCGGCGTGAGACGATAATAGGAAAACGGCGCCCACGAGCCATCATAGTCAAAAAAACCGTAGCCGCGCACGGCAAAGACGGCGTTGTTCACGCGCCAACGATCATTCAGACGATACTCATGCAGCAACTCGAAATGCGGTTGATTGAAATTTTCGATTTCATCCGGCCGGCGAATGGGATTTTTGCGCCGGGTTTCACGCCGTTGCGCCTCCTCTTTACTGATGCCATAATAGGCAAGATGATCATCGATCGGGCCGCCATAAACGTGCAACCGCGTGATTGATTTTTTGCCCACGCGCGCCGCGCCAAGAAAATAGCTTTTGAGATCGACCCACGATTGCTCGCGATAGCCGTCGCTTTGCAGGCGCGATACACGCGCGGAAAAAAGATACTTCTCTTTTAACAAACCGCTGTTCAAAGCGAGCGAGAATTTGCGCGTTGCGTAGGTGCCGCCGCCGGCGGTTGCCGTGAGGCCGCGCTGCTGCGAAAAATTCGAGGTCACGATATTCACCGAGCCGCCGATGGCCGGCGGTCCGTAAAACGCGCTGCCCGCGCCGCGCTGCACTTGAATATCTTCAACGTTCGCCAATAAATCGGGAAAATTAATCCAATAAACGTTGTGATCTTCCGGATCATTCTGCGGCACGCCGTTGATGTGCACGGCAATGCGGCGTTGATCAAAGCCGCGAATCGAAAGATAGTTGTAGCCCAGGCCGTTGCCGTTTTCGGAATAAAATGTTGTCGCGGGCAATTCGCTGAGCAGCGCGGGAATGTCCTGGGCAGGATGGCGCTGCGTCAGCTCGCTGCGTGTCAACGCCGAAAACGCCACCGGACTTTCGCGTTCGCGCGCGCGTGTGGCCACCACGGTGACGGCCGGGCTTAACAAAGGCTGCGGCTGCAACCGCAGCGTTATGTTGACAAAAGGTTTTTCGAGTGTGATCACGATGCGCCGGGTTTCATAACCGATAAAACTCGCGAGCACGGCGACCTTGCCGGAAGGCGCGTGTTGCAGTTGAAAATTGCCTTGCGCGTCACACGTCGTTCCCAGCGCTGTGTTTTCGATGAAGACATTGCTGCCCGGCAATGCCAGGCCGGTTTCATTGTCGATCACCCGGCCCGCGAGTGTCACGCGATCTTGTGCACTCAATCTCATCTGCATCAGCAACAATAGCATGACTGGAATTGATATAGAATTTTTCATGGCTCACCTCCGAACAGGCACAAATAAAAAAAGCCGCTTTCCTCATGATTAGGGAAGCGGCCGCAGTAAGCGAGCGCATGCCACGAAAATGTCGAAGCCAAGCCATCGGCCGTTTCCCTACGCCGGCATCATCCGGATCAGGTTCCAAGGGTATGTTCTCAGTTCCGAATTTTTCGGGACACCCCTAACGGAATGGCAAAAGATAGGACGCGAGGCCGGGAAAGTCAAACAGAATTTTGCAAAACGTTTGCTTGCTTTTTATGCCGACTCTTGTATTTTGCCGAAAATTGCTTTTGTCGAGTAGGACGTCGCAACGTTAGGGTTTCACTCACATGTCTTTCGAACCACAATGGCTCACCTGGGCCCGGATGATTCAAAACACCGCGCAAAATGGTTTGGCATTCAGCACCAACCCTTACGATGTTGAGCGCTATCAGGCATTGCAGCGGCTGGCCGCGGAGATTTTTGCGCAGCACACGCAATATTCGCTTACGCAATTGACGCAACAGTTCGCCGAAGAAAAAGGCTATGCCACGCCCAAAGTCGATGTGCGCTGCGTGGCGTTTCGTGACGGCAAAATTTTATTGGTGCAGGAAACGCATGATGACAACTGGGCTTTGCCCGGCGGGTGGGCCGATGCCGGGCTGTCGCCCTCGGAAGCCGTCATCAAAGAATTGCGGGAAGAAGCCGGATTCGAAGGTATTGCACGCAAGATCATTGCGGTTTACGATCGCCGCTTGCATTCCACGATTCCCCATTTGTTCGATACCTACAAAATCTTCATTCAGTGTGAATTGTTGCGCGGTGAATTCACGCCGACGCGCTGCCGCCGCTCTCCGAAGGCCGCACCACGCGCGCAAATATCGTCGAAGCTTTTGAACATTTAAACAATCCCGATCGCCCCACCTCATTTGATTGACATTTTTGGCGAACACGCATGGAACCCGAAATTCTTTTGCAGGAGCTTTTTCAGCAGTATGCCGGCCGGCCGGCAAACGAAATTTTCGAACTTAAAGCGCACGGCTCGGATCGCCGCATTTTCCGCCTGCGCTACGATGGCAGCAGCCTCATCGGCATTCACAACGCCGATCGCGCCGAGAACATTGCCTTCCTCGAATTTTCCAAACACTTTCGCCGATGCGGCCTGCCCGTGCCGGACATCTACTCGGAAGATCTCGAGCGCAGTGTTTACCTCGAAGAGGATTTGGGCGACACCACGCTCTTTTCGTTTTTGAGCGAAGAACGCGGGAAAGCCGGCTTCTCGGAGGCGATTGTCGCGCTTTACCGCAAAGTGGTTAAGTGGCTGCCGCAATTCCAGATTCATGCCGGCAAGACGTTGAATTACGCCGTGTGCTATCCGCGCGCGCGCTTCGACAAGCAATCGATGCTGTGGGATTTGAATTATTTCAAATACTACTTTCTCAAGCTCGCCAAAATTCCGTTCAACGAGCAGGTGTTGGAAGACGACTTCGAGCACTTCACCAACTTTTTGCTGCAAGCCGAGCAGGATTATTTTTTGTACCGCGACTTCCAATCACGCAACATCATGATTCGCGAGGGCGAGCCGTTTTTTATCGACTATCAAGGCGGCCGGCGCGGGGCGTTGCAATACGATATTGCCTCGTTGCTGTTCGACGCCAAAGCCGATATTCCTTTCGATATCCGTGAAGAGTTGTTGCAACTCTACCTCGACGCCGTTTCTGAAATCATCCCCATCGAGCGCGAGCAATTTCGCCGTCACTATTTTGGTTATGTCCTGGTTCGCATCATGCAGGCCATGGGCGCTTACGGATTTCGCGGATTTTATGAGCGCAAGACGCATTTTCTGCAAAGCGTGCCCTATGCCATTCGCAATCTGGAATATGTGTTGCGCACCGCGGATTTGCCCGTCGAGCTGCCGGCGTTAACGGAGATTTGGCAGCGCCTGGTGCGCTCCACCATTCTGCGCGAGCTGGGCAATGTGCAGCTCCCACTGACAGTGCGCGTGCAAAGCTTTTCCTTTAAGAACGGTTTGCCGCAGGATGAAACCGGACACGGCGGCGGCTTCGTTTTCGATTGCCGCGCGCTGCCCAATCCCGGCCGGCTGGAACAATTTGCCAAACAAACCGGCAATGATCCGGAGGTTATTGCCTTTCTCGAAAACGAGGAAGCGGTGCACAGTTTCATGACGCGTGTGCGCGATCTCGTGAATCAAGTGGTGGAGAATTATCAACACCGCAATTTTAGCGATCTCTCCATTGCTTTCGGCTGCACCGGCGGCCAGCATCGTTCGGTTTATTGCGCCAATCGCCTCGCCAAACACCTGCGCGAGAAATATCAAATCAATGTCGAGGTCACGCACCGGGATATGCCGGTCTCTTTTAAGAACGGTGAAGCAACGGCATGAAGGCGATGATCTTTGCCGCGGGACTCGGCACGCGGCTGCGGCCGCTCACCGCAACCCGGCCGAAAGCCCTCATTGAAATCAATCACGTCCCGCTGCTTGAAATCGTGATTCGGCGCTTGCTGGCTGCGGGCGTGCGGGAAATCATCATCAACACGCATCATCTCGCCGGCCAGATTGCCGACTTTCTCAAAGCCAAAAACAATTTCGGCGTTCGCCTGGAACTCTCGCACGAAGAAGAATTGCTCGATACTGGCGGCGGTTTGCAAAAGGCGGCTTATTTTTTTGACGGCAATGAGCCGTTCTTCGTACACAATGTCGATGTGATCAGCAATATTGACTTGATGACCATGTACCGGCAGCATCTTGCGCAAGATTGCCTGGCAACACTTGCCGTCAAAGCGCGCAAAACCTCGCGATATTTTTTATTCGATGAAGCCGGCCAACTGTGCGGCTGGAAGTCGCTCAAAGAAAACCGCGTGGAGATGGCGCGCACGCCCACCGGCCAGATTCATGAATTGGCATTCGACGGCATTCATGTCATTTCCCCGGAATTGCTGCAGCGCATGCACGAAACCGGCGTGTTTTCCATTTTGAAAACGTATTTGCGTTTGGCGGGAGAGGGCGAGAAGATCCGCGCTTTTCGTACGGAAGGATTTTATTGGCAAGATGTCGGCAAAATCGAGCAGCTCGAGGAGATCAATAAACAGGCGGCGTTTGGTCTTCTCAACATTTAACTGGTGCTCTGTTATCTTGAAAAATTTGTGCGTCGTCACCCTGTCATCCTGCAAGGATCCTGTGAAGTTCTCAACATTTTGCTTGCGGCTTCACAAGCCCATTTTTTGAAAGACAAACGAGGAGGAATAAATTTTTCACTAGCGGATACTTTTTCTTCAGCCCAGATGAACACGGTTTTTTGCAGATCTTGCCGAGGTCTAAAAAAGTTCTTTCAAAAAAGAAAGCCGAGCAGATCCGCCTACCCCGATTTTCAGAGAAGCTGAAATCCGCAGCCCTGCGGGCGGCTCCAACGGATAGATTAACGCCACCTGATAAAGCTTTTTGCCTTTTCATCCGCTGGCCTTAATCTATCCGTTGGTGATAAGAATTTGGAATTTTATTCTAACTTTGATTTCCCAATCCACTTAATGTTCTCCAAGGCTCAACACCTCAGCCACATCGATATCCAGATTGAACAATTCTTAGAGATCCACCTCCAACCCCTCATACGCCATCACGATTTCCAAATCGCGTGCGCGCCGTTGCGGCAATTGCTGCAACGCTTCGTTTTTGAATTGTTGCGTTTTCTGCAGGATTTTGTGAAACACCTCCTTGAGCGTGTATTGCGCGTCGAACACCAGCACCTCGGCATTGCGATAGAAATCAAGAAAAGGCTGCAACGAATCAGCGTCGAGCTGCTGGTATTCGCCATCCGTCGCAATCACCAGTGTTTTGCCGCCCTCGGTGAAGCGATAGGCATAGCTGCCGCCGGGGTGATGCAGGCGTTTGGTGTTGATCGTCAGGTCGCCAATGGCAAATTCTCCTCCCTCCTTTAAATAATCAAATTGAACCTCCGCTTCCATTTCATCCAAGCCCACTGGAAAATTCTGCAAATGCATTTGCCGGGCAAGCGCTTCTTCAAGATAAGAATGCACGCCGTGAATGATAATTTGGTTTCCCGGTGTGTAAGCCGGCAAAAAAAACGGAAAGCCTTGAATATGATCCCAGTGCAGATGCGTGAGCAAAACATGAATCGTGGCCCGGCCTTGTCCGGCCTCGCCTTGCAGCAATTCCAGGCCGAGCTTGCGGCTGCCGCTGCCCAAATCTACGATGACACGTGTGCCCTGCGCCGAGATGATTTCGAAGCAGGTGGTATTACCGCCGGCGGTGTGCGTGAGATGAAACGGCAAATGATCGAGAAATGTCTGCACGTCTGACGCGGTTGCAAAGCTTTTGCCGCCGGCGAGGCGCAAGGCCTCCGCAATTTTTTCGCGAAGCTGCGCACTCGACAAGGGATTGGGCAGCGAGCCTTGCACGCCCCAGCAACGCAATTTCATGAAACCTCCTCGCGTAAATGCCGGAACGCTTCGCCGGGCGTTGCAAAAATCTTGAATTCAGACGACATATCGACGATGTCAAAAATCTTCTTGACGTGAGGCGGCAGCGCGCAAAACACCATGCGCCCGGAAATTTCTTCCAACCGCTGCGCCGCGACATAAAACACGCGAATGCCGGCGCTGCTGATATAATCCACCTGCGAAAAATCAACGATGACTTTGCGCGCGCCTTCGACCAGCAAGCCGAGCAATTCTTCTTGCAAGCGATTCGAAGTAAAGGAGTCGAGTTTGCCGTGCAAATTCAGGGTCGTGATGCCTTCCGCGGTGTTGGCGATGAGTTGCATGTAGTTAAATCTTTTTTGATGATAAGTATGTTTTTGTTGTCGCGCCGGCGGTATTCGGTGTCATCCATCAGCCCGCGCCACAGCCGCACGCCGCGGCCGCCGGGCTTTTTTTTGCCGGCGGTGTGCGCCGGGTCGATTTGCAAAGGATTAAACGCGGCAGCGTCGTCCTG
>QEVD01000489.1 GCA_003576975.1 Candidatus Zhuqueibacterota bacterium
TTGCCGTTTGTCTATTTTGAAGCGAGAAATGTCTTGATTGAACGTGATTATATCATGCGCCTGGTGCAGCAACTCGCTGCGGTGGCGACAAGGATTCTGCGCTTGCGCGAGCTGGAGAAATACGATCAAGCACAGCAAGAGCTGGAACAAGCCTACGGCGAATTGCTCGGCTTGCAGCATGAATTGCTGCTGTCGCTCGACGCCGCCACCGCAGCGCAACTGCTGGGTCACGAGGAAAAGATCAAGATTGCGGCAAAGCTGATGCAGGAGGAAAGCGCGCTGCTCGAACATCAGGGAAGGTTTGAACAAGCGCACGCGCGCCGGCAACGCGCACTCGAACTTTATCTCGAAGCTCTGGCCTTGGCGGGATATTCGGAGGAGGAAGACGGCGCAATGCTCGCATCGTTATGCCAGAAGATTGACGTGGCAGAATTGGCAGAACGCTATCAAGAAATACTATCGGCGCTGCCATTACCTTAATTTGTAGAAATACCCTTTTCAATAGTCAGACGAATCTTGTGAAGTACTTGGCATTCATACTTAAACTTCACAGGATTCCGGCGGAATGAACATCACCGGCTGCGTCGCCTGGCAGACGCAGCCGCTTGCGCCGGCCGCTTCAAACTTTAGAAGATAACGGCCGCGGTTGAGCACACGGCCGCGATCATCGCGACCATCCCATTGCACCGTGTGCCGTCCTGCGGTATTGATGGTCGAAGCGATCAACCTCACACGCCGGTTGGTGTGATCGAACAGCTCGAGACTCACCACGGCGTTTTCCGGCAATTCATAGTGCACGATCGCGCCAGCGCTATTTTCCGTGAAGTGATAGGGATTCGGTTTTACTGGCTCTAGAATAAACTGATGCGGTTTGCGCGGTGATTTGCCACGATACGTTTCGAGTTGAAGCGCATCATAGTCATTTTCGTTGCGCTCCGTCTCGACAATCGCCACATGCTCAGTTAAAAAATCCATAACAAGTCCAATCTTGTAAAGAAGCCAGAAGTTTTAAGGACGGCGTTACGTGAATTTGCCGCGCGTAACGCTGGCAAGAAGGATACCAAAGCCGTTTGCCCGCAAAACTTGGCCAATGCTGGTCATTTTTGTAAGCGCCGCATGGCAAAATTGAAAGCAACTTACAAAAGAGAAAGCCGCGCGTGTCGGCGTCTTTAGGTGACGGCTTGCGAGTAGAAACGAAATTCGAAAGGTGAATGCCATGCCCATTTTCACGTTGCCAGGCCAGGCGCCATATGTGTTACAGACGCCCGAGTCTCTTGCGACACCCCGGCTGCTGGTTTTTCGCGATCGCGTCGAGCGCAATTTGCAACGCATGCAGGCGTATCTCGAAGAAATTGCCCCGGCTTCCGGTTACCGGCATTTGTGCCCGCATGTGAAAACCAACAAATCCTCCTTGCTCACCGGCTGGCTGCAAAAGGCCGGCGTCGGCTACTTTAAAACCACGATGCGCGAAGTCGAAATGACGATTAACGCAGGCGCGCAGGATATTTTTGTTGCGTATCCTTTGCTGGAACATGACGCGCGCGAACTTGCGCACCAGGTGCGCAAATTTCGGCAGATCAAGTTTCACGTTCAGGTCGGTTCGCTCGCGCATGCCGAGATTCTGCAGAGAATCGGCCAGAACGAACAGGTGACCTGGTATTTTTTCATCGACCTGGATGTCGGCATGCACCGCACCGGCATCGCGCCGGAAGACGCCTTTTCGCTTTATGCGCATTTGGCCAAGCAGAACGAATTCATCTTCGCTGGGTTGCACGGTTATGACGGTCACATTCACCATTCCACCGCCGCCGAGCGCCGCGCCGAATCCCAGCGCGCCATGGAAAAACTGAGCGCGGTGTTTCAGCATTTTCGGCGGGAGCGTGTTCACGTTCCGCGCGTCATTGTTGCAGGCACGCCGGCTTTTCGTTTTGATTTTGAGATTTTGCATAAAGCCCTCGGCAACGAAACTCTCGTGCAAGTTTCTCCGGGCACCTGGATTTTTTGGGATTCGAACTACGAGAGATTGGCGCCCGGAGAATTTGAAATCGCCGCCGTCATTTTGGCGCAGGTGATGGATATCGGGCAACCGCATCGCCTTACGCTCAATTTAGGGCATAAACGCTGGTCGGTGGATAGTGGGCCGGTGCGCTTCTTCAGCCGTCCGGGTTTGAAATTCGTTTCGGTCAGCGAGGAGCATACAGTTTTGGCGCATGAGGGCAAGGAAACGTTTCAAATCGGGGATTATGTGCTGCTCGCGCCGCATCATGTTTGCCCCACGATCAATTTGTATGAAGAGTTTTCCGTGATCGGCGAACACGGCGAGATTGAAATCGCCGCCTCGCCGGTGGATGGACGGAATCGCTAGAAGAGGGAATTTGAAACACTGCACGGCTTGTGATGAGTCGTCTGCAAGGATACCAACCCTGCTATGAGTCGAATTATTTTTAAAATCATTTCTCCGATATTCATTGTGCTGGCAATCGTGTTGTTCGTGGGGTTTCGTCCGGATTTGCGGCAGCATCTGTTGCTGGATTTTTGCGTCGTCTACTATGCGATGGTGTGGTTTTCGCGCTGGCGTTTTGGCCCGCCCAATACGCCGGTTTCCACGCCGCCACCGGTTAAGCTCGAGGTGGCGCCCAAGCACGCCAAAGCTCTGCGCGAGATGGCATTGCATGAGTATGAATACATTCGTGAGACTATGGCGCAGGCGATGAATGATCGTCATACCCTGGTGAACTACTTTTTATTGACCACCGGTCTGGTGATCGCCGCCATTGGCGCGGTGTACAGCGACGAAGGCATGCGTTATTCGTCTCACAAAGAACAGATTACGATCGCGATTTGTTTGATCCTGAGTATTGTGGCGTGGCTTTATCTGCTCAAGATTGTGCGGCTGCGCCAGGCCTGGCGCGAGAGCAGCGTGGCGATGAATCGCATCAAGCAATTTTTTCTGATGAATGCCGGCCTCGCCGATGAGCATGAAAGCTCGCCGTTTTTGTGGAAGAGCAAAACCATTCCTCGTCCCGCCAGAAAAGGTAATCTCTATCATCTTGCCGTCATTCTAATCAGTCTGATTGCCGCGCTGGCAGTCGGGCTGGCGAGCGTATTGCTGTTGCCCGACTACGATTGGAGAATAACGTTTTGGGTGCCGATGTTATTTTTTGCGCATCATTTTTTGTTGCAGTTGTCCGCCTACGATATTTTTCTTACAGATGAACCATCGGGACGAAAAAAAAAGTCGCCGAAGACGGGCGCCGCGATGAACTCTTCCGGCGGCTCCCCAAAAAACTCAAACACCCAAAGCGCTCCGGCCCGTCAAGTTATCGTGCATAACCAAAAAATAGTTTATCAGAATTTTTTTGAGATTCAAAAAGCCACGGTGCAGTACGAAAAATTCGACGGTACACTGAGTAAGAAAGTGCAACGCTTTAACAGTGAACATGGCCATTCCGCAGCGATTCTGTTGCACGATCCGGCAACCGTTGAATTTGTTTTGGTGGAACAATTCCGTTATCCGGCCTACGTGTTTAACGCCGAAAACGGCTGGTTGCTCGAGATCATCGCCGGCCTCATCGAAAACAACGAAAAGCCGATGGAAGTCGCGCGGCGCGAGGTGAGGGAAGAAACCGGGCGGCGGTTTGAGCAGTGAAGCCGAAGATATTCGCGTCGTGCGTTTGCCGGTGCGTGAAGCCTATCGTTTGGTCGATGAAGGTCATATTCATGACGCCAAAACATTGGTAGCGTTGTTGTCCGTAAGAGAGCGGTTGCTCGCTTCACCCCGAACGTGAATGCCGTAAGGCGCTCAAAGTTAGAATAAAATTCTGAAGGTTTATGGCAAAATAATTGCCGGCAGAACGATTCAAAATAATTCTGCCGATAAATCATCCTGCCAAAGTTTTTTCGGCGATGCTCGGTGACTTCGGCGCATTTCGGTGGAAAAATTTCCATCGCCGATGGTCACCGAAAACACCGAGTTTCGCCGAACAGTTCTTTGTTGCTTCGCAGAAGCTTTGATTTGCAGCTTTTCTGCAAGTCGCTGTAGTCTCCTTAAAGTTGAATCGGTGCAAAAAAGCAAAGATTTTCTGACCTGCAAGACACGAAGACACCTAGAAAAACTTGGTGCCTTGTGCCTTTAGTGGTAAACTTTCGTTACGGTTCGTCCGCATTGGGCGATTGTGGCCTTAATCAGCCACAAAAGCCTTGAGTTTATTCCATCGGTTGTCTATCATAATCTCGTTTAATCTTTTCATCGAACGCAGAAGTATGGCATTTCTTAAAGGAGGAGCTCATGCGTTGTAAAGTATTGGTAACGATCCTGTTGATGCTGGGATTGCAAGGCGGCATGTCAGCGGTATATTCGCAAGAAACACATCCCTTCTCGGTGCATGATTTACTTGCGATGGATCGCATTTCAGAAACGCAAGTTTCGCCGGATGGCAAGTGGGCGGTATTCACCTTGCGCAAAACCGATCTGGAAGCCAATCGCGGGCGCACCGACCTTTGGCTGGTGGGTGTGGACGGCGCGGGACTCCGGCAATTGACGTCGCATCCCGGCAGTGATTACAGTCCGGCGTGGTCGCGCGATGGCAAGAGCATCTGGTTTCTCTCCACGCGCTCCGGCTCGGCGCAAGTGTGGCGCATTGCAATTGACGGCGGCGAAGCCGAGCAAAAAACGAATTTGCCCTTCGATGCCGGCACGTTTCAACTCTCGCCGGACAATGCCTTGCTCGCGGTTACAATGGAAGTTTTCCCAGAATGCGAATCAATCGACTGCACGCAAAAACGCGATAAAGAAATCGCCAGCCGCAAAGCGAGCGGACGTATTTATGACAAGCTCTTTATTCGCCATTGGGACACCTGGAAAGACGGCAAGCGCTCGCATCTGTTCGTGCAGCCGGCAGCGGGCGGCGAGGCGATTGATCTGATGAAGGGCATGGATGCCGATTGTCCCTCGAAGCCTTTTGGCGGCAGCGAAGAATACACTTTTACTCTCGACAGCAAAGGCCTGGTTTTCACCGCGCGCGTTGCCGGCCGTGAAGAAGCCTGGTCAACAAATTTTGATTTGTACTTTGTTCCTGTTGACGGCTCAGCCAAGCCCAAAAATCTGACGGAGAGCAATCCCGCGTGGGATACTGCGCCGGTGTTTTCGCCGGACGGCAAAACGCTTGCTTATCTTGCCATGAAGCGTCCGGGCTATGAAGCCGATCGTTTCCGCATTGTGTTGAAATCTTGGTCGGCCTCGACAAGCTCGGCCGGCGCGGAGCGTGTTTTGACCGAAGCATGGGATCGTTCGCCCGGCGGCATAACCTGGGCAAAAGATAATAAGACGATTTACACGATTGCCGGCAATCTCGGCCAGCATTCATTGTTCGCAATTGACGCGGCCTCCGGCAATGTGCGCACAGTGGTGGAAAAGGGCAGTGTCCGTTCCGTTGGCCTCGCCGGCAACCGGCTGCTCTTCGGCATGGATCATCATCGCTCGCCGGTGGAATTGTACTCGGTCGCGCC
>QEVD01000490.1 GCA_003576975.1 Candidatus Zhuqueibacterota bacterium
TGCATCACCTCCTGCGGCAAGTGTGCGGCGTGCAAGAAAGGCATGTATTCGCATTGCGAAAGCGGCGGCTGGATTCTTGGCCATCTCATCGACGGCACGCAGGCAGAATATGTACGGATACCGCATGCCGACACCAGTCTGCATCATATTCCGGACGGCGCCGATGAAGAAGCGCTCGTCATGTTAAGCGATATTTTGCCGACCGGCTTTGAATGCGGCGTGCTCAACGGCCAGGTCAAACCCGGCGATACGGTCGCCATCGTTGGCGCGGGACCAATTGGACTTGCCACGCTGCTCACGGCGCAATTTTATTCACCCGCTGAGATCATTATGGTCGATACTGATGACAATCGCCTTAACGTTGCGAAGACTTTCGGCGCAACGCAGTTGGTGCAGAGTAATGCCGTTGCAGAGATCATGAAACTCACAGAAGGGAAAGGTGTGGATGTTGCCGTTGAAGCTGTCGGCATACCTGCCACGTTCGATATCTGCCAGGCTATCGTGGCGGCGGGCGGCCACATCGCCAATGTCGGCGTGCATGGCAAGCCCGTCCAGTTGAATTTGGATAAACTTTGGGCGCACAATATTACCCTCACCACTCGTCTGGTGGATACCGTGACCACGCCCATGTTGCTGAAGACGGTTCGCTCCGGCAAGCTGCAACCCCGGAGATTGATCACGCATCACTTCGCGCTCAACGAGATCATGAAGGCATACGACACGTTTGGCAATGCCAAGGAAAAAGCGCTGAAGGTTATTCTCACGAATTAGCGGGAGGCCAAGCAGGCGGCATTTACCCCATGCTATTGCAGAGTTCGTGCTGTGGTGGCGTGCAGTTCCAGAGATAGGAGCAACGAGATGGCACAAAATACACTTGAGAAGATTGAAGAGAAGATTCGCCAAAACAATTCACTCACCGAGGAAAACAAAACCGAGCTGCTGAACTTGTTGGCAACGCTGCAGCCTGAGATTGCGGAGATTTCCAAAACACAAGCGGAACATGCCGAGAGTATTGCCGGATTCATCGAACGCTCAACGCATGAAGCGATGCGACGGCAGAAGGATCCAACTCTGCATCGGCTGGCGATTGAGGGCTTGTCCGCTTCGGTGAAAGACTTTGAAGTATCACATCCCAAATTGGTCGAAACCGTGAATTACATCGCCAATGTATTGGCGAACATGGGCATTTGAATAAGAGGTGAGTGCATGCGACAAAAGCAAATAGTCCTGGGCAGATTTTACGATGCCTTGGACGCGGAAATTGCGAAAGGATACCTCACAGCGGCAGGCATTGACGCAAGCATACTTAAGGACGACGGCGGCAGGATGTTTTCGTCGATGCAGCAAAGACAAGGCGTGCTTTTGGTGGTTGCTGAGACGCAGGAAAAGAAAGCCCGGGCGATTCTCACGACCAGGCCTAACCTAGAACGATTACGGTAAGGTCTTAACACGCGCAGCAGAAGATATTTGTTAGAATCATTGCCATTGGAGACAATGAGTTCAGCAACTCCGGCATCGAAGTCGTGTTCAAAGGCATTCGTTAACCCATGATGGTGATGAAAAAGATACAGAATGCCTGATTTGCGGCTCAACACATTTTTGATTGTACTTGAATGAGAAAAACAATGACTCGACAAAATATCCCGCTGGGCAGGATCATGGGAATTCCCCTTGGTCTGGATTATTCCTGGTTTCTGGTCTTTGCCCTGCTCACCTGGTCGCTGGCGAGCAGTTATTATCCTGCCGAGTTTAAGAATTGGTCGCCGCTGCTATATTGGTTCATGGGGGCGGTAACGGCCATCATGCTCTTTGTCAGCGTGGTGCTCCATGAACTGGGACACGCCGCGGTGGCGCTGCGCTATAAAATTCCGGTGCGCAGCATCACGCTTTTCATCTTCGGAGGGGTCGCTCGGATTGGAACTGAACCGCCCAGTCCCACTGCGGAGTTTCGCATCGCGATCGCGGGCCCCCTCGTGAGCCTGGTTCTGGCCGTGTTCTTCTACCTGGTGCAACCGCTGGTGGCAGGCATGGAGCCTCTATTGGGTCTGGCCAAGTATCTGGCCTACATAAACTTTGCACTGGTGCTTTTCAATCTGATCCCGGGTTACCCGCTGGATGGCGGACGGGTGTTTCGCGCGATTGTCTGGGCCGTCACGAAGAACATGCGCCGCGCCACTCTCCTCGCCGCCAATGTCGGCCGCGCTTTTGGGTTCCTGTTCATCTTTGTCGGGGTCTGGCAGGTGTTCACCGGCAACTTCGGCGGGCTGTGGATCACCTTCATCGGCTGGTTTCTCGACCGGGCCGCTGCGGCGCAAGTGCATCAAGTCATGTTTCAGGGCCTGTTGACGGGCCACACCGTATCGCAGGCCATGAGCAATCACTGCGCCGCTATTCCGGAGGAATTGACGCTGCAACAATTGGTGGATGATCATATCCTCGGCAG
Organism: Candidatus Zhuqueibacterota bacterium; assembly: GCA_003576975.1. Lineage (GTDB taxonomy): Bacteria > Zhuqueibacterota > Zhuqueibacteria > Zhuqueibacterales > Zhuqueibacteraceae > Coneutiohabitans. Next base: position 2,444 of record QEVD01000490.1, read on the forward strand.
CGGGCAACGCTGCTTCCTGGTCAATCGCGGAGAAAACCCCGTCGGCATGATGACGCTGCACCGGATAAAGGAAGTGCCACGGCAGGACTGGGCAACAACGCGCGCGGGCCGGGTCATGCTTCCCTTGGAACAGTTGAAGCGTACCAGCCCTGACGCCGAGCTTTGGGCTGCTCTCCAACAGATGGACCGCGATGGCGTTAATCAGTTGCCTGTTACGCGCAATAGTCACGTCATTGGCATGCTGAGCCGCGAAGATGTGATCACCTTCCTGCGCACGCTGCAGGAAATCGGGAGCTAACCGACAACGCAACGGAAGGATTGGTTAATGAAGACAAACAAGCGAATTGACACGCTCATCGCAGGACTGCGCAGCAAGGACGGCATGCAACGCGAACGTGCGCGGCATGCACTGGTGGCTATCGGAAAACCGGCGGCGCCATTCTTAATTGGCTTACTGACTGATCTGAGCGATCGCGTGCGCTGGGAAGCGTGTAAAGCATTGGTGAGCATCAAGGCTCCGGCCGCAGCGATTCCTTTGGTGGCTGCATTAAGCGACAAAAGCTCGGAAGTCCGATGGCTGGCAGCCAAGGCGCTTATTGCAATCAAGCGCAGAGCCGTGGTTCCTCTCCTGCAAACACTTGAAGACCATTTCGATTTGCCGGAGGTTCGGCGAGGAGCACATCACGTTTTAAACGCTTTGGCGAAGCAAAAACTGTTGAACCAGGATACTCTCGCCGTCCTGGATAAGCTGAGTTACCTGGAGCCCTACTCGTCAGTTGCCTGGGCAGCGCGAAAGGCGCGAAATTTGACCAGGAAGCCGGGCAGTAGTTCTCAACAAGCGCAGCAAATGGCATTGAAAGTCAGTTGATCAATTAGAAAGAGGTGTAACATGGCAACGCGTGCACAAGAGCACGACTATGATCTGCTCCCACCAGTTGACCTGGAAGAAGAAATCGCACGATTACAGCAGGACTTGCGTAAGGAGCGAGACCGGCACCTGCGCACGCTGGCTGACTTTAAGAATTATCGCCGTCGCATTGAGCGTGACGGCAACAAGCTCGCCGAGGGCGGCAAACGCGAGATTCTACTTCCACTGTTAGACGTCATCGACGATATGGAGAAAGCGTTGCAGTGGGCCGACGACGAAGAGCAAGCCCTGGCGCAAGGTGTGCGCAACCTCCACCAAAAACTTCTTGTGCTGTTGCAGACACTCGGCGTTCTCCCTTTCGAAAGTGTGGGCACACTGTTCGACCATGATCGGCACGAGGCCGTTGCCGTGGTGGAAAACCAGGAGGTTGAACCGGGAACCGTTGTTGATGAACTGCGCCGCGGATATCTCTGGAAAAATGAATTGCTGCGCCCGGCACAAGTGCGAGTCGCCGGAGAGCATGGCAAATCTCCGGCAAGCTGAGATTATAGGTAACCTGTTACGTTGCCGCGCTGGAGAATGAACCCGAGACGGCAATACAAGGCTCTCGGCGTTGGTGAGGCGGCCACGCCAGATGAAATCAAGAAAGCATATCGCAAGCTCGCCTTCAAATATCATCCCGACAAAACCAAGGGGGATCGGGCGGCCGAGGAAAAATTCAAGGATATCAACGAGGCCAACGAAGTTCTCAGCGATCCGGAGAAACGGAAAAAGTACGACCAGCTTGGCGCCGAGTGGAAGCACTACCAGAAGGCCGGCGCGCCGTCGGAAGGATTTGATTGGTCGAAGTATGCCAGCGACCGCAGCGGACAAGCATACCGCATGCGCCCGGAAGAATTCGATGCCATGTTTGGCGGCGAGGGTGCCGGAGATCTCTTTGAGCTGCTGTTTGGACCGCGGAATGGTCAGCGGCGAGGAAGAAGGCGCGCGGCAATCAAAGGCGAAGACCTCAATGCCGACACCACGCTCTCGCTTGAAGAAGCGTATCAGGGCACGACGCGACTCATCCAACTCGATGACCAGACGATCCGGGTGACGCTTAAGCCGGGCGCCGCAGACCAGCAGGTGTTGAGAGTTGCGGGCAAGGGGGGCGCCGGATTGCACGGCGGCCCGAACGGCGATCTCTATCTCACCATCAAGATTGCACCGCATGCAGAATTTCAGCGCACGGGAAACGATCTCCACTGCGATTTCCCGGTCGAATTGTACACCGCGGTGCTGGGAGGAAAGGCTCAGGTCAAAACCCCGAAAGGCACGATCAAGGTCGACATCGCGAACGAAACAGCAAACGGTAAAGTGCTCATGCTCCGTGGTCTGGGCATGCCGATCTTTGGTTCGAGGAATGAATTTGGCAATTTGTTTGTGAAGATTGTCATTCAGATGCCGAAGCATCTCAGTGAACAGGAAATCGACTTGTTCAGGAAATTGGCGGCGCTGCGAAAATAGGAAAGGAGAAATCAATGAAGAGGGAAGCGGGTTTATGGATTGACCACCGAGAGGCGGTCATCGTGATGATCACAGACGTTGGGGAAGAAACCGAGCGAATCAAATCAAACTTTGAAAAACGGGTACGCTATTCCGGTGGTTCACGTTCAAAGGGATCAGGGCAGGAGCCAGAGGACCAGCGCGACCGGCGTTTTGTGAACCAGCTCAACAAAATACTATGCTGAAGTCATCGCGGGTATTCGTGAGGCATAATCTATTCTGCTCTTCGGTCCGGGCGAGGCCAAGGTCGAGTTCGAAGAACGTCTCGAGAGCGAAGGGCTCGGTGGGCGCATCGTTGGTATCGAAACCGTTGACAAGATCACAGAGCCTCAAATCGCGGCAAAAGTTCGGCAGCGCTCTGCAGAAAAGTAGGATCTACTTCAACAATCTTAACTAAAAGGAATATGGCAATGCAATCACCGTCAAGAAACCCTCATCCCGCTTATGGCAGCAGCTCGCGCGTATCACGTATGCTCTCGATTTTCATTATACCACTCGTGCTACTCACCCTCTTGACGATGGCGGGATGCGCCAAAAACCTCGGCCCCGGCACGGCCCAGGGAATCCTCGTCAAGTTCAACCCCGGCGCAGAAATAGCCCAAGTCAGCGCCATGGAATCCGAAGTGGGACTCCAACAGATCAAGGCTATTCCGGAACTGGATGTGCGAGTTTACAGGATTACTTCAGCGAAAAGCGTCAACGAAGCCATCACCATTTGTGAGAAGAAGCCGTTTGTCGCGTATGCGGAACCGAATTATCAGTATAAAGGCCTCAAGAATTGAGGAGGCCGAACCTCAAAGAAAGGAGAAGTCATGAAACGTACAGTATTCGCAGCAATTGCTGTAAGCCTTATGGTCTTGTTTGTGGCCGCCTGCCAGCAATACCAGCCGGAGGCGAAACAGACGATTCAGCAGAAACAGATGCAGGTATCGGAGATGATACAGGATTCCTCCATGGTGAACGCGATGATGGATAACATCGCCTCCAACAGCCACATGCGCATGAAGATGATGCAGAAGATGATGCATCACGCCAAAGCCGACAGCACGGGGATGATGCAGATGTGCAAGACGATGATGGATGACCAGGAGATGCACGTCATGATGATGAAGATGATGGGCACAGGGACGATGACAAACGGCGGCATGATGAAGCACGGCAAGATGCAGGAAAAAGTGACGGAGAACAACGATGCAAATCCAAATTAACACCGATAGCAACATTGCAGGTCGCGAAAAGTTGGCAGCTCATTTCAAAGCCGTGGTGCAGGATGCCCTGAGCCGGTTTAGCGCTCAGATCACTCGAGTTGAAGTCCATCTCAGCGACGAAAACAGCCACAAGAAAGGTGGCGATGACGATAAGCGTTGCATGCTGGAAGCCCGCCTTGAGGGCCTCCAGCCCATCGCGGTCACGCATCAAGCGGCGACCTTGGATCAAGCCGTTGACGGTGCCGCCGAGAAGTTGAAGAAATCTCTCGAACACACCCTCGGGCGATTGCACGATCATTAGAGGCCCAGACAAAGGCCCATAAAGAGCAACTGGCATCAACGACACCCCGACATGGGCGCAGTGTCGAGGTCATTGCGCGCGGTGTCTATTGCTGTGAACGTGCGATTATTAGACGCATCATCCCACGCGAGCGCGCCGCAACCAAAAAAGATTAACACGGAGAAAACTGAACAAACAGAGAGGTAATTGATTGAAACCGCCTTTTCGCTTTGCAATCTCTGTTTACTCTGTTTTCTCGGTGTTGAAAGTTTTGCTTCTTGCAAGGATCGAACTTTTGACAGCCTAACTGTGCAATCATGACTGAACGGATTAATTCGCACCGCGGCGTGCGCTACCTCGTCATCGCCGCGGCACTGGTGATCATCATCGCAGGCATCACGCAAGCACGGTCGGTTGTGGTGCTGTTTCTCGTTTCTATTTTCCTCGCCATCCTCGGGGCGCCGCCGGTGCTCTGGGTCGAGCGAAAACGCGTGCCTTCTCTGGTCGCGGTGTTGCTCGTGATGGCGGGCATGATCACCATTCTGTTGATTGCCGGCGCGCTCGTGGGCGCGTCGCTCAACAGTTTTTCCAATAGCCTGCCTTTCTATCAGACGCGCATCCAGGAACAACTCCTGGATTTCAAAACGCTGCTGGCAAGCAAAGGCATCGCTGTCACGAACAAAATTTTTCTCGACTATGTTAATCCGGGAGCGGTGATGAGCCTGACTGCCGGTTTTCTCGCGGGATTGAGCGCCGTGCTTTCCAACATTGTCCTGATTCTGCTCACGGTCACCTTCATCCTGCTGGAAGTTTCGAGTTTCTCCGCCAAGCTCCGCGTCATTCTCGGTGATCCTCTGGCGCTCTTTCCCCACTACAAAAGATTCGTCGCGGATATCCAGCGTTACATGGTCATGAAGACGTTCATCAGTCTAAGCTCGGGAATCCTGATCGGCATTTGGCTGGCGCTCCTCGGCGTGGATTTTCCGGTGCTCTGGGGCTTCCTGGCCTTTTTGCTCAACTATGTGCCGAATCTCGGCTCCATTATCGCGGCCGTTCCTGC
>QEVD01000491.1 GCA_003576975.1 Candidatus Zhuqueibacterota bacterium
GATGTTGTTGACATCGACATTGATGGTAAAAGTTTGATTGGTGTTGACCGAACCGATGCCGCCGTCGGGCTGGCTGCTGATGACGGTCTTGACGATGCGTGTGCGCGTCAACGTCAGCACCTGAATCGTATCCGCGCCGGCAAGCGCAAACGCGCGTTGATCGTTTTCATCCTTGCCCGTGACGTTTGCCGTGATTGCCAAATCGCCGCCGTTGCGACCGACTTGATTCACGCGATACTCTAGCGTGTCAGTTACACCACTGCGCAAAAACAAACCGCCGCCGTTCAATCCGGCGGGATTATCCATGGTGTAATCGGTTTGCAAAACATTGTTGATGCTGAGATTCAAGTCTCCCGGAACATTAAGCAACACGTTCGCAGCCTCGTTTTCCGCTTGCACGACGACATAAACCGACTTGGTGGATAATGAGGTTGAAACACTGAGCACGCGTAAATTCGCCGGGCGGTCAATCGCGATCACCGTGGTATCGTCGCGCGCGGTAGCGATCTGCGCCGGCGCTTTCGTATTCGAACCGATCGCTGCCGCAATGCTCGCCGTAAAAACTTCCTGGTTGCTGGCTGCGCCGGCGGCCGTGACCTCGAAAATAGCCAGCCGGTTGTTGTCCTTCAGCGTGATGAATTCGGAGGCAATGCTGGAATTCCCGTTCGTGGTCAAGCGCACGCGCACGCTGTCCAAACCCTCTTCATTTGCGGTCCGTTCTCTCAGCTTGACGCGCACCTGAAACGCTTGTCCGGTGTTGACGCGATTGCGATTGAACACGCGCATAAGCGTGGTGGAATCAATGCGGGCAATCGCCGGCGTTTGCACCGTCACCGAAGCGCCACCGCCGCTTTGCGTATCATCAACAATGATGCTGCCGCTGTTGATCTCCCGCGCCGTGAGCACGCCGCTGATGGTGCTGCCGCCCGTCGAAACCGTGGTGGAATCGATGATAAAATCCATGCGGCGCGTTGTCCCGCCCGCCACGACGCTGTCCGCAGTAGCGCCTTCTAAACTGATCGGCCGTTTGATGACATAATCCGGCCGATTGTTAAACGTGATCGTCGGCGGCGCGCTCTTGAAAAGAACCTGGACATCGCTTTGGCCGGAATTCTCCACCACCATGGTGACGCGCCAATCTTGCCCCTGGCTTCTGGTCACCGTGGTTTGCGAAGGATTCAAACTGATCTGCAGGTTAGCCGGGCTTTGCACCACAAAATTACCCTGCGTGCCGTCCGTGCTGGCTTCATAAATCGTGCTGCCAAAATCTTGCGTTCGGACCGTGGCAAAAACCAAAGCCGTTCCCAGCCGCTCTCCGGTTTGCGTGATTTTGAACTCCAGAAAATCCGTGCCGTCTGCCGGCAAAATATTGTTGCCGGAGTCGCGGAAACTCGAGGGCGCATTGATTTGGTAGGTATCCGGCTGGCCGTTGGTTTGAATGGCAAGCGTTGCTTGCGTCAAGTTCATGTTGAGGCCGCTGTTATTGCGCACCTCCAGCGTGATCGTCCAATCTTTTGCCATGCCGCGCGTGACGGTGTTTTGGCTGGGCACAACGCTGACGATTTCCAAATCATCCGCATCTTGCACGATGACTTGTTCCGTAGCAATGGGATCCGGTGTGAAGAGCGCGCCATTTTGCCGGCCGCGAATCGTCAACACGGGATTTTGCGGCCCGGTGAGCGAAGTCGGCACGGTCGTGCGTTGAAATGTGAGTGTCGTGATGCTATTGCCGGCAATTTGGGTGATTTGATTGGCATCCAAAAATGCGGTGTATTTTGTCGCCCCGCCAAATTCAAATTTTGTTTCAGCCGGCGTCAATACAATCGTTGATTGGCCGGTATTCTGCACATTGACGCTGAATTGATAGGAACTGCCCCGGCTCACGGACTTGGGATTCAAGCTGCCCGGCACGACGCTCAGCTCGGCGGCGGTCTGCACGAGCCAGCTATCCGTCACGTCCGCGCCGTCGCTATCGACGATATCACTCGGCGCGTTGACTGATCCTCCGGCCACGCCATTGATGATGACATTGCCGGGATCCGCTTTGGGCCGGACATCAACGGAAAAAGCAATCGCGACCGTCTGAAAATTTCCCGGAATAGTCGTGGGAACGTTGTTGGAAGTAATGTCCGAAGAATAACCGGTAGTTTGGCTGTTGAATGTCAGGCTGGCGGAGGTCAATTGAATGGGATCGCGACCGACGTTTTGCACAATCATGGTTACCGGTACGCCGCTTTGGCCGGTTGAAACCGTCGTTTGCTCGGCCGTGATGCTCAAGATCCGCAATTGATTCACGCTCACGGCCACGCTGCCCGAGGCAGAACCGTTGCTTCCGCCAGTGACATGAATCGTAGCTGTGCCGCCGTTGTTGCGCGCGCGAAACGGAAAGCTGAGCTGGCTGGCCGCGTTGGTGGTCACTTGAAATGAAGGCGAGCCGGGATCCGCGTCCAGCGTATCAATCTTACCGAGCCGATTATCGCTCACCACCACGGTGAAAAGTTTGCCCGGGCCAACCGGATTGCCCTGGCTGTCGACAATCGTTCCGGATTTTATGCGCGCCGGATTTTTCGTGCTGTCTGCCGGCAACTTGCCGGGAGTCGCGGTCAACGTAATCGTTCCAAACGGCTCGCCGGTTTGCACGGTGAACGAATTGGAAACGCCTGAAATGCTGCCGCTTTGCACGGTGAGGGTGGCGTTGCCTGTGCCGGTGGTTTGAAAGGTAATATTTTGCGTGAGCACGCCGTTGACAAAAGAGCCGTTCTGTGGCGTGATCGTGCCGGTACTTGTGGTAATGGCAGCGTTATTGTTCAAACTTGTGGCAAGGTTGCCGGAAGCATCGAACGCGGTCGCGGTCAACAAGAACGGCGTTCCGGCGCGTTGCGGACTGCTGATCGGCGTAATCACAATCTGGCTGGCCGCGCCCGGATTCACGGTGAAGGGATTTGATTCACCGAATTTGCCGTTGCCAGAGGCGCGAATAATCACGCCGGATTGCGCTTTGGTGATCCTGGCATTGTTGAGAGTGACGGCGCCGCTTGCCAAAGCCGCCGTGGCCGGCAGCAGCGTGGTGGTATTGTCGGTGAGATTGACGCTATTATTGAAGCCGGTCAGCGTGTTGTTGAACGCATCCTTGGCCGTTATCGTAAGGCTAAAATTCGATCCCGCTGTTGGCGAGGGCGAAGGTGTTGACACGAGAAAACGATCCAGCGGTCCGGGTACAATGCTAAAATTGGGAGAGGTTCCGCTACTCAGCGCCGCGCCATTGTTCTGCTGTGTTTGCACCGCAAGGCTGTACGAGCCGGCGGTTTGATGATTGGTCACGAGAGAAAAAAGTACGCCGGTCGGCGTATTGATGGGTAGCGGATCGCCGGAGCCGTCGCGCGTCAAGGTTAAAACCTGCCCGGCTTTCGTGGGCGTCAAGAAACCGCCGTTCAATGTGCCGGGCACACCGCTGGCGCTGGTGACGCCGGTAATATTGAAACCGGCGGGAAAGGTGATTTGAATTCTGCCGTCGGCGGGCAGCACGGTTTGCGCGGTAAACAAAACCGTGTAAATGGCGCGGCTGCCCGCGCCGGCGTCGTCAGGCGTGACGCTGCTGATTGTCAAGCCTTGACCGAAAGCAGGCGGCGCAGCGAATAAAAAGAACAGGCTGATGAGCAGGAGAAGCCCGAAACGGGTATAATGGCTCCGCGTTTGCGCGGCGCGATAAAATGGCTGGTTGCAGTGCATAGTTGAAAAAAACCTCGCCGGGGGTCATTGTTGATAAATTCTGGTCAATCGAATTGCGTTGCATTTCCTCCTCACGTTCCTGATCAAACTAAAAACCACAGCAGGCCGTCGCGTCTCACACCGTTTGCAGAAATTCCGATTAAGCGATTAGCTTTTCAAAGTTAGAATAATCCCTGTGGCCGTTCTACTTCTGCGGGCGAAGTTTTCAAAGCTGCTCGAAGAGCTTCAATTTTCAGCTTGTCTGAAAATCGGTGTAGATCTTTTGCGATATTATTCCGCGCGAGGTGACGGCTTTTGACGTTTCCGCGCATTCATCGCGTCTCATTCTGCGTTCTTGCGTTCATCAAATTGAATATCATGCCGCTGCGGCGCGATCAACGCGGCCTGGGCGTTGTGACGCCATTGCACACTGGCGCGCTGCGGCGTGCGTAACTCCGTGGGATTCACAATAACACCCACACTCAATTTGACGGGCGTGCCCGGCGCGATGCTCGGCCCCAGGCCGGTGCGCTTGAGAGATACTTTCCGTTGCGCCACCGTGACAGTGAAGCCGCCTTTCATTTCGTCCGAGCTGGCAATTTTCACGCGACTCAGATCAAAGCCCGGGGGAAACTCCAAAACGAATTCCGCTTCCGGAGAAATCGTTTCTTGCGGCGTGAACGTCAATTCATAAACTGAGGGCTGTGCGGCTTCCGCTTGCAGCGCGCGCAGTTGCAGGCTGGGCGGCGCGGCGGTCTGCGCGCGAGCGACAGGAGAAAAAACGAGAAGCAATCCCCACAAGATCAACATGCGGCGGACTGTTAGGCTGACTTTGCAATTCATAAATCCGCTCCTGAAAGAAAATGTTCGTGATGTCGTGCAAAGAAACAGGGCGATATTACGACTTGGAGACGCGTGCTTCAATTTGGTACAAGCCGGCGTTTGTCAAATCGAAATGACATATGAGGCTGTCTGATGTGCTGCAGCAGGCAAGCGCCTTGCGCCCTATTGTTTTTTGAGCCATTGCGCGTGGTCAGCGATTCTTGCGCGCAACAATCTCACAAAGAATTCCAAATATTTGTTTGCAATCAGATGAACAAAAGAATCGCGGAGAGGGAATTAACAAAGTTCATACCAGAAAGGAGCATGGCGTGAATGAAATCGGTGAGAGTGAAATAGGATTGATAGATGCAGGAAGTCGCTGAGAGATTGCAAAAAGCAATCTCGAATATTGTTAGTTTTGTCTGACAATGTGAATGTGCGCAGCACAAATAAAAAAGGCCATGAGATGATGGCCTGGTGAAATCAAAGCAAGAGATGACGACTTCAGTGTTATGCGTTGCAAGTCAAAGCGATGATTTTGCCCACAAAAGCAGAACGGCCGCAGAGAAAAAAAACTCTTCAGTGGGATTTCATTTCAGTGGGCGAAACACTTTCAGAAATTTATTCTAATTTTGAAAAGCTAATTCCACATTGGAAGAATAACGAAGGAGGAGGGTAAATCAAATCAGCGGAACATCGCTTTGATGCTGCCCCAGGTTGCGCGCGCGCTCGAAATGGTGGGATTGACGTGGATGGTGTTGGAATAGGTATAGCTTTCGTCG
>QEVD01000492.1 GCA_003576975.1 Candidatus Zhuqueibacterota bacterium
GGCCGCAGATAAAGTCACGCAGCCGAGCCGTGAAAAGCATGTGTTAATTCTCGGCGCCGGGAAGATGGCGGAAATGGCCGTGCAACAGATCAAAAAGCGCGCTGCGGGCCGTCTGCGCTTGAGTGTGACCAGCCGAAAACTCTGCCATGCCTACAGCTTTGCACGGGAATTCGGCATTTCATTTTTTCCCATGCAGGAATTGCCGTTTATGCTGGAGCAGGCCGATGCCCTGATCAGCGTGTTGGGCGGAGAGGGCTATGCCATCACGCCGAATCATTTCGCGCAATTTCCCAATTCCCGCAGGCCGCTGATCTGCGTTGACATCGGCGTGCCACGCAATATCGATCCTGCCGTTGCAAAAATTTCGAATGTGATTGTGCATGACATAGATGCCTTGGATAGCGTGGTGACGCAAACGCTGGCCGCGCGCCGGGGCGAGATTCCCGCGGCAGAAGCGATGATCGCTGAAACGCTGGCGGAATTCAATGAATGGTACAACAGCCGGCAAACCGCGCCGTTGATTAAAGGTTTGCAGGATTATGTCGAATTCCTTTGCCAAAGCGAGCTTGGGCGCTTTGGCCGTGATTTTCATTCAGATTCAGCCGCAGCCTGGCGAAAAAAATCATCCGCGAGCCGATTCAGCGCTTGCGCGTATTCGCCGCCCAGGAAGATGCGGACAGCCTGAAAACATTAAGCCGCTTTTTTGAGTTTGTCCATGAATACTCACAAGACGAAACTACGACTCGGCACGCGCAGCAGCAAACTGGCGCTGTGGCAGGCCAATTGGGTGGCCGCCACTCTGCAGCGCCGCTTTCCTGAAATTGAAACCGAGCTGGTCAAAATCAACACGCGCGGCGACAAGACGCTCGACGTGCTGATTCCCGAAACCGGCGGCAAGGGCTTTTTTACGGAAGAACTCGATCACGGCCTGCTCAACGGCGAGATCGAGCTTGCCGTGCACAGTTTGAAAGATTTGCCCACGGCCCTGCCGCAGGGTTTGGAGCTGGCTGCGGTTTGCAATCGCCAATGGGTGCATGACGTGCTGCTCGCGCGCGAAGCTTGCACGTTGGATTCACTTCCTTACGGCGCGCGGGTGGGCACATGCAGCTTGCGCCGCACCGCGCAACTGCTGCATCATCGCCCGGATTTGACTATCTTGCCGTTGCGCGGCAACGTTCCCACGCGCATTCAAAAACTGCTTGCCGGCGACTATGACGCCATCGTGCTCGCAGAGGCCGGCGTGCGCCGCCTGGGCTTGATTGATCACATCGTCCAGAGATTGCCCGCCAGCTTGATGTTGCCGGCGCCAGCGCAAGGCGCGTTGGGGCTTGAAGTTTTGGCGAGTAATCAGTTGGCTTATAAATTCGCTGCTGCCTTGGATGATGCCGACGCGCGCGCGACCACGGCTTGCGAGCGCGCCTTGCTCAACGAATTGGGAGCAGGATGCCAAGTGCCGGTGGCGGCGCTCGCGCATGGCGAGGGCGATGCGTTGGAGTGCCAGGCACTGATTGCCGCTCTCGACGGCTCGCGTCTAGTGCGGGACTCGATTCGCGGCCAGCGTGAAGAAGCACAGGCGCTCGGCATAACGCTCGCGCGCCGGTTGTTGCGCGAGGGCGGAGAAGAAATTCTCGTCGGGGTTCGAATGAGCAATGTAACGGCTTGAAATCACCAGAAATTTGGCCTATGTCTGCGGATCTGCGCGACAAAAGAATTCTGATCACAGCGCCGCTCGACAGTTCCGAGCGCATTGCCGGTTTGGTGCGGCAGCGCGGCGGCATTCCGGTGATTGCGCCGCTCATCAAACGTGTGCCGCTGCCCGGCGGCGAGTCATTGCGTAACAAGCTGCGTGCTTTGTCAAGTTATCGCTGGATCGTGTTCACCAGCGCGGGCGCAGTGGAAAGATTTTTTGATGAGTTGGAGAGCCTGCAATTGCGCACTGAAAATGTGCCGGCTGCGATCGTTGCCATTGGTGAGCGTACGCGCTGGCGCATCGAACGCCGCGGCTTTTCCGTTGACTGCGTCGCGCAAGACAGTGTTGCCGAGGGCGTAGTCGAGGCGATGGCAAAGCAGGGATTGCGGTCCGGCGACCGCGTGCTTTTTCCCTGTGCGGATAATGCGCGCAGCTTCATTCCCGAGGAATTGCAGCGCCGCGGTGTTCAGGTTGAAGTGATGGAACTTTATACGATTGCGCCGGACACGCCGGATAATCTCGATTACATTCGCGCCGCGCTGGATTCCAGCGTGATTGATGCGGTCACATTCACCAGCCCCTCAGCAGCGCGCCGTTTTTTTGAAATTTTCTCCTGGCAAGAATCGCTGCCTCGTCCGGTTATTGCCGTCATCGGACCAACAACTGCCGCGGCATTGTGTGAGGCCAAAGTAAATGATTTCGTGCAAGCGGCGCAGGCCTCTGCGGAGAGTATGATCACCGCGCTGGCTGATTATTTTTGTCGTTGCGATTAAGGCTTTTATTCGTTGGGTTGTTTCAATCCGTTGGGAAATTTTGTTTTACTTTGGAGCTTTTTCTTGAGTACAACCTCCTCAAATTCTCTATTTTTACGCGCCTGTCATGGCGAGCCGGTATCGCGCACGCCGATTTGGATCATGCGCCAAGCCGGCCGTTACTTGCCGGCCTATCGCGCCACACGCGCGAAAGTGGATTTTCAAGCGCTGTATCGCACGCCCGCGCTGGCCTCAGAGGTAACCGTGCAACCCATCGAAATTCTCGGCTTCGATGCCGCGATTATTTTTTCGGATATTCTGGTGATGCCGGAGGCCATGGGCATGACGCTGGAATTTCATGAAGGTACCGGTCCGCGCTTCCCCGTTCCGCTGCGCACGCCTGAGGATTTCAAAAAGCTACGCCGCGTGCAAGCCGAGGCGCATTTGGATTACGTGCTGGAAGCGATCCGGCTGACGAAAGAAAAACTCGCCGGCGCCGCTCCGCTCATCGGATTTTGCGGCTCGCCGTGGACATTGGCAACCTACATGATCGAAGGTCATGGCTCCAAAAATTTCGTGAACGCCAAAACCATGCTGTACAGCCAGCCCGGACTTTTGCATGAACTGCTTGCTCTGATCACGGAAAATTTGCGTGATTTTCTCAACGCGCAACTGCGCGCCGGCGCTGACGCCGTGCAGATTTTCGATTCCTGGGGCGATTGCCTTAGCCCGCAAGTTTATGAAGAATTTTCGTTGCGTTATATCAAACAACTGATCTCCGGCCTCAAGCGCACGCAACAGCCTGTGATCTTTTTTCTGCGCGGGCGAGGCAGCGGCCTGCCAGCGCTGGCCCAGAGCGGGGCCTCGGTTTTGGGTTTGGATTGGACGATCGACCTTGCCGAAGCGCGGCAACTCACCGGCGACCGCCTTCCGCTGCAAGGCAATCTTGATCCCGGAGTCTTGTTTTCGCGCCCGGAGGTTATCCGGCGAGAAGTCTACAACATTCTGCAGAAAATGAAAGGCGCAACCGGCCACATTTTCAATCTTGGCCACGGCATCCTGCCGGAAACGCCCGTGGAAAACGTCAAAGCATTGATCACCGCCGTGCGGGAGTATGAATTATGATAATGCCGGAAGTCGATTTGGATCTGCTGCGCAAGTACGATCGCCCCGGGCCGCGCTACACCAGCTATCCCACGGCCCCGCAATTCACCGAAGCCTTCGGCGCGCAGGAATTTCTCGGCGAAATCCTCAAAACGAATGAAGCCGACGCCGCCGATCACGGGCTGTCGCTGTACTTTCATTTGCCCTTCTGTGATACCCTGTGTTACTTTTGCGCCTGCAACATGATCATCACGCACAACCCCAAGCGCATCGATGACTATCTCGATCACCTCGAGCGGGAAATCGCGTTGACCGCCGGCTTGATCGATCACAGCCGCAAAGTCGAGCAACTGCACTGGGGCGGCGGCACGCCGACTTATCTTTCGCCGCAGCAAATCGCGCGTCTAGGACGCTTCATTCACAAGCATTTTAATTTTACCCGCGACGCTGAGATCAGCGTGGAGATCGATCCACGCGGCCTTGAGCGCGGCCATCTCGAAGCGTTGCGCGAGGCGGGTTTCAATCGCGCC
>QEVD01000493.1 GCA_003576975.1 Candidatus Zhuqueibacterota bacterium
CAAATCATTGCCTTCAGTGGTTTTACCCAAATTTTGCAACTGCAAACGCCCGGAGGCGGCGTCTAACACTTTGAAGTAGTCGACGATCTGATGATAATCTGCAAGTTTCTTATCCGAGCCTAGGCGAAAACCGAAGAAGGATTCGGGTGTGGGAACGTCGTTGTTCGCGTGCGGCGAATCCGCGAGCGCCGGCAGCCAGAGCAAAAGAACAAGCGCGCTCGCGTTATAAAACATGCCTCGTAATGTTTTATTGAAAGACACCGCGCCTCCGTCTTGCATTTGTTGAACCGTTTGCAATCGCGAGCAAATATCTTGATTTTCACCGGCAAAGGCAAGGCGGAATTGGGGTTGATTATTTACTGACGAATCCCTATATCAAAAATCAAATCTCGTCAACCATTTTGGGAGCCACATGAAAGCCAAAAACTTTCGCCTCAAACTTTCGCCTCGCCCAGATACTCTTTGCTGCTATCTTAAGCCTAGTCTGTCAACAACACACATTTCCTAAAACATCATTTTGGTGGGGAACTGCTTCACTCGCCGACAATCGCCAACTGCCGTTTCACATGTTTCTTGATCTTACCGAAAATCCGCCTTCCGGCTATTTTCTCGTGGGAGATGAGCGCACACCCATTCCCGAAATCACGCAGCGCGGCGACTCGCTGCTGCTCAATTTTTCGGAATACGGCGCGCTGATGCAGGCGCGATGGCAAAACGGCTGGCTTCACGGCCAGTATTTGCGCTTTCGCGAGGACACAACTTCTTTCACGTTTGCCGCCGGTCCGGCAACGCCGGAAGAAGCAGCGCGCGCAGTAAAACCCAGCGTGCCGCCGGTCGGCGCCTATCGCGTTTATTTTGAATATGGCAGCAGCATCGACAGCGCCAGTACCGCAACATTTTGGTTGAAAGGTGATTCGATCTTCGGCACTATCCTCGATCCCAGCGGCGATTACGGTTTATTGGCAGGCGTGCAAGATAAAAATCGCGTGCAGCTCAATCGCTTCACGGGCTGGCAGGCATTGCTGATCGAATTGGAACAAACACAGGGCGATTGGGCCGGCAGGCTTTATGTTCGCGCCGATAAACCCTCTCATTTCAAACTGAAACCGCTGCGCGAATTGCCGGCAACGGCCCACGGCCCGCGCCGAACACGGATGAAAAATCCGGCAGCGCCGTTTCAATTCAGCGGCGTGACGCTGGCCGGAGATTCCCTCACCAGCGCCGATCCGCGCTTGCAAGGCAAGGTTTTGTTGCTCGACATCATGGGCAGTTGGTGCCACAATTGCATGGATGCCGCGCCGCTCTTGCAGCAGCTTTATGAAGAATTTCACGCCGACGGTTTGGAAGTGATTTCGCTGGCGTTTGAAATCAAAGACGATTTCGCTGCCGCGCAAAAGAATCTCGGCATGTTTCAGCAGCGTTACGGCCTCACCTTCCCTCTCATTTTCTGTGGCAGCACCGCCAAAGCCAACGTGCAAGCCCGCCTCTCAAATCAGTTAGATGATTTCTTTGCATATCCCACCACGATTTTCGTTGGCCGCGACGGCCGGGTGCATGCGATTCACGTTGGTTTCCACGGCCCGGGAACCGGCGAGCGCTATCAGGCGCAGATGCGGCACTATTATGAAACGGTGAAAGAGTTGTTGAAAGGCGCTTCACGAATGCAAATGCATTCGAGCAAGTGAGTCCGGGAAAATTTTATAGCAAAGCTATCCGGCGTTGGTTATATTGCGCCATGCCCAAATTTATTTTAGCGCGCTACATTCTGCGCGAACATGTCGGCCCGTTTTTCTTCGCGTTTTTTATCATCACGCTGTTGTTCCTGCTCAATCTGCTGTTTCGTGAATTGAGCCGCATCTTGAGTAAGGGCCTGCCGTGGCCAGTGGTGCTTGAATTTTTCATGCTCAACCTGGCGTGGATCGTTGCGCTGGCTGTGCCCATGGCCGTGCTCACCGCCACACTCATGGCTTTTGGACGGCTGGGAGCGGACAACGAAATTACCGCAATGGAAGCCAGCGGCGTGAGCATTTATCGCATCATCCGTCCGGCAATCATCGCTGCCGCCGGCCTGACGGTTTTTATGATTTGGTTCAACAACAACGTGCTGCCGGATTTCAATCACCGTACGCGACTACTCGGCAGCGACATCGCGCGCAAGCGACCAACCATCAGCATCGAGCCCGGCGTGTGGTATGATGACATTCCCAATTACGGCTTGCTCGTGCAAGAGCTGGAAGACAGCGCGGGCGTTGCGAAAGCGCGCAATCTGCTCATCAATGACTATACCAGCACGGAGTTGAGCCGAACGATTTCGGCAAAACGCGGCTTGATCGAGTTGAGCCAGGCGAGCGGGGCGCTGGTGTTGACACTCTTTGACGGTGAAATGCAGGAAATCGACCTCAAGAAGTCCGAAGAATTTCGGCGCATTGCGTTTCCGCGGCATAGAATTTCCATTCCCGTCGATGACATGTTCCTGAGCCGCAGCGAGTCCGAGTATCGCGGCGACCGCGAAAAAAGCGCGGCGCACATGCGCGACGAAGTGCAAAAGAATCGCAATGAAATCGCCGAAAGCCACAAGCAAATCAACGCCGCTGTTGCACTCGGTTTGCCGCAGCCGCTGCGCCAATGGCTCGATATCCCGGAAGATTCCGCGGCCGCGGCCACCTCGCCGGAAGACATGCAGCCGTTGCCAGGCAGCGCCCTAGCCGCGCGCGAACGGGCCAACTTGTCCGCAGGCCAAAATCATTTGCAACAGAATTCCGGCGGACAAACGCCAAAGGCGCGCCTGGTCGATCTTTTAAATACGCAACGCCATGTGCAGGCGCAAGTCAATCGCCAATTGTCTTCGATTCAACAAGACCGGCGCCGGATTGAATCCCTGACCGTCGAGATTCAAAAAAAATACTCCATCCCGGTGGCCTGCATCGTGTTCGTGTTGATCGGCGCGCCGCTCGGCGCCATGGCGCGGCGCGGCGGCATGGCAACCGCCGGCGGTTTCAGTCTGCTCTTTTTTTTGATTTATTGGACCTCGCTCATCAGCGGAGAGGATCTGGCGAAACGCCAAATCATTTCTCCGTTCATGGCAATGTGGTCGGCCAATATCATCGTCGGTATTGCCGGGATTTTTTTTCTCATGCGTTCAGCAACGGTGCGCGCCACCGCGGATTTATCCTGGCTGCCGCAAATCTTCAAACGGCGCACAACTTCAGCAGCAAGTTCAAACCGGCGCAACGGCGACTCATTGCCGGCAGAATCGAATACAACTGAGCAATAAAACAAAATACCTGTGCTTGAAGTTTTCGCCCGGTAATTTTCCATTTACGCTTGCAAATATCAATAACCACTTGTTTGGCATCGTATGCGCTTGCTCGATCGTTACCTCATTCAAAAATTCCTATTCATTCTGGCGTTCTCGCTGGTGGCAGTCATCAGCATTTTTATCATCATCGATTTGGTCGAGCGTTTATCGGATTACATCGACCGGCAGGTGCCGGCCGTGGTTATTGTCAGCTACTATTTTTATTTCATTCCCTACATCATCGTGTTGATGCTGCCCATCGCGATGCTGCTTGCCTCCATGTTCAGCATTGGACAGCTTGGCAAATACAACGAGTTGACCGCCATGAAGTCCTCCGGCATTTCGATGTATCGCATTCTCGCACCCATTTTCGGGTTGGCCCTGTTCGTGAGCCTGCTCATGCTGGCTTTTGCGGAAATCGTGATGCCCGAGGCCAATCAACGCAAAGCCGAGTTGAAAAGCCAGTATATCGATCGCCTGCCGCGCAATTTGCCCACGCGTCTCTCGAATCTTTATTTGCAGGAACGCCTGCCCGAGCAGCAGAACGGCGCGCCTGCAAACGGCGGCCGCAGCCGGCGCGTGTTCATCGGCTATTATAACGCCGCGGACAGCAGCGCCAACAAAATCAGCATTCA
>QEVD01000494.1 GCA_003576975.1 Candidatus Zhuqueibacterota bacterium
AATAGCGTTGAGCTTTTATTTTGCCGGCGCGGCGGCAGACTCAGGCGCTACCAGCGTTGCAAAAAGATGCCGCGTGAGGCCCGCAATGGTGGCGCGCGCCTGCTCATGATTTGTAATTTTG
Organism: Candidatus Zhuqueibacterota bacterium; assembly: GCA_003576975.1. Classification (GTDB taxonomy): domain Bacteria; phylum Zhuqueibacterota; class Zhuqueibacteria; order Zhuqueibacterales; family Zhuqueibacteraceae; genus Coneutiohabitans. Next base: position 122 of record QEVD01000494.1, read on the forward strand.
CGCGTCAAGATCGCAAGCACAATCGGCTTGCGGTTGGGGTGCAAAATGATCGCGGCATCGTGATTGATCGCCGTGATCGAGCCGGTTTTATTGGCGGCAATGAACCCCTCCGGCAAGCCCGCCGGAATGCTGTCCCGGAATTTTTGATCTTTGAGAATCGCAATCATTGTTTGACAGGAGGCCGGGCCGGCGGCGCGCTGTTCGGCAATTGCCTGCAAGCAGAGCATGAGGTCGAGGGCATTGGTGCGGTTGTTCCGGCCCAGTTGATACGCCTTGCCATCTTCGACGCCGCGCAGGACTTGCATGTCATGAATGCCGAGTTGCTGCAGTGTTGCCATTACTTTTTTTGCATCAACCAGCTCGATCAATAGATTGGTGGCGAGATTGCTGCTCACGGTGATCATTTGATAAACCAGATCATGTACGCTCATCTTCTGACCGATCACCTTGTAAATCGCCTCATCGCTGTCTTCGCCGAGATCAAGACTGTAAGGCGAGCCGTCGACGATGCTGGCAAATTGATTCCGCACAAACACCGAATCCTCCAACCGAAATTTTCCGGCTTCCACCTGGCGAAACACCTCGATCATCACCGGAACTTTCATGGTGCTGGCGGCATGCATCATGCTTTTTTCATTGAAAAAGTATTCCTGCCCGGTTTCCAAATCGCGAAAGGCAACGCCGATTTCTGCTTGCAAACTGTCGGTGAGATGTTTGAGATAATGATCGAGGGCGGCGTGTGTTGAGGTGAGGCGGTGGGACTGCGCGTTTGTGAAAGGTTTCTGGCCAGCGGCGGCGGCGCCGGCATCTGGCCACCCGTGCGCGGCCATCAAGATAATCATAAAAATTTTGAGGTGCATGACGTCGACGGAAATGTCTCAACGCGAGCCGGCAAGCCTCCGGCGAGCGTCGGGACTTGTTTATCTCAGCTTATCGAGAATTTCCTGAATTTGCGGAAAACGGCCGGTTTGATATTTGGAATAAATCAACTGCCCGTCTTTTTTGATGTCGAAAATGCCTTTGCTGCCTTCGACTAAATCGACAGTGGCATGCGGCAATCGTTTTTTGAGTTCACGCTCCAAACTGGAGGCTTGCGGCCAGTAGTTTCATTGCACACAATACTGAATGGAAATCTTCATGTCTCCGCTTTCCCTCACGATGATTCGCCGGTCTTTGCTCCGAATGCTTGCTTCTGTATAAGCTCCAACCTTTGACTCCAACTCTGTGTTGTGCAACAGCGAGCTGGAGTCAAAGTGGGAGCAGGGATTCAGGCCAGTTTTTTAAGCATACACTTCTTCCAAAGGCTCATCTTCTGCGACGCGATAGCGCGGCTTGCGGCCATTGCTGCCGCCGATGAGATTCTCGGGATTGAGCGCGAGCAATTCCGGAATCACGAATTTGCCGTCGCGGCGCACCAGCACCTCGTCGCAATAGATTTGGCCGCCGCCGTATTCGGGCGTTTGAATCATCACCAAATCCCAATGCACCTGGCTGCGATTGCCGTTGTCCGCCTGTTCGTAAGCATTGCCGGGAGTGAAATGAAACGAGCCGGCAATCTTTTCATCGAACAGAATATCGAGCATCGGTTTTTTGATGTAAGGATTGAAACCGAATGAGAACTCGCCGACATAGCGCGCGCCTTCATCGGTGTCGAGAATTTCGTTCAAGCGTGCGGTTTTATCCGCCGTGGCTTTGACGATCTTGCCGTCTTTGAAGGTGAATTCGATGTCGGAAAATGCCACGCCTTGATAAATCGTCGGGGTGTTGAAGTGAATGTAACCGTTCACCGAATCCCGCACCGGCGCAGTGAAACATTCGCCGTCGGGAATGTTGAATTCGCCGCCGCACGGCACCGCGGGAATGCCCTTGATGCTGAATTCCAAATCCGTGCCGGGCCCGACGATGCGGACGCGATCGGTGCGTTCCATGAATTCTTTGAGCGCCTGCATGGCATGCGACATGCGGCCGTAATCCATGGTGCAGACCTCGAAATAAAAATTCTCGAACGCCTCGGTGCTCATGCCCGCCTGTTGCGCCATGGAAGAATTGGGATAGCGCAACACCACCCATTTCGTCTTCAAGCGAATATCGTGATGCACCGGCTGAAAAATGTGTTTCTGCAAATGCCGCATGTTGAGCGCCGGCACGTCGGACATCTCGCAGATGTTGTGGCTGCCGCGCACGCCGATGTAGGCGTCCATTTTGGACATGCGGTATTTTTCGATATCACCCAACAGCTTGAATGCGTCTTCGCCGTATTTGCGATACATCTGGCGCAAAACCTGATTGTGCTTGGTTTCGACAATCGGGAGGGCGCCGCAACGAACCGCCGCTTCGATCAGCTCGGCGACGAATATTTCAGGCACATCGTAAGCTTCAATCAAGACGCGCTGGCCTTTTTCCAAACGCGTGGAGTGTCGGGTTAATACCTCCGCCAAACGGGTTAATCGTGTGTCTCTCATAGCATTCCGCCAAAGTTGAAGTTCGTGATGCCAGTCGCGCAATGCCCCGTCATTGAATTAAAGGCATCTGGCAGAACGACCGGCAAATATATTAAATGATTACTCGATTGTCAACAACGCGACTGCTGAACGGCGCTTGCCGCCATGCAAAATTCTTTATCGGCGGCTGGCGGCGTCGAGCTATTAGTATCTCCTCGACGGCGAACCTGCGAACGATTTATCGACGATATTTCAACGAAGATGTATTTTCTCGCAGAATGTGAGGGTTGGCAATGCCAGGTGAAGAAGTCGAAAAAGTGAAGCCAAGATGATTCTCACTGCCAGCGAACTTTGTAATGATTAAATTGTACAGTCACCCTGACAACTTGCGGAAACGACGAATAAATTTTTGTAAAATATTTTTGGGGAACATGCGTTCCTGTACCAAGCTTTTGATAATTCTCATCGAAAAGCCAAACATGCAAAACCGATCCTCAAAATTTATGATTTCATAAATCGCGACATGGTGCATAAACTTGTTTCGCAAAAGCTACAAGCGCTTTTGCTCAGAACCATCCTCGCGCGCTGCGTCGGCAAGAGCACGCGTTTGATGCTAAAGTATAGACGGCGATTCACGGTGTTAGTTCTCAATAAAGCTCGTGTTGTACGGCAAAATGCCCAATCCCACAACTCTTTAAGGATGAAGAGGAGATTCTTATGTCCGTTGCCTGCACATGTGTTTGCCCGCCTTGCCGCAATTTTGTTGGCGGCGTGAAGGTTTTTGGTTGCCCGCTGGTAGCCTGGTTGCGTTTCAGTTTGCTTATGCTGCTTCTGCTCACACCGCAATTTTTGCCGGCGCAATCGGCCTCGCCGCGTTTTAATGCGCGCATTTTGGTGGATGATATTCTGCGTTATCGCCTGGTCTCGGGCCAGCGAGTCTTCGGCGAAGCCATCATCACCATTGTGCATGACAGCACCGCCAACCTGATTCACATTGCCGAGTCAACCACCGGCTTGTT
>QEVD01000495.1 GCA_003576975.1 Candidatus Zhuqueibacterota bacterium
GGTTTTTTGCTTGTGCAAAAACGCATTGCGCGCGAATTGCATCGTGATCGTGCTCGCGCCGCGCACGTAACGGCCTTTGGCGAGATTTTTCTCGAATGATTCTTTCATCATGTCGAGATTGAGGCCATCGTGCTGATAAAACAAATCGTCTTCACTGACGATGACGGCCTGTTTCAGCTTATTCGAAATCTTTGAGGCCGGCGCCCAGAGCCGAATTGGCGACGTGAATCGCCGCTCCCAATTGATTTTGCCGGCTTGCGCCGTGGATTCCGGCTGATAGGCGCGGATTTCCTCCGCATTCGGCAAGCCGTCGAAGATCAACCACCAACCGCCGCCGAACAAAACAGCCAGGATAATCGCTATAAAATAAAATCGCCGCTGGCGCGGGGTGAGTCTGCGCAGCGGCGAAAATCGTGAGCCATTCCGCCCTGCTAACGGCGGTGAAACATCGGAATTCATAATTTATCAAACTGACAAATTACCTTCCGGGCTCGCAAACGCGCCGGAGCTCTCATTTCGCTTTCAGATTGATCTTATAGCTCGATTTGTTTTTGGCAATATCGATATTGTCTTCACGCGCCAACCAGCCCAGCGCGAGCCACAATAGCTTATCGTCCGCACCCGTCGCTTTTTTTAGATTCGTCGGCGTCATATCTTCCTTGCCTTGCAAGGCTTGCCAAATTTTTCCGGCAACTTGACCGATTTCTCCAGTCATCACTCCTCCTTGAGATTACGTTATCTATATTTTATAAACGGCATACGATATAATGATTTGCCCCAGGAAAGTCAAGCTTTTTTTGAGACTTGCTCGAGCGCGAGCAGCAGTTCTTGCGCATCTGCAAAGCGTTTTTGCGGCAATTTTTGCAGTGAACGCTTGATCAAGTTCACCAACTCTTCCGGTAAATTGATCTGCCAGGATTCGATTGAAATCGGATTTTCGTTCACGATGGCATAAGCCAGCGCAAAAAAATTGTCGCCCGAGAAAGGCCGCTGGCCGGTGAACAGTTCATAAAACAAGACCCCCAGGGAAAAGACATCGCTTCGTTCATCCACCTCGAGATTACTGATTTGTTCGGGTGACATGTAAGCGGGCGTGCCGGGCGTTTGGCCGGTTTGCGTTAAGCGTTCCGCCGCATCAACTTTTCGCGCGATACCGAAGTCAAGCAGCTTGGCGTGATTTTGCGCATTGACGATGATGTTGCTCGGCTTAAGGTCGCGGTGAATGATGCCGGCGCGATGCGCTGCCGCCAGAGCTGAAGCGATTTGCCGCGCCACCTCCAGTTTCTCCGCGAAATTCTTTTCAGGATTGTGCGCCCAGTCATCCAGACGCATTCCCGCAAGATATTCCATGCACAAACACGGCGCCTCGCCGATGAACTCGACCGTATAAATCACGGCGATGTTGGGATGATTGAGTTGCGAGAGGGCGCGCGCCTCCGCCAACAGCCGGGCGCGCTGCGACGCTTCGCGTGTGGCCTCCGGGTGGATGAGCTTGAGCGCGACCAGGCGTTGCAAATGTACATCGCGGCCGCAATAAACCACGCCCATGCCGCCGCGCGCAATTTCATGAAGAATTTCATATGCGCCGATGCGGTCGCCGCGCTGCAATGCGCGCCAGGCCGGCGCCGTGATCACATTCGTCGCATCATCCGCCGCTACCGCGGACAGCCACGTTTTGAGCAACGGCGAGCGCAAATGCGGCTTGCCATCTTGTTCCAACAAAAGCCCGAGCGCGCGCAGGGTTTGCAAAGCTGTGCGTGAAACCGTGTTGGTGGTCGTTTCACTTGACGCCAAATCGCTTTGCGCGCAGCGACGCAACAGCGCTTGCTCAACCGGCTGCAAAGTCTGATAATCGACTCTGAAAAAATTCAGCAAGGCGTCATCGTGTTGCATGCTGCTGAACGCCTCTTGAAGATCGTCAAACTCGAGCATGCGTTTTGCCAGAACCTGAATCAAGAAAGGATGCCCGCCGCTCAGGCGGTAAAGTTCAGCCTGCAAAGGCTCTGAAAATCCCCCTTGCCGGAGCAGCGCCTGGCATTCATTTTCCCGCAAAGGTGGAAGATAAAGCGGCGGCGTGAAGCCGTGCAAGAACGGCGAGGTTTCAGTGGCATCAAGCGTTTCCAGGCGTGCAAGCCGGCGCGTCGCAGTCACAATGCAGCGCATGTCCGCGCTGCCTTGCATCACGCGCCGCAAACGCGAGAGCACGTGTGGATCGTCTTGCGCGACGGCGAGCAAGGCTTCGACTTCATCACATAGCAACAACAAGGCTTTTTGTTGCAGCCGCGCAGCCTGTTGAATTGTGCGCAGCAGCTCGGACGTGTTTGTTTTCTCCCAATCGGTTTCAGCGGCGAAACGGCCGGAGGTTTCATCAAGCGCCGCGAGCAGGCTCTCGCACAACGTGGCATCATCGCTCGCGCCCTCCATATCCCAATACACCGGTAAATAGGGCGATCGGGCATTCTGCAAAACCCGTCGCTCGATTTCGCGCAGCAGCGAGGTTTTGCCCATGCGCCGCAACCCTGCAACCCAAACGGCGGTGCGGCTGCCTTCGAGCAATTCCGCCATCAAATCTTCGCGGCCAAAAAATTTTTCCCCGCACACCCACTGGCCGATGACGAATGGATTGATTTGTTGTTGCTGTTTCTTTCTCATTGCTTTTGAAGTCACGAATCAAATTTTTTCTTCAGCGTTTATGCCGTTTCTTCCCCCACTTCCAGGCGAATCGCTTCGACTTCGCTGGCAGGGATGACCCGCCGTCGCGCCTCGATGGCGCGGTTCACCAGCCGCACGCAAAATTTTTGCACGAGAAACGGCTTCCCCTCTGAAAGCAGCCAGATTTTCTCGGCCGCGTCCGGGTCAAATTTGAAAAACCCTTTCACCGGTTCATGAATGAGCCGCAATGTCTCCTCGCGCGTCAACAACGGCAGGGCAACCTGTTCGAAAAAATTGTACCACGGACTTGATTCGCTTTCCCACTGTTTGCGAATGTTGCTGCCGGTCAACACGGCCACGAGATTCTCGCTGAAGGATTTCATGAAAATCGAACGCAGATGCTGATTGGTGCGCTCGCTATAGCGATTCAACTCATCGACTTCGTCAAGCAGTAGAACCAGGCGAATCCTTTTGTTTGCTGCCCATGCGCCGCGTCGTTGCGCCTGTAACAGGCCGATGAGTTTGCGTAAGTCATTGGCAAACTCGCGAGGGCCATAACCGGCGCGGGCAACCGGTTTCGGCACGGCCGCTGCGATCTCCGCGCCAAGTTGCTCCCGCAATTCCTCGATCACATGCGCAAAAAAGAATTCTTCGGGAACCCCCTGCAAATCTACGAACACCGGCACAAAGCTGTAAACCGGATCCTCGCGTTCCTGCAACAAACGCAGCAATTGATGCTGCACGGAAGTTTTTCCGATGCGCCGCGGACCGTACACCATCAAGCTATTGTTGGGCAGGGTGCGCAAGATGCGTTCGAGTAACTGCTGGCGGCCAAAGAACATTTCCGCGGTACGAATGGGCGCGCCGGCAATGTAGGGGTTGTAGTGATGCACAAATGCAATGCGATTGCGAATCATACGGTTTCCCGCGATAAAGCGGCGGCAAGCGGCGCAGGCGCAGCCGTTCCGTGCTGGCGTGTTGCTCGAGATCGAGATCATACGCGGTCACAACGATTTCATTTTCACCCAGGCGCAACGGAATTTTAATTGAAAAATTATATCTGCCTTCCGCATCGGGCTTCAGCAGGGCCTGCTTTTCGGCCGGCGGCAAAGGGATTGCTGCGCCATTCACGGCAAACATGATTGCAGCAATGCCGGAATCGTCCTTGGCGTAACCGCGCACCGTGAGTTGCCCGGCGCGCATGCTGGTGCTGGCGGCTTCCGGCTCACGAATCACCAAAACCGGCGAACCGGCGCGCACGAATTCGGTTTTTGTGATTGTATCGCTGCGCGCGGTTTGTTGGGCGGCAGGCGCGTTAAGTTGCGCGATTTCAAATTGCACGCGCTGCTGCCATGCCGCAACAACAGCATCATTCGGCGCGAGTTGGCGCAAACGCTCGAAGTGCTGCAAAGCCTCAAAATAGCGGCCCTGCAGATATGCCGCTTGCGCGGCTTGCATCAGCAATGCCAGAGAATCAGATTCTGTCAGGGCGGGTGAACTCGGGCGAGTGCCGGTCGCGGGCGCAGGATGATCCGCAAACCAACGTGTAATTTGCCTGCGACTCTCATCGTCAAAGGCGGGGTTGGCGGACAAGAGAGAATCAATGTTCTTGCGAACGCTGCTTTCTGCCGGGCTTGTGCTGGCATCCAACAAATCGGCCCAGGGGAGCTTCGCAGTTTCAACTCTTCTTGATTTCAGCAGCGCGGTTGCCGTCTCCTGCAGGCGCAGCAAATTGTTGTGATCTGCCCGGCTTTCCGAAATCGCGGCATAGCCAAGTTCGCGTTCGAAATTCTCCACGGCCGCGGCATAATCTCCCAGAAAAAATAATGCGCGTCCGAGTTGATAATGCGGAAAATAATCAAACGGAATCAGCCCGACTTCACTCACGGCATTGCGCTTGGGCCCGGCTTTGATCGCAATAGCCGCGCGAAATTCGTTTGCCGCCTCCTGCCATTGGTTCACTTCAACTTTTTCCAAACCACTTAAATAATGCGTAGACCATTGCGCGTTCGCTGAAATTGCAGGAAGAACCGCAAAACTCAAAACCGAAAAGAGAAGGCGAAAATCATGCGATGTCATCTTACAATCTCAACACGGTGGTGCCGATGAAACCGATCTGCCCCAGCGCCGGACAAATGTCAACACTCCCTTCGAAGCGGACTTTATTGTTGAGCACAACGCCGGCGCCGGAGGTCACATGAACGAAGCCAGATTTATCCGGAAATTCGCGCTGCAGATTGGAATCGCGCGAAACGGCCTGCAGCCCAAAATTCGGCTCTGTATAAAACCCCGCGCGCAGCAGCCAAATTTTGCCAAGCTCGGCCAGGCGATACTCCAAACCGGCGCGCAGCGCTAAATGATTTTTGATACGGACGTCATCTTCACCGTCGGAATCACGATAGCGGGAGCCGGCCTCCGGACTATCATCTTGCGGCAAATCAAAATTCAAGCCTTGCAGCAAATAATGACTGCGATAAAGCAAGACATCCGCCGCACAAAGCAAACGGCTGCTGGTCTCCCAGCTCAAGCCAAAACCCCAATGATCCGGAAGATTCAGCGTAAACGGTAAACGCTTCTCTTCCGGTTTAAAAAAGACGGCATCATCAAGACCGTCGTTCGGCGTGCGATCAGGCAAGGTATATGCGGGGTAGATGAGATGATTTTCAACGTCATACGACGGCAGGTTGTCATAAACAATGCCAAGCGATAAACTCGAGGTGATTTCCAGAAGCAACCCGAGACTGAAGCTCGCTTTGAATTGATTGCGATGCACATGATCGATGCGATAAAGCGCTTCGACACGCGGCGGTGTGATTTGATCCGGCGCCGCATTGAATTGCGTCTGCAACCAGAGAGCGGGCTCGAAGTATTGGCGTTCATCGAGGCGCAACCGCAATTGCGTTGTGCGCAACGCCAAACCGGCATGCACGCGAGGTTGCAGCGTTTTTGCGACGACAAAAGCATTATGAATAACTTCGGAATAATGCTCGCTCGTGCGTCCCGCGAAATTGCCGGAAGCGCCGAACTGTTCCGCGATGCTCAGCGGGCGATTGGCGTTGATTGTCACAAATTGCTGGCGGTCAAAACTGAATTCCGAACGGAAGGCCACTTGGCGAAAGACGGCGAAGGTGAAACCCCATTGCGGATATATGACATTAACGAGGGTTTGATCGAAAACCGGTTCGTATTGCCGCTGTTCACCCTCGCTTTGCACGCGGCGGCTCACGGGAAAGTCATACGTCTGCCAGCTCGCGCAGTGGCTCAAACTGATTTCCGGCGTCGTGAGAAAACTCAAGCCGGCGGGATTAATCGCAGCAGCGGTGGCATCGTCGGCAATGCCGATAAATGCGCCGCCCATGCTTGCGGGGCGACCAGCCGGATGAATCGGAATCAAACGAAACTGGCTGAACGCGAACTCCGGCGCCCGTGGCCGCTCGATTTGACTGAAACCCGAATCGCACAAAAAAACCAATTGCAACAGCAGAAACATGATACCTCGTCTCAACTTTCGCCGGGAGATGCTGTTGCTCAAATTAAGCACGCGGCTCAATTCGGTACAATCAATAACACAAAAATGCGCTGCCATAGCGGCCTCGATCAAATGAATTTCACTAAAAAGATAGCGCATTGTCGCCGAATTCCAAGGGGAATTTTGTGAATCCGCGGCGGCGCGATCGGTTTGCTACCTTGACATTGCCTGAATAAAAGCTTAATGTGCAAGGCAGCAAAATCGAATATTCAATCGCTACGCAGGATTTTTTATGGCAGAGACAAACACCGCCGGCTTACAAGAGAACCTCGCTGCGTTGCAGGCGCTCAATCGTCTGGCGCAAACAATAATTGCCGCGCC
>QEVD01000496.1 GCA_003576975.1 Candidatus Zhuqueibacterota bacterium
TGTTTGAGGAGAATTGCGAGGGATTGAAACGAGTTGCCGAAGAAATGTCGCCAAGTTTTAAGTCCACGCAGTCATTTGTTTCGTAAACCCTGGATGGCATAAGTGGAAGCAATGAGGGGAATAAAAAAGCATAATTTTGTCGTTATCGTTTCATGTTTGTGGAACCAGTATATTTCGGTTTTCATAGAGGGATGAAACCCTCACTGAACGTCAACTTTGATCGGAGTGCGAATCATGAAGAAAGCATTAACAGGCGTTCTCGCTTTGTTTTTGAGTGCTTGCGTTCAGCCGGAGGTGACCGGCTCCGCTTCCGGGCCGAATTCCAATCCGATTATCAAAAGCTTATCCGCAGATCCGGCCAGGGGCACCGTCGGGCGCATTGTTACGCTAACGGTGGTGGCCGAGGATCCGGATGGAGATGAACTTTCCTACGAATGGTTCATGACCGCCGGCGACGTATATGGCGAAGGCCCGGTGGTCAGTTATGTCGTTACATATTGTTGCGTCGGCATCAACAGCGTGACTGTGACGGCCAAAGATGGGCGCGGTGGAACCGCCAGCAAAATAATCGACGTAGAAGTGCAGCCATGAACACGAAACCGAAAAACGTTGTTAGGATAACTGCGTTTCTGGCGGCCGTGTTGCTGGCCTTCGCGGTGAAACTTCATGCCCAGGGTTGCTGCACGGCTGGTTCCGCAGCCATTGAAAGTCTGGAGCACGGTGTCATTCCCTTCAAACGCCTGAATCTCAATGTGAATTACCGGCACGCCCACTTGGGCAATACTTTCGAAGCGACGCGCCGACGCGCAAAATTGATGATCCCCTCGCCCGCAAGGCCAATGTGCAAGTTTTTGGGCTTGAGATGGAATACGGTTTAGCCGAAAGAGTATCGCTGTTGTTACATCTCAATTATGTGGTGCGCAACCGCGAGTTGACTGCGCGAAACAGTCTGGGCAACGTGACGCAGAGGCTGAAAGTCGAGGGCGATGGTTTGGGCGATCCGGTTATGATGATAAAATATCTGGCAATCGCACCCACGCTCACCGGACCTTTTGAGCTGGCGCTGGGCGCAGGGGCAAAGCCGCCGATCGGAAATTACCGTCAACAACGCAACGGCGCAAGACTCCCCATCGATCTTCAGCCTGCGATTCAACGTTCATGGCCTCTATCGCTATGCCGGCGCAAATTTTGACGGCTACAAATTTGGCGACGAGCTTGTTGTGTCAGCGGGGATGGAATACAATTATCATGAACACATGAGTTTTTCTTTATCCGCACGGGGACGATTCGCCAAGCAGGATTACTCGAACAAAAGAATTTTGGCAGCAACGGGAAGCTCTGCCTGGTTCGTGGAACCGGCGTTCTCTTATTTTGGAAAAAATTCGACGTTTCGCATTTTCGGCCAAATGCCAGCTTATCAGAATGTGCGCAGCATCCAACTCACCCCCAGTTGGATGGTTGGATTGGGGCTGGGATTCATATTTGATTTTGGCAATCAAATCGATCTTATTATTCCAAACTAAAAGTGATGCGCTTTCTGTTGCCGTCCAAAAGACGACGGACACCCCGCCAGTTCAACAACACCCATCCGGCCCGCAGCACGATCCCTCGCTGATTTCAGTCACTTTGTAATCCTGCCCTTTGGTTTCTTTCGGATGGCGCCGCGCATTTTTTGAGCAATTGAAAGCTTTGGCCGTTTCCAATGGAACATCGTCGTAGGGTTCGATGGCGATAAGACTTTGCGCATAAGGGCTTCCTTCCCGCATATAAAGACGGAAAGTTTTATCGCAAACCGCCATGCGCTCGCCGCGATAAAGCGTATGGCCATCGTCGTCGATCACCGCCTTCCACGGGCCTTTGTAAATCACCGCCTGGTTGCGCTCGTAACAGGGGCCTTGCTTGCCTTTGTGAGCGACAACGGTGACGCTGCGAAATTCGATGCCCTCAAGCGTTTGCCACGGTTTGTCATCGCGCTTGACGAATTCCATGCCGTAAAATCCGGTATTCTCAAAAGCTTTGAGGAATCCTTCTTCCGTGAACGCGCCGGAAATGCAGCCGCTCCACAACGCGGGATCATTTTTGAGAGATTCGGGCACTTCTTCGTCACTGACAATATCTGAAATGGCCGCGCGGCCTCCGACTTTGAGCACGCGAAAGATTTCCGCAAAGAGCTGCCGGCGATCTTCTTCTTTAACAAGATTCAACACGCAGTTGGACACCACCACGTCGATGGAGTTGTCTTCGATCAGCGGCGTGTTGAGGCGCAGCGCCTGGCAATATTCTTCGAGAAGCTGCAAATCGGCGCTGGAGCGAATCGGGTTGGTGCGCAGATACTCATCCACTTCTTCGAGATCCAGACGCAAATCCTGAATTTTGCCTTTGCGAAATTCGACGTTGCGCGCGCCGATTTTTTCCGCCATCTCATACTGATACTTGCGAGCCAGCGCGAGCATGTCGTCGTTCATATCAACCCCGATGACTTTTCCCTGCGACCCAACAATTTGCGCGGCGATATAACAGATTTTGCCGCCGCCGCTGCCGAGATCGAGCACGACTTCATCAGGCCGCACAAAATGGGAGGGGTCGCCGCAGCCGTAATCGCGTTCCAAAATTTCCTGTGGGAGAATTTTGAGATACTTTTGATCGTATTCGACGGGACAACACAGCGCCGTTTCCCGTTTTTGTGCTGCATGCGCGTAGCGTTCTCTGACGGCGCGTTCCACAAAAAGATCGGTGGTATTTTCAGGCATCACGTTACTCCGTTTATTTGTTAGTTTAACAACAAGCTGATCGTGTAAGCTAAAATGGCAGCGGCTGGCAGAGTCACCAGCCACGCCAGAAGAATGTCGCGCACGACATACCAGTTGGCGCGGCCGCGGCTGCTCACCCCGATTCCGACAATCGCGCTGGTGGTGACATGCGTGGTGGAAAGGGGAAGGCCGAAGAAAGTTGCCGCCGTCACCAATGCGGAAGCGCCAAAGTTGGCGGTGAAGCCTTCGAGGCCGTCCATCGCGGTGATTTTTTCAGAAAGCGTATTGAGAACCCTGCGCCCGCCAAGCAGACTTCCCACCAACATCGCAATTGCGACAAAGCCAAAAAACGTTGCCGTATTCATGCTGCCGAGCAAAGAAGTGCCAACGAGCAGCGCGGCAATTTTCGGCGTATCATTCATGCCTCGCGCGAAACTCGTCAAGCCACTGGTGAGTAAATGGAGAGAATCCGCCAGGCGCAATTTGACGACGCTGAGCGCAACGGTTCGCTCACAGGTTTCGACTTTGTCTGCGACAAGCTGCATGGATGGTTGGTTGGACACAAGCGCGCTGGCGACACCGATTGGCTGGCCAACTGTCAGAGGAACAATCTGGGTTTGCTGAACTTCGAGGCAAAGACAATAGTTGTTCACACCAGACAAAGCATAACGGATAATAGGAAAGAGCAGCCAGGCCACGGCAAAGGATGCGACCGGACTGAAGGCAAGCGGAAGAGCAACTTTCAGCAGCAGTGCTTGCCAGGCGATGCCGGAAGCGCCGAGTTGCGCCAAAGCCGCTCCGATGATACCGCCGGTGAGTGCGTGCGTCGTGGAGATCGGCAAACCGGTTTGGGTGGCAAAGAGAATCCAGCCGATGGCGCCAAGGGCTACAGCGATCGGGAACATCGTCGAGTTGGCGGGATGTGACAAGATTCCGCTTGAGAAAGTCTTGAGCAAGCCGCTGGTAATGGCAACGCCGGCCATCGCGCCGAGGGTAGTCGTCAACGTGCCCCACAAGATGGCCGTGGAAGCGCGAACGACATGACTGCCGACCAGCGTGGCAATGCCTTTTGAGATGTCATTAGCGCCATTCAAATAGGCGAGTACAAAAACCAAAGCGAATAGAACAAACTCCATCCAACCTCTCCTCATAGTGAAACTTGCACTCTGGCTCGCAGCGCAAACTTGGAGCAGCGATGCTTTCACACATGTGCGAATGTACATGTAAAATAAACGTATAAACAAAACCCGATTCCTGCGCTTTTTATTCCCTCAAAAAGCCCGTGTGCCGGCAAATCTTGGCGTGTTTGCTTTTTCACGATTTATTTTTTGAGTGATGAGTTGTTTCAAACCCTCCACTGTTTTGCATGAATTGATCGCTCGGCATTAATCCACACTTCCAGCTCATCTTTCACTTTTTTGAAAATCGCCGGCAGCGGCGTCTCTTCCATGCCGTATTGCGCTTCGAATTCATCGCGGTGCAAAAACTCCATCGGCAGCTCGAGGCGGCTGAGAAATTCCTTCCACTCTTTTTTCATACCAAAATTGGAATACGTGAGGCTGCAGAGATTGCACTGATAGGTTTGGGGAGAAAGAATTTTGTGGGCGCGATCGGCGAGGCTGTTGAACAGGCCGCCATCCGCATTGTAAACAAAGACCAGGGCGGAATCCATGCGATTGCGCTCCTTATAAAATTTTGTCAATCCCGGCTTGATTGGGCATTTTTTATTTCGTATCATCGTTAAAGTATTTAAGCATTTACTAAAATAATAACGGATGTGCCATGAAGAAAATCCTCGTCGAAGGCAAGCTCTGCATCGGCCCGAATTTTTCCAAAGCCGAGTTTGCCCTGATCAAGCGCAACCTCGCCAGCCAAAAAGGCTTGGCGACTTTGGC
>QEVD01000497.1 GCA_003576975.1 Candidatus Zhuqueibacterota bacterium
CTGACCACACAATCAAGAAAGCCACGGTGTACGGAACCATCGTTGCGATCACCGTGCCAATGCCCGCCTCTTTGCTGTAGCGCTGCACGAATGCGACAATCAATGCAAAGTATGACATCATCGGCGAGATGATGTTGGTGCAGGAATCGCCGATGCGGTACGTCACCTGCGTCAATTCCGGGGAATAGCCGAGCAGCATGAACATGGGCACGAACACCGGGGCCATGATCGCCCATTTGGCCGAAGCGCTGCCCATGAACATGTTGATCGCGGTGGAGAGCAGCACAAAACTCAACAGCAGCGGAATGCCGTGAAAGCCGACGGCCTTGAGAAATTCCGCGCCGTGCACCGCGATGATCAACCCGAGATTCGTCCAGGAAAAATACGCCACGAACTGCGCCGCAAAAAACACCAGCGTGATATACGACGCGAGCGTGCCCATGGCTTTGCCCATCGCGTTCACGATGTCAGCGTCTTTGCGCACCGTGCCGGCGCCCAAGCCGTAGGCAATGCCCACGATTGCCGAAGCCAGAAACACAATCGCCACGATGCCGGAAAGAAAGGGCGAATGCAGAAAATCCGTATTCTTCGGATCGCGCAGAATGCCGTCAGTCGGCACCACCGCCCACAACAAAAATCCGATAATGAGGAGTGAGGTGACCAACGCATACGCCAGCCCGCGTTTTTCTGCCGCCGAAAGCGGCTGCAAGTCCAAGGCTTTCTCCGCGCCTTCGTATTTTCCCAAACGCGGCTCCACGATTTTTTCCGAAACCCAGGTGCCGGCTGCGGTGAGAACGAAGGTCGAAGCCACCATGAAATAGTAGTTGCAGGCGGGATTTACGATGTAGCTCGGATCGATGATGCGCGCCGCCTCTTGTGATAAACCGGAGAGCAGAGGATCGACCGTTCCCAACAACAGATTGGCGCTGTAACCGCCGGAAACGCCGGCAAACGCGGCGGCCAAACCCGCCAGGGGATGCCGCCCGACGGCCAGGAAAATAACCGCGCCCAACGGCACCAGCAAAACATAGCCGATTTCCGAGGCCGCATTCGACATTACGCCGGCGAAGACAATTACCATGGTCAACAAACGCCGCGGCGCGGAGAGCACGAGCAGGCGAATCGCCGCGCCCAGCAAACCGGTGCCTTCCGCAACGCCAATGCCGAGCAGCGCCACCAACACCGTCCCCAGCGGCGCAAAGTTGGTGAAGTTGCGCACCATTTCCGTCATGATGCGCCGCAAACCCTCGCCGCTGAGCAAGCTGACGGCTTCAATCGTTTGGCCCGTGCCGGGATGAATCGCAGACAAGCCAAATGCCGCGGCAATGGCAGAAATGATAATCACTCCAAAGGCAAAAAGCGCGAATAAACTCGTGGGATGCGGCAGCAGATTTCCGACGCGCTCAACGACATCGAGGGCGCCATAAAACATTCGGCTGCTGAGGCGGAATTTCCATTTCATGTCTTTCTCCGATTGAGGTGTCGAATAAAAGTTGCACAATAAAGGCCTTCGATCTTCCAAAAGCAAGCAGAACCTTGATTACGTCTTCGGCTTACGCTCTCGTAATTCCGCGCAATCTTGATGATAAAAACTAGCCGGGTTGAAGCGATCACAATGATCATCAAACTTGTTTATGCTCTCCGAAGCCCTATAAACATTGATCGAAAGAAGCAATTTGAATCCGCCCAGATTCGTTCATTTTCTGCCAGCAAGTGGTTTGAATTTTGCATGAGGTTGTGCGCTAGCAAATGGCTGATACAATTTTTCCGTGGCTTGACAATGACATGGTTATATCGCTCACAAAGGATTGTGAGGATTACCTCAGAGTATAACAACTCTGCGACACTTTAAGAAAGGATGCTTAACATGCGGGTAGCATTTTTTGCCGAGAGCGCTTCGGCACAGTCAAAGGCGTATGCCAATCTGTTTGTACACGTGTTTCCCCACCTGCAAAACTTCAATTTCCATCTGCGTTATTTCACGAATACCGTCTCACCTGAAGCGGCAAATGCGGAACAAATCATGCGTGTGCGCACAATCTCTTCCGCCTTTTATCCCGCGCAAGAGGAGGCGCAAGCCGTTCGTGACGATCTTTCCAGCGTGCTTGGCAAATTCCGCCCGGACATTATTCATCTGGCTGATACTTCGCTGGTCAGCTTGTTGGGAATGAGTTATGCGCGTGCGCATCGCTTGCCGCTCGTGGCTTCCTACTCTCCCGAGGAGAATGATCGCCTGGATGCGGATTATCTGCACTGGTTCTATGGCGCTTGCCAGACGGTTTTTGCGTCTTCCCCTCAAGAGTTGGACGAGCTGAACCGTCTCGGCCTGAAAAAAGTGCAACGCCGCGTGGCCGGCGCAGATGCCAAAGCTTTGGCGCAACAACTGCGCGTTTGTTATCACAAATTGTCCAACAATTCTTCTCCGACAACGAACATGGCCAAAACTGCGCCCCGGTTTGACGCTAGCGCACCGGTTCTCCACGAGGTGAACGCCTCGCCTCGTCGCCGAAACACGGACATTACCGTTGCGCTGCCGCAATTGGCCACGGCATAAACGATTTTGGCTCTCTCGCTTACCTCCGTTCTCTTTTTTCCATGCGTTTGGTTTTGGTTTTGAGTCTCGGCTTGCTGATCACGGCAATTTACTCCGCCTGCACGATCGATCAGCAAGCTTTTGAGGCCCTGCGACATTTCCCACTGCACTACGCGTTGCTTTTGTTGGCCATGGCTCTGCTGCCGTGGTTTACCAGCACCATCCGGCTTTCGGTGTGGATGACTTTTTTGAAACATCCCGTCCGATTCAACGAATTGTTTCGCATCATACTTGCGGCCGACGCCGTTGCAGCGGTGACGCCGACGGCCGTGGGCGGCGGTTATTTTAAATTTGGCTGGTTGATCAAGCGCGGCGTTCCTGCCGGCCCGGCCGCCTCGTTGATGATTTTGGGAACGCTGGAAGAATATGCTTTCTTTTTGATCAGCATTCCGGCGGTATTTTGGTTTTCACCGGCGGCGCGCGGTGTGTTCATTGAAATTTGGAACAAGCTTCCCGCAGGAACATGGCGGGGAGAAGAGGTTTTCTCCTACGTCGTTTTGCCGCTGATTGGAATGGCGCTGGCGGGACAACTGATGTGGCGCTTTATGAATGAAGCGCACAAAACCAGGCTCAGAAATTTTTGGAGAGGCGTGCGCCGGCAGGCGAAGCTCGGTTTTGACACCCTGCGGATGGTGGCGGCAAAAGGCGGCTGGCGGTTCGCCGTCACAGTAGGATTGGCGGGTGTGCATTGGGTTTGCCGCTGCAGCTTGCTGGTGATTTTGTTGGAAGGCTTGCGCCAACAGCTCGACGCGATGTCTGTGATCATATCGCAATGGCTGCTGTTTATGTTGATGAATTTTATGCCCTCGCCGGGCGCGGTGGGCGGCGCCGAATTCGGATTTGTGCTCTTTTATCGCGCCTTGCTGCCGGAGAATTTTGTTGGGGTATTGTCAACCGCGTGGCGCATGTTGACGTTCACGTTGCCGGTGGGATTGGCGGCGCTGGTGTTTATGATGCAAGTGAGGAGGGAAAGGATTTTCAATGAAACAGACATTCTTTCGCGGCAGAACAATTACAGATGATGATGTGATTCAAGCAATGAAATGCTTCGATAAAGAACATCGCGAGTCATTTCCTGAAAAACGCTGGAAAAGATATGCCATAGAATACGAAAATAAAAATTACCCCCCCGAAGGAAATAATGCGTCTCGTAACAGGAATGCAAGATGTGGGTTCTGGAGGCAATTACGTGAATTCGCCTTTTCAAAATTTGGGCTTTACAATTGTTCCATTAGAAAATAATCAAATGAGTGCAAATGATAGCGACTTATTGGATGAAGCTGAATCAGAGGTAGTCTTTTCACTCGAGTATGATCTAGAAAACTCGCTTGTTTCTAATTTAGAACAACTCGAAGAGGGATTAAGACTTTATCAGCAAGATGGGATTACAGGGCAACAGTTGGATACAAAAGTTGCCGGCCGTATTGATCTGCTGGCGATTGACGCTCAAGGGGATTTCGTTGTGGTTGAACTCAAAGCGGAAGAAGCCGATCGTCAAGTGTGCGGACAAATTCAAGCTTATATGGGGTGGGTGAAAGAAAACCTTGCTGGCGACAAAAAGGTCAGAGGTATTGTGATTGCCAACGCCTTCACGACCCGAGCAATCTATGCGGCGAAAGTAGTTCCAAACCTCAGCCTAAAGAAGTATCAAATCAGCTTCAAGTTTGCTGACATTTGAACCAAAAAATTTAGCGGGGGAACACCTTATCAGAATTTTACTTCGCGCTTGATCTTTGAAGCGTTGGCAGAGATTTTACTTCACCATCGGCAATCCGTACTTCTTGGCCTTGCGGTAAATCGTCGCGCGGCCGATGCCGAGTTTCTTCGCGGTTTGCGAGATGTTTCCGCCGTTTTCCAGCAGCGCGTTGCGCAGCGCCTCTTCTTCCAATTTTTCAATCCAGCTCGACAGGGTGTTGTCGGATTCATAAATGCGCTTTTCGCCGATCGAGCGAACAGTATTCGGCAAATCTTTCGGCGTGATTTCCCGCGTCGAAGAAAGCACCACGGCGCGCTCAATTGCGTTCTCCAACTCGCGCACATTGCCGGGCCAGTTGTAGGCCATCAGCAATTCCAGCGCGTCGGGCGCAATGCCTTCGACTTCCTTGCTCTCCTGGCGCGCGAACTTGTCGATGAAATGCGCTGCCAGCAGCGGAATATCTTCGCGGCGATCGCGCAACGGCGGCAGCTTGATGGGAAACACTGAAATGCGATAGAACAAATCCTCGCGAAACTCGTTGGTGCGCACGGCTTCTTCCAAATCCTTGTTCGTCGCCGAAATCACGCGCACATCGACCTTCACCAATTCATTGCCGCCGACGCGCTCGAATTCGCGTTCTTGCAGAATGCGCAGCATCTTCGCCTGCGTCGCGGGCGTCATCAAGCCGATCTCATCCAGAAAAATACTGCCGCCGCTCGCCACTTCAAATTTGCCGATGCGCTTGCCGGTGGCCCCGGTGAAGGCGCCCTTTTCGTGCCCGAACAATTCGCTTTCCAGCAAAGACTCCGGTAAAGCCGAGCAGTTTACCGCGACGAACGGCTTGTTGCTGCGTTGGGGATTGTGATAATGAATCGCGCGCGCGATCAACTCCTTGCCGGTGCCGCTTTCGCCTTGAATCAACACGGTGACGTTGCTGTTCACGACTTTTTCCAGCGCGCGAAAAACTTCCTGCATCACGCCGGATTGGCCGATGATGTTCTTGAATTGAAAGCGGTCTTTCAATTCCGAGCGCAGGGAATCAATCTCTTGTTTGAGCGAGCTGGTGGTGAGCGCGTTGCGCACCGTCACCAGCAGGCGATCGCTGGGAAAGGGCTTTTGAATGAAATCATACGCGCCCAGCTTCATGGATTTCACCGCTTTTTCAATCGTGCCGTGCGCCGACATCATCACCACCGGAATACGCGGCTCTTCATTGCGAATGCGCGTTAGCGTTTCGATGCCATCAATGCCGGGCATTTGAATGTCGAGCAGGATCAAATCCGGAATCGTTTCACGGATCGCCTTGAGGCAGGCCTCGCCGCTGTTCGCGGTTTCGACGATATATTCTTTTTCTTTGCGCAGATTGATCTCGATCATCTTGCAAATATTACGATCGTCGTCAACCACAAGGATGTTATATTTTCTGGCTTTCCGGCCGATGGTATTCTCTTCGGTCATGGCGATCAATATGGGGTTCGCTGAGAAGAATGAAATTTGCGTATTTCGGGCAGCGTCGCTTCCTGCGCGAGGTGACGGTTTGTAGCCTATAACCACTTTTGAATCTATTGGCGGGCATGAAAATACGAAACAAGCCTTTGATTCGCAAGGCTTTTCTCGCTGCCGAAGCCCGGCTTGCGACGAATCCGCTCACGGCAAAACGTGTTCAGCGCGAACCGGAAGCGCCGTTTGCAGCGCAGAAAAAAAGTTTTCTGCCGGCGCGGCCACAATCTCCAATGCGAAGCATGGCAGTTGCGCCAGACACTCGAAATTGCGCAGCTTCACCGCATCTTTACTCGTCGTGATCAAAAGATCACCCCGTGTTTGGGCGAACGTGTGCGCAATGTGTTCAGCATCATTGGCGCGATAGTTGTAATGATCGGAGAAGCGCATGGTGTGCACAACCTGCGCGCCGAGCGTTTGTATCATATGATGAAAACGTTCCGGCTGCGCAATGCCGCTGACTAGAACAACTTTTGCGGAACGCAGTTGA
>QEVD01000498.1 GCA_003576975.1 Candidatus Zhuqueibacterota bacterium
GTCTCGAGCGGCGTGTATTTGTATGTGCTGCGCGCCGGCAGCTTCACCGCCCAGCGAAAATTGCTGCTGATGCGGTGAAACTGACGATTCGCGCGCCGGCGATGCCTGATGAGCAAAAAAAGCAAAGATTTTTTAACACGGAGAAAACAGAGATTTTTTCTCTTTTTCAGACAAGCTGAAAACTGGAGCCCTGTGGGCAGCTTAAAAAGCTTTAGGCAAGATGATTTAACGGCAAAATTATTTCAAATCATTTTGCCCTTGAATTATTTTGCCATAAAACTTTCAGAATTTTATTCTGAGTTTGTGTGCCTTATGGCTTAAAAAGCTTTAGGCAAGATGATTTAACGGCAAAAATTATTTCAAATCATTTTGCCCTTGAATTATTTTGCCATAAAACTTTCAGAATTTTATTCTGATTTTAAGGGCCTTATGGCTTAAATGGCGTTCCTTAGCTTTGAAATCTCTGTTGACTCGGTTTTCTCCGTGTTCGATCTTTTGGATAGCGGCCTGGATTAATGACGGAAAAATGGGGGAGGACAATAAACCAACACATCTTTCTGCCCTCCATTTTTTTGTCATAAAGGCAAAAAGAGATGCCAACGAATCTCATACAAGATCGCATCGACGTCTGGGTGGTGGAAGACAATGACGATTATCGCCGCGTGTTGTCGGAGGTGATCGACAACGCCGGCGACATGGCCTGCTCCCAGGCGTTTGCCAATTGCGAAGACGCCGTCGCCGCGCTGCAAACCGAAGCGCCGCCGCAAGTGCTGTTGATGGACATCGGTCTGCCCGGGATGAGCGGGATCGAGGGGGTCCCGCTCGTCAAGGCCATCTCGCCGGCGACGGCGATCATCATGCTCACCGTGTACGAGGATGATGACAAGATCTTTCAATCGATCTGCGCCGGCGCATTGGGGTATGTGCTCAAAAAAGCGACGGCCGGGCGCATCATCGAAAGCATCCGTGAGGCGCACGCGGGCGGCGCGCCGATGAGCGCCCCGATCGCCCGCCGCGTGCTCGACATCTTTGCCAAAACCGCCTCACCGCCCGGTGAGTACGGTTTGACCGCCCGCGAAAAAGACATTCTGCAGCACGTCGTCGATGGCCTGTCCCCGAAAATGATCGCCGGCGCGCTGCACCTGAGCCTGCACACCGTCACCACCCACATGAAAAATATCTTTGCCAAGCTGCATGTACATTCGCGCAGCGAGGCGGTGGCGAAGGCGTTGAGGGAGAGGTTGGTGTAAGCCCCCTTCGAACCGAAAGCTTGCCTATATTCGCCCTCACTATGACAAAAATACCATAGTCTTGGTATGGATTCCCTCTGAAAAAGATCTTTTTTCTACCACGCCGATAAATGACAAAAATTTGGGCATCATTGACAGCACGAGAAACAAATCGCAATCGCGAAGAACCAGGAGCCAGAATTCCATCGTCGCGGATGAAGGGACAAGAAAATTAACCGTTCTCTTATTGCGTTAAGGACAGATTTTTATTTCGGGAGAATTGTCATGCATCGCTTTATTTCATTTTCCGTCTTTCTGATGGCATGCTGGCTGGCAATTGAAGATGCCGGCGCTCAGAACATCATTAATTTTGACAGATACCCCGACGGCAATCCAATCCCAGACGGCACAAACCTGACCAACGAATTCTTGTTCAGTCATGGGGTACGATTCCCCAATGGCTTGCGTATCATCCGCTGTGCTTTTAATTCAAGTAGCAACAACGAATGCGATGATGCCCGCTCAGCACCAAATGTCGTCACGACTCATCCTGCACCACCAGGCGATTTTGATCGCCAGAATTTAGAAATAGAATTCACTACACCACAAAGAGTGGTTTCAATTGCGGTTAATGGACACGCACAAGCTGGACTGTCATTACAATTTATCGTGAGCTTATCTGCTTTTACTTCCGAGAATCGACTGGTTGGGGAACGAATTGTATCCTTTACAAGCTCGTCTACTTGGGACTCCTTTCTACGTATTGAAAGCCAAAGCGAAAATATTTCTCGCGTCGTTATCGGCGGATGGCATAATCACCCAGCACGAGACTACGTAAACTGGCTCTTGTTTGATGAACTCACTTTTGAAGGTGTTTTGGATCCTCCCCTCGACACGACTCCACCAGTGGTATCGATCCGAACACCGGCCAACGGCGCAACCATCACGACAGAACAGGTCACTGTCACCATTCGCGCTACAGACAACGTGCAGTTGCAAACGGTCGACATGCAACTACGCCACGTGCCAACAGGCACAATTGTATGGGACTTTACCGGCGGCAATATCTGCGGGGGCCTCCATGGAAGCGGCTCTTGTCCGGCAACTTTTGTGGAATCGTCAAGCCCATCGCTGCAGGTGGGCCGAGAGGGTGAATATCAAATTACTGCCCGCGCTAGAGACGCTGCCGGCAATCATGCCGCCGAAGTGCGCTCAAATTTCTTTGTGAATCCGCCGCCGCCCTTGCCAAGGGTATTTGTAACCGGGGTGGAGTTTAATCAGGCAGTCCAATGGCGTTTGATTGATCCTATCAGCTACGGATTTGGCTCCCTTTCCCAGAAAATCATACCAGGCAAAGAGTTGGCCGTGCGCTATTATTTACTGGCGCAGGGCGGAACGCGCAGCAATTACACGGCACAGCTTATCTACGATATCGAATACGAAGATGGCCGGCAGGTTAGTAAAAGCATAGCGCCCAATGCCGGCAATACGGCTATCTTCGTCAATGCCGATCCAGGTGTCGACTCGGCGCGGTATCAATTGCAGGTTCAACAACGCGCCAATGCCAATCAAACCCTCAATTTCGTCATTCCTGGTGCGGAGTTGTTCGATGTACGATTTATGCAATTACGTCTGTGGGACTCGCCTGAAAATCTTAGTATCGTACAATTCTTTGGTCTTGGTAGTCCGGCCTGGCTAGGCCTCAATGTCATACGTGTTCGTAGCCGCGAGACCGGCCCGGCACCTGATACGGCAACAGTACGAACAAATATAATCGAATATCTAAAAAGAGCCTTTCCGGTAAGCGAAGTCCGCGTATTGCAGTGGAGAAATTGGGGTTGGGGCGGGCCCTATCTATTTGCAGATGATTGCGAATCACTTCTCTTTGACATCTGGTATGAGTTCGGCGGCGATGATGCACCCAGACACTTTCCGGAGTCGGGGCCTTATTGGACAACAGTCCTTGGCGTTGCGACTAGGTTATCCAACTGCGGTGGCATGGCCTACGTCGGCGACCCTGATGATGATGACGACAGAATTGGCGGAACCGCCATCACAACATTAGTGGGGGATATTGCCGCCCAAGAAGTGGCGCACACCATGGGGCTTATCCATGCCAGCAACGCCCATGGCGAGGCAGTTGGTGGCGACTGGGAGCCGTGGCCCTACTCACACGGCCTAATTGGGCCGGGAATAACAAATTTTGGCGCCATTTTGCAGCAAGTCTTGCCGCCAGGGCCTGCAGATGCCGGGCAATGGCAGCTTGTTGTGGTAGATCCCTGTCCAACAGCGAATTTTCCCCAACGCACCCCCAACTGTCAGCTTCCGGAG
>QEVD01000499.1 GCA_003576975.1 Candidatus Zhuqueibacterota bacterium
CTAATCAACGCGAATGGTCGCTAATGCTTTTTAATTCGCGATGATTCGCGTCTATTCGCGGTTGGAGATTGGGAAAGTTATTTAATCGTCGATCCTTAGTAAGACTCATGCGCAACAGGTAGCTGTAAGCATTATCATCTCGATAGGCGAAGTTTTTCGAGTTCATCTGTTGTGTCATCATTGGCAAAAGCGAGATTTCCAATAACGCTATTACCCCCCTTCGCGTGACTGACCGGCCGCATTGCGTGGCCGGTCAGTCAATTACGATTTGTGAGGAAACCATATGAAAACATTGCTTGCCAAGAAAATCTGGACCGCGCTGTTTCTCCTGATTTCGACTTCGGCCTTCGCGCAAGGTATTTTGCGCGGCGTGGTGAGCGATTCTGCCACGGCAGAGAGGCTGCCGGGCGCCAACGTCTTTCTGGTGGGAACGGCTTTGGGCAGCGCCACAAACTTGGAAGGCGCCTATCGCATCGATCGCATTCCGGAGGGCTCATACACCCTCAGAGTATCTTACATCGGCTATCGCATGCGCGATCTTCCGGTGACGATACAAGCCAATACTTCCACCGTGATCGACGTCAAATTATCCGCGGAGATTCTGCAAGGCGCAGAAATCATCGTTACCGGTCAGGCCGTCGGCCAGGCAGCAGCCATTAATCAACAACGCACCTCCAGCACGATTATCAATGTCGTTTCCGAAGAAAAGATCCGGGAATTGCCGGACGCCAACGCCGCTGAATCCATTGGCCGATTGCCAGGCGTTTCCTTGTTGCGATCGGGCGGCGAGGCCAACAAAGTCATTTTGCGCGGCCTGCAAGATAAATTTACCACGATCACGATCGACGGCGTGAAAATTCCGGCAACCGATGCCACCAGCCGCGGCGTCGATTTAAGCACGCTGTCACAAAGTTCGCTGGCGGGAATAGAATTGTACAAAGCCTTAACTCCGGATAAAGACGGCGATGCGCTGGCCGGCAGCATCAATCTGGTCACCAAAACAGCGCCGGAAACCAGAAACATCAAAGTTGATTTGAAGGGCGACTACAATCGGTTGATGGAATCCGCCGACCAGTATGATTTTTCGCTGAATTACGGCGAGAGATTTTTTAATAATGTTCTCGGCGTGCAATTGGCGGGGAATCTTGAAAAACGCATCCGCAGCAACGAACGAATCAATGTCGATTACGCGAATCTTCAATACCAAAGTTTCTTTATCGACGATTTTCTGCTCGAATTTACGGATGAAATCCGCAAGCGAGACGGCTTCAGCGTGTTGTTTGATGTCAACACGCCGGATAATGGCGTGATTCGCTTCAACAATGTTTTTGGCCGCACCAAAAGAGATTACCTCTGGTCTACCCGGGATTATCCGGCAGTCGGCGGCGGAAGCGAGTCGGGCGCGCCGGTTTATAATTATCGCGACCGCGAACAAGATATAAATACTTTTAGCAGTTCGATTCGAGGAGACAACAGCCTGCTCGGATTGAATCTGAACTGGGGCGCGTCGTTCGGGCAGTCGAAGTCCGACTATCCTTTTGATTATGAAGCAAGTTTTGTCGAGCGGCCGGGCATGCGGCCGACGCCGACTAATTTGCAGGACAACCCGGAGCAGTTGATTGACTACGCCATCAATGATTTTTCCGCGGCGGGATTGTCCTGGGCTTATTACCGCAAGCAACGCAATTTTGACAAAGAGCGAACAGCATTCCTGGATGTTGCGCGAAAATATCTGCTGAGCAGCAAGATCTCAGGTGAGGTAAAAATCGGCGGGAAGTATAAAGCAAAAGACCGCTCAAATGTCCGCACGGAAGACTTCACGCCTTATTATCTGGGCAGATGGCAGCGTTATGAGTTACTGCCGGATGGGACATTCCGTCCCAAGGATTTCACCGGCACACCTTTCGAAAACTGGTTGAATGCCGGCGGCGGCGGTTTTACGCCAATGTCTTTGTTCTTCAATAATCCGGTTGCGCGTGACGTGTACGGCTCCTACAGCTTGAATCCGCTTATTGACAAAGACCGGCTGCGGCAATGGTATGAGCTTAACCGATACGGCATTGACGTGACGCGTAATCAACTCGAAGTATGGACGAATCCCCTTATTCGATATGACGATTATGACGTCACGGAACGCGTCGGTGCCGGTTATATCATGAACACGCTGCATATCGGGCAAAGGATAACTGTGATCGGCGGATTGCGCATCGAGAACGAAGACAACGATTATGCTTCCAAGTTCATGCCGCAATCCGTAGGCGGTTTTCCGGTCACTGCCAACTCCATCAGGGACACTACCTCATCAGCTTCACAAACCGTGCTTCTCCCCAATCTCAATCTCTCTGTTTCGCCGCTGGATTTTATGAAAGTGCGTGTCGCCGCTTACAAAGCGCTGGCGCGCCCGGATTTTAATATGAGATTGGAGAGATACATTGCCGGCCGCCCGGCCGAAGTCGGATCGCAATTGCAGGTTTTTGTCGGCAATCCCAAGCTCAAAACCGCCCGCGCCTGGAATTATGAATTGAACACCTCTTTCTTCAGCAACACGATCGGATTGATTTCTTTGTCGGCCTATTACAAAGAAATCGAAGACATGTATCACATGCTGAACAATTTCAACACGACTGCCGTGCGCGATGCGCAGGGTGTGATACAGGACACTCTGATTCAAAGCTTTGGCATAAATTGGCCGAGCCAGATGGGAACCTCGCCTTACAATTTAACTCTCCCCTACAATTCCCCCAGACCTACAAAAGTATGGGGATTCGAATTCGAGCATCAGATCAATTTTCGCTTCCTGCCGGGCTTGCTGAGAAACATTGTATTGTCATACAATGCTTCCATTGTACGGTCCGAGGCGTTTATTTGGACCTCGCAAATTGACTCCGTCTTCTATGATCCGCCCGGACCGATTCCCCCGACATGGAGAAAATTTACCGTGCTCGCGGAACGAAAACAAAAATTGGAGGGCATGCCGGAATTCTTCGGCAATGTTGCATTGGGTTATGACATCGGCAGATTTTCGGGAAGAGTTTCCGTTTTTCACCAAGGCGAGCACAATGTATCCTACTCCGCCGGCGGCTTGTCAGATCAGATTACCATGGCATTCACGCGCGTTGATTTGACCTTGAAGCAGGGCATTACCGACAATCTTGCCTTATTTGTGAACCTCAGCAATGCCACGAATCTTGAAGACGGCAGCGAGATCAACAACAGTTCGCCAGACCAGGGAGTGTTCAACCGCAGACTCTTCAATCAAAGTGAAAAATACGGCTTGACCGCCGACTTCGGCTTGACCTTTAAATTAGAATGACGAGAGGTAAAGCCGGGGAACGTATGCTTGTATCTTTCAAACAATTTCTTTTCACACTCATCAACCAGAGGAGACTCTAATGCGCCACTTGAAATTGGAAACGATTTTTACTGCGGTGTTCCTTCTGGCCGCGTCTCTCTATGGCCAGGACGTTGTCGTTCCATTGACGCCCACCGACGGCACAGCGGCGACTCACGTTAATACTCAGATTTTGGCGGACACCGTCATTGCCGGCGGATTTCAA
>QEVD01000500.1 GCA_003576975.1 Candidatus Zhuqueibacterota bacterium
TCCTGCTGTGAATTGAGATTGAAGTAAGCCAGGAGATGATCGTTGCCCAAGCTGCCTTCTAGGCGATAGCGGTGGGCGGCGCGATCCCAATCGTGCCGCCAATCCACGATTTTTCCGGTGTCGCTCTGCACGACGTAGCGAAACGAAAAATAGTTGATTGTTGCAAACGCTTCCGGGCCGCCGAGCGCTTGCATGGCTTGTTCGGCTATACGGATTGCAGTTGAATCGGATTGGGAGGCGTCGAAACGGAGGGCATATGCCTCTGACGTGGACTCCTGTACCGGCTCTGAATCACACGCCAACGTAAAAAGACCGGCAAACGCGAGCAGCGCCGCCCGGCCCCAAAATCCTTTCATGAATGCGTCCTTAATAATGAATCGTTATTCGTTTGATGCGATTTCCGACGTGCAGCGCGTCCACGACTTCCATGCCTTTGCGCACACGCGCAAAAATGGTATAGCGCCCATCGAGATGCGGCTGATCGGAATGCGTAATAAACCACTGTGAACCTTCCGTGTCCGGCCCGACGCTGGCCATGCCGACCATGCCGCGCGTGTAGCGCAGGCGGCTGAATTCCGAGCGCACGGAATAACCGGGCGAGCCCCACATGTCGCCGCGCGGATCGCCGGTTTGCACCACGAAATTCGGCACGACACGATGAACGAGCAAGCCGTCAAAGAATTTGCGTTCGGCCAGGCGCACGAAGTTTAGCGATACCAGCGGCGCTTCTTCCGGAAAGAACTGCAGTTCAAACTCGCCGGCATCGGTTTCCACCACCGCCGAAGCGTTGCGCAGCTTGGCAATCTCCTTGTATTGAAAATCAGCCTGGGGCAACGTCTCACTGGGAAGTTTGTCGCTATAATCCTGCCCGGTAAGTTTCTTGAGCGCAGCAGCAGCAGCAGCGGCAAACGGTTTATCGGTCACGGACAACGCTTTTTCCAGCAAGGGTTGCGCCGCGGGGTTGCGGCAATCCGCCAGCGCGCTGAAGATCATTTGTGCCGCTTCAATATCGACCGGCTGCGGCAGGCGTTGATAGGCTGCGATGATTGCCGCCGCATGCTCTTGCCTGCCGCTGGTATCCGCCGCCAAATTTTGCGCGGCCACCGCCGTCAAAACTTGATCGCCGCTGGCGAGAGTATTTAGATATATCGGCATTGCCTGTTTTTGCGCAGGAATTTTCGGCAACGCTTCAAGCGCCGCAATGCGCACCAGCGAGGCCTCGTCGGCTGCCAGTTTTTCTAAAATTGGAAAGGCCTCTGCTGACCGGGTTTCGCCCGCAGCTTGCGCGACGCCGGCGCGAACGTGATTGTTGGCGTGAGCCGCAAGCGGCGTAAAATGTTGCAACGCTTCCTTGCTCAATGCTTGCGCCAGCGCCACGGCAGCCGCGACTTGTTCTTGCCAGGGGGATGCTACATTTCCATTGGCATGCGCCGTTCCCAAATGTGCAATTAAAAAATCAATCGTAGCTGAAGGCGTTGGATCCGGCGCCGGATTTTTGGCTGCCTGCTCATAGGCCATGCCGATCGCGCGCAGCGCTGCCAGGCGAACGTGCATGTTGTCGTCCTTCACCGGCAAGAGACTAGGCGCGGCTAAATCGTCCGGTGTGATCAAATTGCCGAGAGCAGAGGTGGCGTTGACGCGCACGCGCCAATCCGGATCTGAGCCGGCAAGCTGGCGCAAGGCCGGAACGGCTTTGCGATCATTCAACATGCCCAGGGCGCGCGCGGCTTGCATCTGCACGCGCGGGCTGCGATCGTGCAACGCCTTTTCCAGGGCAGGCGCCGTGGCTGCATCCGCGAGGCGAAAAAGAGCATAGGCCGAGCGCCAACGCACTTCTTCGTTATCGTCTTGCAACAACTCTGTTAATTTGGCGCTCCACGAGGGCCGCGAGAAACGGCGATGCGCCAGCCGGCCAACGGTGAGCGCCGCTTCCGCGCGAATAATCGGTATGTCATCCAACATCAATGCAATAAGCGTGGAATCAATTTTATTGAGGGAGGAGTCGCTCGCCACTTTGCCCAGGGCTTCGATCAAATGCAGGCGAACTTCCAGATCCTTTTCATCGGAGAGAAATTGCAGCAACACCCCGGCAGTATTGGGCTGCGCTAGTTGCCCCAACGCAAACGCAGCCTCAACGCGCACAGCCGGGCTACCGGAGCGCAGCATATCGACGAGCGTGGGCGCGGCATCGGGATCTTGCGAGCGGCCTAGCGCAATGGCCGCGCGCTTTTTAATGTCGTCTTTGGGATGGATGGCGAATTTTGCCAGCTCTTTCGCGGGCGCGCGGCGATTTTCGAGGCGAATAATGGCGGCGATTTCTTTATGATTGTTACGGCAACTGGTAAGCGCGAGGATAAACAAAAAAATGAAAACTCTCTTCATGATGTTGACTCTAACGGTGGCCCAAAGAGATTGAACGTCGAAAAATTATGTGGATAATACCCACGCGCCTGCAAAAATGCAAGGCTTTTACGCCGCTTATAACAGCGCTGTAACAATTGTGTCCCCGGCCGATGCGAGGGAACGGCGGTTCACTCTGACAAAAATCAATTTGTGGTCAAACTCAAATTGCGCTACATTCAATTTGAAATCTGATAAGGAACGATTATGAATTTTATTCGCCTTGGTGTTGCCGGCGTTGGCCGGTTGGGCGCCCTGCACGCTGCGCGGTTGCGAGAAATTTCGGGCATCGCTTTCTCCGGCATCTTTGACACGGATCTTGCGCGCGCCCAAAGCGTCGCGGAGGAGCATGGCGTTCGCTATTTTTCTTCGTTGGAAGAATTATTACAAGCATGCGATGCTGTCACAATCGCCGTGCCAACGACTCACCATCATCAAACCGCAAAGGCGGCATTGGCCGCGGGCAAGCACGTCTTTATTGAAAAACCGATTACGGCGGCAATCGCGGAGGCGCGCGAGTTAATCAATCTTGCCCAAGACAGACAGCTCGTTTTGCAAGTGGGGCACATCGAACGTTTTAATGCGGCGTTGCGCGCGCTTGCAGCATTTCCGCTAAGCCCGCGCTTCATCGAGTCGCATCGCATGGCCTCATTCGATCCGCGCGGCACCGACGTCGCCGTTGTGCTCGATTTGATGATTCACGATATTGACATCATTTTGCATCTCGTCAAAAGCCCCTTGGTGCGCGTTGATGCCAATGGCGTGGCCGTGGTTTCGCACGAACCGGATATTGCCAATGCGCGGCTGCAATTCGCCAATGGCTGCGTTGCCAACGTTACGGCAAGCCGCATTTCGCAAAAGAAAATGCGGAAAATGCGCCTGTTTCAGCGCGATGCCTATATCTCGATTGATTTTCTGCAAGGCTTCAGCGAGATTTTTCGGCTAACGGCGCCGGACGAATCCGCGCGCGGCATGGCTTTCCCGCTGCTGCTCGGCAAGCTCGATCAAGGCGCGCGGCCGCGCCACATCGTTTATGAAAAAATGGACGCGCCCGAAGGCAATGCCTTGCGCATGGAATTGGAAAGCTTTGTGCATGCGATACAGCAGGCCGACTGGAAGTCGCAACGCAGATTACGGCAATGATCAAAGAACAAATCCTCGAGGCTTGAGCGCCTCACTCGGCCAAATACAATCTGGCTCCGGGCCCCACCGGTATATCGAGCAATACCCAAATCGCCAGCATCACTGACCACACAATCAAGAAAGCCACGGTGTACGGAACCATCGTTGCGATCACCGTGCCAATGCCCGCCTCTTTGCTGTAGCGCTGCACGAATGCGACAA
>QEVD01000501.1 GCA_003576975.1 Candidatus Zhuqueibacterota bacterium
CTGGCAGTACCGATTTTGTTCACGAAGACATTTTCGGAGATGCGATCAGCGCCGAGCAGAACGCCATCAACCGCAGCAATGAAGCGACCGCGTGCATCATCAACAAAAAAGTGAACCATGATGCCGGCTTGGGCCAGCCGTTCCGCCATGCGCCGGCCTTCGTTCATGGGGCGCGCTTCGCTAACAAAAACTTCCAACGCCGCATTCGTGGCTTGCGCATGCTGCAGCGCTGCGGCGACGGCGCTGCTATAGCTGTGCGTCATTACGCGCCGCCAGGAGGAAATCGCCTGGCTGGCATGTTGCGCCATCAGACTCTCCCGGGAAAGAGTATGCGCCAACTCTTCATCGAGGATTTTGAGAATCTCGCTTCGGGGTTGTGCATGTTCGCCGCTTTCCAGCACCAGCGCCAAGCGATTGCAGAGATTATACAACGGCGCCATCATGCTCTGCGCTTGCAGCAGGCCGCGCAGCCAATGCGGCCAATCGCGCAGCGCCTCAGGGCCCTCGGCCAAACTGGCGAAGTGAGTATGCAGCGTTTGCACAGCGCGCAAATAAATTTCACCAGCGCCGGAAAGATTGTCGGCGGCTAAGTCTTGCCAGGAGGTGTCCAGGTTTGTTGCCACGATGCGCTAAATGGTTTCGTTTGAAGCAGCGATTCAAATAAAAAAGGAGAAAGCCAGCTTCACTTTCTCCTTTACTCCCGCCTCAAAGCGAACAGGCCGGCTCACATCACCGAGCGCGCCAAATCTTGAAATGCTTCCTGAATTGTTCCAAAAATCGCGATGATCAATGCCAGGCCCACGGCCGGCAGCCGTTCGAGCGCCAGTTCCTGCCCCGCCGTCGCAGGCTTTTGCATAAACATCACCACCACCACGCCGAGATAATAATACAAACTGATCATCGAATTGATCACGCCGAGAATCACCAGCCAGATATATCCCGATTGCACCGCCGCCGAAAACACATAAAACTTGCTCATGAAGCCGGCCGTGATCGGAATGCCGGCGAGCGAGAACATGAAAATCGCCATGGCAACTGCGGCAAACGGGCGATAAAATGCCAGGCCGCGATAATCGCTGATGTTCACCAACTCATGCTCGGTCTTTGAAAGAAACGCGACCACGCCGAACGCGCCGATGTTCATGAAGGTATAGCTCAACAAGTAGTACAGCACCGCTGAACTGCCCAGCTCATTATTTGCCAGCACACCGATCAGGATGTAACCCGCGTGGGCAATCGATGAATAGGCCAGCATACGTTTGATATTTTCCTGGCGCAAGGCGACGAGATTACCGACCGTCATGGTGGCCACGGCGACAAGCCAGAAAATGTGTTGCCAGTTCACCTGACTCATCATGCCGGAAGAAATCACTACGCGCAGCAACGCCGCAAACGCCGCTGCTTTCGAGCCGGTGGCCATGAAGGCGGAGACCGGTGTGGGCGCGCCCTGATAGACATCCGGGGCCCAGGCATGAAACGGCGCGAGCGCAATCTTGAAACCGAAGCCGACCACCATCAACGCCAAACCGGCGGTGAGCAACGGCGTTTCGAGCAGGTTGCGTGTTTTAACGGCCTCCGCCAGCGCATTCAAGCTGGCGCTGCCCACACTGCCGTAAACCAATGCAATGCCGTACAGCAGAAAGCCGCTGGCAAATGCCCCCAATAAAAAGTATTTGAAGGAAGCTTCGATGCTTTTTTTGTCGGTGCGGCGGAAACCTGCCAGAACATAAAGCGAAATGGAGAGTGTTTCCAGGCCGAGAAAAAGTGTGAGCAAGTGCCCGCTGGCCGCCATCAGCGCCATGCCCACGGTTGCAAAAATGATGAGCGCAAAAAACTCACTGGCTAGCGTCGAGGTGTTTTCCAGCGCATTAATCGAGAGCAACAGCGTCAGGCTGGCAGCAATGACAAACAAACAGATGAACCCGTTGGAAAACTTATCGACGCTGATCATGCCGTGAAACAGGCTGACGGATTCATTCCAGTTTTGCACCGCGTAAAAAACGGCTATGCCGAAACCAAACAACACCACCGCTGCCAGGGTTTCGCGATACATGCGCGGGAAAAACATGCCGAGCAGCAGTACGACGAATCCCACCACCGCCAACGAGAGAATGGGCGCGAGATAAAAAATAATTTGGGATATGGTCAGTGAATCGTTCATCGTAGCAACATAAAATTATGAATCACACCAATTCATTCCTGCGCCAGCGCAGCCGGCGCTTCCTTGTCAATGGCAAAATCCAACGGCGCCAGGCCGGGCGCATCGTTTACTTTCGCAGCGCGATAGTTGACGGTACGAATAAGCGCGTCGACCGAGGTTTCCATCTTGGCCAGGAACGGTTGCGCCCAAACGCCGATGAGCAGCATCATGACGGTCACCGGCACCAGCACCGCAATCTCTCGTTTGGAAAGATCGACGAGTTGCTTGTTTTCTTCTTTATCGAGGGCGCCGAACATCACGCGCTGGAACATCCACAGCATGTAAACCGCGGCGAAGATCACGCCGGTGGCGGCCAGCGCGGCATAAATTTTATTCGTGGCAAAGGCGCCGAGCAAAACCAAAAACTCGCCGATGAAGCCGTTCAAGCCCGGCAGGCCGATCGACGCCAATGTTGCAATCATGAAGAAGGTGGTAAAAATCGGGAGCTGGCGCGCGAGTCCGCCGAAATCGGAAATCTCGCGTGTGTGGCGGCGCTCGTAAATCATGCCGACGATCAAGAACAGCGCGCCGGTGGACAAGCCGTGATTGACCATTTGAATCAGCCCGCCCTGCAAGCCCTGCGGCGTGAGGGTGAAAATGCCGAGCATGACGAAGCCGAGATGACTCACGGAAGAATATGCGACCAGCTTCTTGATGTCGGGCTGCACCATCGCGACCCACGCGCCGTAAATGATGCCGATGATCGCGAGCACGGAGATCAACGGCGTAAAGAGCAGCGTGGCATTCGGAAAGAGCGGCAAACAAAAACGCAGAAAACCGTAGGTTCCCATTTTCAGCAGGACGCCGGCAAGAATCACCGAGCCGGCCGTGGGCGCTTCCACGTGGGCATCGGGCAGCCAGGTGTGAAACGGGAACATCGGCACTTTGATGGCGAATGACAGGCCGAATGCGAGAAAGAGCCAGAATTGATAATGCTCCGGGAAAAGCAATTCGCGGATTTGCACGAAGTCGAACGTGAGCGTGCCGGTGACTTTGCCATAATAGAAATAGATAAACAAAATGGCCACCAGCATCAACAAGCTGCCGATCATGGTGTAGATGAAGAAGCCCCATACGCCGATGATAAAATACATCGGGATCAGCATCACTTCCCAGAACACATAAAACAACAGCAAATCCAGCGCGACGAAGACGCCCACCATGCCGGATTCGAGCATGAGCATCGAAGCAAGATACCCTTTGACGCCGGTTTTAATCTCGTTCCAGGAGGACAGAATCACCAGCGGCGAGAGAAAGGTGGTGAGCATTACCATCAGCAAGCTAATGCCGTCAACGCCGACGTGATAGGTCGCGCGCATGGCCGGAATCCACTCCAGTTGTTCTTCGAATTGAAATGCAATGCGGGCATTGTCAAAATTGAAGAACAAGGGCAGACTTATGACAAAAACCAACAGCGTTACGCCCAGGGTAACGCCGCGCATCAGCCCGGTGTTTTGTTTGGGAATCAAACTGACGATCAGCGCGCCGGCGAGCGGCGTGAAGATCAAGAGTGAAAGAATCGGCAAGCTATCAAACATGAGAATTTTTATTTTGGTCGTATCGCCCTTGCCGGGCGTCCATAATTAAACTATCAATCGTTTAGACATTGCCTGCTGCCGGCACAGACGGCGGCTACTTCAGCAACAAATATCCCAACACCAAAATCAAGCCCACCATGATGGAGACGGCGTAGTTTTGCACGATGCCGGTTTGCCAGCGCCGCAACACCCCCGCCGCGGAATCAAAAATTTTCGGCACGAAATTCACGAAGCCGTCGATGCCCTTCACATCAAAAACTTTCCACAAAAAGGATTCCGAGAAGCGATGAATCGGCCGCACGAACAGGGCGTCATAGATTTCATCCACATAATACTTGCGGGAGAGCAGCTTGTAAAGCGCGCGAAAGCGCTCACTCACGCGATCGGCCAGCGCCGAGTTTTGCAGATACATGCGCCGCGCCAGAAAAATGCCGGCAAGCGCCACCGCCACCGAAAGCGCCATCAACATCAGCTCCAGCGAGAGGCTGCTGGCGGCATGCGCTTCCGGCGCGCGATGCCGCGCAAACACCGGATCGAGAAAATGTTCAATTTGATTGAAAACGTGCGGAATGCCGATATAGCCGCCGGCGATCGAGAGCACCGCCAGGATCATCAACGGCACCGTCATCACTTTCGGGGATTCGTGGATGTGATTCATGGCTTCCGGCGCCACGCGCGAATGGCCGTAAAACGTCAAGAAGATCATGCGGAACATGTAGAATGCGGTGAGACCGGCGGTTGCCAATGCAATGACATAAAACACCACCGAACCGTGCGTGTTGCTGAATGTCTTCCACAAAATTTCATCTTTGGAAAAGAAGCCGGAAAAGCCGGGAATACCGGCAATGGCCAGCCCGGCAATGAGAAAGGTCACGTGGGTTATGGGCATATGCTTCTTGAGATCACCCATTTTCATGATGTTGGTTTCGCCGCCCAGGCCGTGCATCACACTGCCGGCGCCCAGGAAGAGCAGGGCCTTGAAAAAGGCGTGTGTGACAAGATGAAAAATGCCGGCGGCGAATGCGCCCACGCCGCACGCGAGAAACATATAGCCAAGCTGGCTGACAGTGGAATAGGCCAGCACTTTTTTGATGTCGGTGGCGGTGAGCGCCATGGTTCCGGCAAACGCCGCGGTGGCGAGGCCAACGATCGCAACGACTTCGAGCGCCAGCGCCGACTGCATGAACAACACGCTGCAACGCGCCACCATGTAGACGCCGGCAGTGACCATCGTGGCCGCGTGAATCAAGGCGGAAACCGGCGTCGGGCCGGCCATCGCGTCAGGCAGCCAAACATAAAGCGGAATCTGCGCGGATTTACCCGTGGCGCCGACAAAGAGCAGAAGGCAGATGGCAGTCACAATGCCGGCGGACAGCAGTTCACCGTTTGCCGTGACGCCCTGGCCGGCGAGCGTAAAAACTTTTTCGAAATCCAGCGAGCCGAAGATCACAAAAATGAGAAAAATACCGAGCAAAAAACCGAAATCGCCGATGCGATTGACGATGAACGCTTTACTGCCGGCCTGCGCGCAGGTCATGCCGGTGGTTTTATCGAAAATTTGATCGTAATAAAACCCGATCAGCAGATAGGAACACAAGCCCACGCCTTCCCAACCGATGAACAACACCAGAAAATTGCTGCCCATCACAAGCAGCAACATGGCAAAGGTGAAGAGATTGAGAAACGCAAAGAAACGCGCAAACCCGCGGTCGCCGTGCATGTAGCCGACGGAGTAAACATGAATGAGAAATCCCACTCCGGTAACGACCAACACCATAGTAATCGACAGGGCATCGAGGCGCAATCCGATATCAACGCTAAAACTGCCGGCTGCCATCCATTGATAGAGAGATTGCGTAAACAGGCGGGATTCAGGCGCGAGGCTGATAAGATCGAAGAACGCAAACAGCCCGGCAATGAAACTCGCGAGCACGACGCCGGCGCCGACAAAACTGACGCCTTTTTCGCCGAGCCGCGGCCCGAGCAAGCCGTTGATTGCGAAGCCAAGCAGGGGAAAAAACGGAATCAGCCAAAGATAGTTCTGCATCACCATTTCATCAGATTCAGTTCATCAACAAACACCGTTCCTCGCAGCCGAAAAATCGCCACCATCAAAGCAAGCCCGACGGCCACTTCCGCAGCCGCGACGACCATCACGAAGAAGACAAAAATCTGGCCTTCAATGCTGCCATAATGCGCGGCAAACGCGACGAAGGTGACGTTCACGGCATTGAGCATCAACTCAATCGACATAAAAATGACGATAGCATTGCGCCGCAGCAGAACACCGGCCACGCCGATGGCGAACAAAATGGCGCTGAGGATCAAATAATGTGAAAGAGGCATGATGAATGATTTCTTGTCACACAGCCATACACAAATCAAATCAGGTTTTTCTTGGCCAGCACCACGGCGCCGATCATCGCGACCAACAGCAGCAGCGAGGCCACTTCGAACGGCAACAAATAGGTGGTAAACAATGCCCTGCCGATTTCCGGCGTGCTGCCGGTAAAGCCGGCATCCAGTCCGGCGAGTGTGTTGCCAGCTGCCGGCGCACCGTTGGCCGCGGTGTAATAAGCCGCGCCGATCAAAGCGCTGATTTCGAGCAACAGCGCCGCAACCAATGCGATGCCAATGAAGCGGCGGGTGATTTTGCGGGCTTCACGCGCCGGGTCGCGCTTCAAATTCAACAGCATGATGACAAACAAAAACAACACCATGATCGCGCCGGCATAAACGATGATATGAACCGCGGCAACAAAGGGCGCATTTAGCAACACGAAGAAACCGGCCAGCGCAAACAAGGTAACAATCAAAAAAATGGCGCTATAAACCGGGTTGCGATGCAGCACCATTGCCAGCGCGGAAACCACCGCCAACACGGCGAACGCATAGAATAGGATTTCT
>QEVD01000017.1 GCA_003576975.1 Candidatus Zhuqueibacterota bacterium
GCTTTGGCTGCGAATAACTGGAACATCGCCAAAACCGCGCGCGAATTGCGCATTGCCGAGCAGACGCTGCGGTATAAAATGGGGAATTTGGGGATTGTGAGGGGAAAGGCGTGAGGCGTAAAGCGTAAAACGCGACAGCAACTGCTTTTTACGTTTCACGGATTGCGCTTTACGTTTTAATCCCCCAATTCTTCGCGGCTCCTACTTCAGCAAAAACAACCCCGATTTCACCCTCTAATTTTCTGCGGATTTTTCCCACCTGGTTTTCGCTGCCCTGCCTTCACAGTACTGGCGATAACGCTAAGTTTTTATAGCGATCCATCATCCTCAAGGAGCTTCCCCGCCTCATGGCACAATATTCGTCTCAGTAACAGCAAATCCTCACAAAATTTATAAGCTGCATCAAAAGGAGGCCGTTATGCACCGAAAGCTACAAGCCAAGTTGTTCTCAGTAGCACTGCTGCTGTTATGCGTTGCACTGGAGCACGCCGTTGCGCAACCTTTCACGTGGTCCAAAGCCGGCTCGCGCCCGCAGGATTATGACATGGGCGGCGACCCGACCGTGAGTCATGGTTCTGCGAATGGCGGCTTCATCAAATCGAAAGTGGCGACCATCAACGGCTTCGGCACATATGCGACCAGCATTGCACCCGGCCAGTATCGCAATCAAGCCATCAAGCTTTCCGCTTACGTGAAAACCGTGAACGCCGCAAGATATGTGGGCATGTGGATGCGCGTTGATGCAGGATCTCAAATCTTGAGCTTTGACAACATGCAAACGAGACCGCTCGTGGGCACGAAAGATTGGGCGCAGTATGAAATCATCCTCGACGTTCCCGAAAGCAGCACGGCCATTTTCTTCGGCATTTTGATTGACGGAACGGGCGAGGCGTATATCGATGATTTGAAGTTGGAACCGGCCGCGCGCATGTGGAACGTGATCAACACCGGCACGACGCAAACGATTTTCGCGGTGCGAGCCGTGGACGAAAACACGGTGTGGGGCGGCGCAATGGGCGGCGTGTATCTTCGCACCACGGACGGTGGCGCGAATTGGAATGCGACTGCCGTGCCAGGAGCGACGGCGCTGACTTTAAATTCCATTGCGGCCATCGATCAAAACACAGCTTATTACACCGCCAACAACTTCAACACCCTACAAGACGCGCGCATCTATAAAACCACGGACGGCGGCGCGACTTGGACGCAACAATATCGCGTGACGAGCGCCGGAGCTTTTTTCAACAGCGTTGCCTTTTGGGATGCGAACAACGGCGTGGCAATGAGTGACCCCGTGGGCGGAAGATTTTTGCTCGTCACCACCACGGACGGCGGCGCGAATTGGACTCCGGTGCCAAATGCAACCTCGCCGGCGCCGCGAACAAACGAATGGGGCTATGGCGACGCTGGCGGCACGATGCTGTTTGCGTATGGAAAAAAGCATGTGTGGT
Organism: Candidatus Zhuqueibacterota bacterium; assembly: GCA_003576975.1. Classification (GTDB taxonomy): domain Bacteria; phylum Zhuqueibacterota; class Zhuqueibacteria; order Zhuqueibacterales; family Zhuqueibacteraceae; genus Coneutiohabitans. Next base: position 1,452 of record QEVD01000017.1, read on the forward strand.
TGGGCACCGGCTATGGCGGCGGCAGCGGCGCTGCGTTGCGCGTATTCCGCTCAACGGATCAAGGCCAGACCTGGAGCTTCACCGACACGCCGCTTGCCACAGGCGGGCCGTTTTATGGCATTCGCACGCTCGCGTTCGCGGATTCGCTCACCGGCTTTGCCGGCAGTTTTCAAAACGTGTACGACAAGAGCGCAACGACGCTCGTGAAAACCACGGACGGGGGCCTTAGTTGGAACGCGGTTTCGTCTTTGACCATCGAGCCTTCGACGTTGCAATACGTGCCCAATACCAACAACAGAGTGCTCGTCGCCAGTTCGGGCCAAGGCTTTGCGTATTCCAACGACGGCGGCGACTCGTGGCAAATTCTTCCGAACACGCAATCGACCTATACGCTCAGTTTTGCCAGTCCCACTGTGGGTTGGGCTTCGAGCACTTTTCTGAGCGGAAAGATATTGAAGTTCGCAGGCAGTATCCCAACCGCAGTCGCAGAGCAAACGGCCGCGCAGCCCTCCGGTTTTCACCTCGCGCAAAATTATCCCAATCCCTTCAATCCCTCGACAATGATTCAATACGAACTTCCGCAAGCCGCGCAGGTGCAACTTGCCATTTACAATTTGCTTGGCGAGAGAGTGCGCACGCTGGTTGATGCAAAGGAGTCCGCGGGCGTGAAGCAAGTCACATGGGACGGCCGCAACGACCGCGGTGAGCGCGTGAGCAGTGGCGTGTATCTCTATCGCCTCGAAGCCGGTGAGTTCAGCACGGCAAAGCGGCTTTTGTTGATGAAATGAATGATTGTGGGGGCAGTTGCGAGCACACGCGAGGAAGAGAAAGATAAATGAGCGGGAAGCAATTCCTATTCATTCTTATCAGCGCGTGGCATGCCGTGTTCACAAGCTGGGCGCAATCGTACTGGCAATTGCAAGCCGAGTTGAGCCCGCTTGCGCCGCCGGTGAATCTTGCCGTAGTAAATGATCAAAGCGCATGGCTATGCGACTTCAATGCGCAAGTGTGGCGCACCAATGATGCCGGCAAAACCTGGCGGCTGATTGCAACCGTGACGCGTGAGGAAAAAATTTCTTGCCTCGCGGCCGTCGATTCAAATATTGCCATTGCCGGCGGTGCGGGCGCGGAACGTGAGAACGGCAGTGCGAATTTGTATCGCACGATTGACGGCGGTCAAAGCTGGCAAGTGGTTTACACAGCCAAAGGACCCACGCCATATTGGTATGCGGTGCATTGGTTTGACACCGGGAATGGCATTGCGTTGAGCAATCCCCCCAGTGCGCATGAAAATTTTTTGATTGCAAAAACCAATGATGCTGGCGCAACCTGGCGGCGTATTGCGCAAATGCCGCAGCCGCAAGAACAGGAGTCTGGGCTATCCCATGCTTGCTTTTTTTATGATCATCTTCACGGTTGGTTCGGCACTGTAGTGGATATACATCGAAATCAGGGCAACCGTATGTTTCGCACCAGCGACGGCGGTGAAAGTTGGATACTCCTTCCCAACGCGTTGAGCGTAGAGTTGCAAGCTTTGCATTTCATTTCGCCCAGCATCGGCTTGCGAGCCTCGGCACAACCTCCTTTCCTGGCACGCACCACGGACAGCGGTCAGACGTGGCAGCCGATCAATGATCTTCCAGTAGCAGAAGTGCAATATCTCACATTGTTCACCGGCGTCAACGCGGCTTCGCATCAGCAATTGTGGCTTTATGGCGAAGCCGGGCCGGATTTTCGGCCTTTTATTTTAACCAGCGTTGATGGCGGATGGGCGTGGGAAGAGCAGATACTCGCCGACGTGGGTGTGAGCAAAGTACTGACCTTTGCGGCTATTACCTTTGGTGCGAGCAATGACAGCGTGCAAGCTTGGGGCGTGGTTTATGACTTTCATACAAAGCGCGGCGGCATCATCAGTTATCGGGCTGCTGGCGGTGCGACTACAGTCGTACAAGAGAAGATGAATGAGCTTCCGCACCACCACGTGTTGGCGCAGAATTATCCCAACCCGTTCAATTCCTCGACTGTGATTCAATATGTACTGCAACGCACCGGGCAAGCGCAACTTGTGATTTACAACCTCCGCGGCGAGAGGGTACGCACATTGGTCGATACGAAAGAATCCGCGGGAGTGAAGCAAGCCACGTGGGATGGCCGAGATGAACACGGCCAATGCGTAAGCAGTGGCGTGTACCTCTATCGCTTCCAAGCCGGCGAGTTCAGCGTTGCAAAACGGCTTTTGTTGATGAAATAAAACACCCCGGCTGAGGCGCATGGCGGTCATGCGGGGACGTCATGCGCGAAGCCGCGGTTTAATTGTGTGAGATTTTTGCTTCAATTTTTTGTCTTTCACTATCAAGCGCGACGGCGAAGACTTTGACACGATCTGGCTTTATCCGAACAGACTTCTTCGTACCGGCTTTTATCGGCTTCACCTTCGACGCACTGCATCCCTTTGCCCCCTTACTTGCCTTGTAAAACTTTTCATCACAGAGATACACAGGATTCACCAACTATCTTGGAGATGGGGATGTTCGTGGAATGCGGCGTTTTAAAAACGAACACCGCGCGGGAGCTCCGGAACGAAGCAGATTTTGCCGGCATTCTCGGCCAAAGCGCGATCATGCAGGGTGTGTTTGCACTCTTGCGGCAGGTGATGCCCACGGACGTGCGCGTGCTCATTTCGGGAGAAAGCGGCACCGGCAAGGAGTGCATCGCGCGCGCCATTCATGACGGCAGCCCGCGCCAGCAAGGCCCTTTTGTGGCGGTGGATTGCGGCGCGCTGCCGGCGAATTTGCTGGAAAGCGAGCTATTCGGTTACGTCAAAGGCGCCTTCACCGGCGCGGACCGGGATCGCAAGGGCCTGTTTGAAGAAGCACACGGCGGCACGCTGTTCTTGGACGAGATCGTCAACATGCCGATGGAGCTGCAGGCCAAGCTGCTGCGCGCTATTCAAGAAAGCGAAATCCGCCCGCTGGGCAGCTCGCAGGTTAGAAAAGTGAACGCGCGCATTATCGCCGCGGCCAGCGAGAGCGTGCGGGATGAGATGATCGCCGGAAAATTTCGCCGCGATCTCTTTTATCGCCTCAACGTCGTCAATATCAACCTGCCCGCTCTGCGCGAGAGAAAAGAAGACATTCCGATTCTTGCCGAGCATTTTCTCAGTGCGATGAACAAAAAGTACGGCAAGCACCTCACAGGCTTTCACGCCGATACCATGGCGCATTTGGAAGCCTACGCCTGGCCCGGCAACATCCGCGAGCTGGAGCACGCCATGGAGCGCGCCGTGGTGCTCTGCCAATCCGATCAACTGCGCCAAACCGATTTTCCCTTTTTTGAAACACCTGCTGCCGCCGGCAACACGCTGTTTCAACCGCGCCCCTGGGATGAAGCCATCTTCGAGCTGAAAAGGCAATATCTCGCCAACGTTTTGAAATACACTGGCGGTGCTAAAAAGCAAGCCGCGGAGATTTTGCAAATTCAGCCTACTTATTTGAGCCGTTTGCTGAAGAATTTGCGGATTGAGGAGTGAGTGGTTGCGGTTGCAAGCTGAAGATGAGTTCTTTTATCTCTTATCCTTTTGTATCATTACGCTGACATAAAAAGATAAGTTTTTCATTTCAATCGTTGAATAGTTTTACAGTATAAATTTATAAAATACTCGGGTTAAAAGGTGATGTTCGCGTTTGGCATATCATTTGTGATGAGTAAAGATGGGAACGTGATTTTCGGAACATCAAAAATTTTTCCTATGCTCAGTTGAGTTCTTTTGTTCGGCTTGATTTTCGTTGAAGCAGAGTGACGTTATTTTATTCATTCACCAGATTTGATTAAAACACGAGAAAGAGACAAGCTATGCTAACAACTAGAACAGAAGCACAGAGACAAAACACCGTCATCGGAAGAATTACACTCAAGGAAACAGGCGCCGGAATACCCAACCTTGTAGTGGCGGTTTACGATCATGATCCGGGGACAAGACCGGAGGAGGATTTTAGTGCGCCTAACCGCGCCGCAGCCATTTCCCCAATGCCCCAAAGTCTATTTCCGGGAGATAGTCTCGGTTCCGTTATTTCAGGAGTTGACGGCTCCTTTTCATTGAATTACGATGATGCTGAATTTCGCATCGCCAATACCACAGAGAAAAGACCTGATCTGCGACTGATGGTACTCGGGCCGGAAGATGCCGATTCTGATGGCCCTCCGGTTGTGCTTTTTAGCAGCAAGTTACTGCGCGTTAATTCTGGCAGGATCGAATCTTATTCAATAAGGCTGACGACCAGACAATTGATGGAAGCCCAAATTCCGTTGCCATTGAAACAGGAGGACGAAGACAATACAGAACGGAAAATTAGTCTATACAAGAAAGAAAAGGAATCAGCCCTCAAATTAACTTCTGGATACATGGGAGTAAATAATGAGCTATTGGAAACCGAAAGAGCAGAGTATGAAAAATTAAAATCCGATATTAGAAAGAAATTGCTGGCCAACAACAAAACAAACGGGCCTGAAAAATATCTCGTCCGCGATGGTGAAAATGTTGCTGACAAGCAGGCTGCGGCCATAAAGGATGGAGTGGACAAGATAAATTTTGCATTCACCGAAGAGAATAATGGGCAACCGAATAAAGGTGTGCCGGTGTACTTTTTTCTCGACCAGGCAGACCGGGACTACCTGGCGCAAAACTTTGAACTGGTGAATGGCGCCTACACGCTTTCGGAAGAGCAAATTAAACCTATTCTGTCCAAAATGCGTGCTTCCGGGGATTTTGTTAACCTGGTGCATAATAACCCCATTTTGAAATATTGCCGCGAAAAAACAACAGACGAAAAATGTGCCGAGGGCTTATTGGATAATTCTGACAGCCATTCCGACAACGGGAACAATCATGAAGACGCGGAACCTGATAACACCGTGGCGCCAGAGGACATTCCAAAGTTCGTGGGGAATCTGTTGCAACAATCTCATGATCATCAACAAGATATTTCTCTGAAGCGCCCTGCCCCCGGAGATGTGCAACAATCCGTCGACAAATTTCAACTCGGCAAAGGGCCGGCAGAAACGGCGGCGTTTCATGATTTTCACATATTGCATGTTGCTTTCAATCATGTATGGCAACAACTGCTGGACCAAGAATTGGTGGCGTTGGGTGCTACCGCCGAAAGTATCGCGAAAAAATCCGGAAAGTCAATACAAGCCGATTCGAACCTTCCTCCCACGGAGCCCGAAAATTATCTTCCTCCGGATGAGAAGACGATTTCGACAATACCTCCTGAGGTGCTGGCGAACTTTGATATTTCCCTGCAAGAATGGAAAGAATTGGACGAAACTTATCGGACGAAGCTAAGAGATATTGGTATTAAGATAGAAATGGCTCAATTAGGGTATGTTTGGCAAGCTGAACATCTCTTCCATCAGCTTCCTTCTCCGCTTCCTTCTCCGCCTATAAAAATCCCCGAAGGTTATAAAAAAGTCAGCTCGCATATAGCTGAAAACTACAGCCAAAAGCTGCTGGAGCAAGGAGAGCGCATTATTGAAATTGTGCGAGGCGATAATGTTTTTTCATATCACCGCATCCTTGCCGAGCTGGATCAGGCGTTGAAATCAAAATATCTGTTCACCGTTTTTGGCGTAGACATCGACACTAAAGCAGTAAATTTTGGGCTGCTGAATACGTACCGCCAAAAATGGGAACCGCTAGCCTATCAGGTGGGCAACTTGGTCAAAACCATTCCGCTTTCGCCCAAGGAAGAACGGAAATACTCCGTTAAGACCGTCTTTACGCGCAAACGAGCTGATAAAGAAGCCCGGAAAAACAACACCTCGCTCACACAAGAACAAAACACCACCTCGCGCGCCGAAGCCGAAATCGTTCGGAAAGCGAACACCAAAACCAACTTCAGTCTTACTACCGAAGGCGGTTTCGATCTGGGATTTTATGATGGAACAGCCACTACCTCCTTTGGATATGAGGCCGGAAAAGAATCGCAGGAAAGCAAAAAAGATTTTCGCGAAGCGGTCTTAAAAGCTGCCCAGGAATTTAAAGAAGAAAGAAGCGTCGAAATCACGACGGAAGAGACTTACAATGCAGAATATTCGGAATCCGGCACCATTGTGAATCCCAATGATGAATTGGCGGTCACCTATCTTTTTTATGAATTGGAAAAACGATTCCGCATCTCGGAGCAAATCTACCGGGTCATGCCCGTTGTGCTGGTTGCGCAGGAGATGCCTGAGCCGCATGCAATCAACGAAACCTGGATTATTTCAAATTACTGGATACTCAACCGTTTTCTGCTGGATGACAGCTACCGGCCGGCGCTTCAATATTTGGCGGCAAAAAATGTGGGCGATGACTTCGCCATCCGGGAATTGCGCAAAAACCTGCGCACGCAACGCCAAATGGTCAACGCGCTCAGGCTGGAGTTTGCTTCCGTTAGTGTAGAAGCCAAAAGCCGGTATGCCGCTTTGGAGCGGGCTATTACAAATAGAATTGCTGAAGAAGAGGCGGATCGCGCCGACAGTGGTTTTTTTAATAAAATTGATGATTTCTTTGGTGGAAATGGAGATGATCCCGAAGCTGCCAAAGCCCGGGAACTCGCCGCAAAGGAAGCGCATGAATATGCGGTTGAAAGAGCTGAAAAAGTCAGCGCGGCACTCCAACGGGAAGTGAATGCCTTGCACCAGTTGACCGCGGAATACAATCGCGCCATGCGTGATCATCTGGACAAGAAAACCATGGCGTCTGCTTTGAAAATGCACATCAAGAACAACATCTTTTATTACATGCAGGCCATCTGGTCCATGGAACCACCGGACCAGCGCTACCTGCGGCATGTCAAGACCATGGCGCCTTATTTGGAAGCCGAATCCACGCAATACACGATTGCGCTGGAGCCAACTGAAGATATTTTTGCCATTTTTCGGCCGGCAGGCGCCCAAAAACACCAGGCGTGGATAAAAACTCAGATCAAGGGAGAAGCCTCGGAAAAACCTTTGGTGGAAATAGCTGACCTGGATCGTCCTCTGGGTTATAAAGGCAATTACATGATCTTTCCACTTAAGCACCACAATGCTTTGACGGAATTGATGGCCATGCCTTTTGTGGACGCCGCTTTTGGCGCGATGGATCCTGACGAATTGAGCAACATCAGTATGGAGGATTATAGCCGGTTCATCTGCTGCTTGAAAGAACATCTGCCTGCCGAAGAGTTTGAGGCAATGAAGCCAACCTTGAAAAAATGGCTGGAAGCCCTGCTGGCTAATCCTTTGCGCAATGGCGATGAAGTTGTTATTCCAAGCAACTCACTGTATATCGAAATGCTGACCTCCGCCCATACTCTTCTCGAAAATTTCAAATTGCGCCATCGCGAATGGGATGTTTATAAAGTGCAGGCCGAAGTGCGCAAGATGGAGATGGAAAACATCCGTCTGGCGGCGCGCTTACTGGAAGGGGAGTTGGAAGACCCGGATGTGGAGAAAAGGGTGGTTGTTGAAAAGAACGAGGCCGGCACAAATATCAATATCAATGAATGATCGAATCGGATAGTCTCCGGCGCGCATTGCTGAGAAGTACTGCTGGAGACTTCAATAGATTGTGAAGATTTCGGGTCAGTACTATGATATCCTTTTCAATATGGTTTTTGGAAGAAACGAAAAACTGAAATGAGTCATTGTCATGGGCGGAAAACCTAGAACAAGTACAACAAAACCTCAAGGGCCGAGACCGCTTGACCTTGATGATCCAGCAACACAAGGTAATATCTTTGAGAAAGTAGAGCGCGAAAATTGGATATCGGAGCTCAAAAAGCAAGGATATGCTGAGTTTCATGAACCGATAAATGATCGAAGACCGGGTGAAACTGGAAGGTTTCGAGGGTGGCCTAAAGGAGCTTTTACTTCAGGGAGCCAAGGTCCAGATTTTATTGCAGTCAATCATACAAAGAAAAAAATCATTGTAGGCGATATCACCTCAGGGCCCTGGAGCCTCAGCGATAGTAAGCCAGGGGAAAGGCGACAACTCCCTAACGAATTGGAGCCAGAGGCAAAAGCACCTCATCTTAGTAAAACCATTGAAGATGCCAAGCAGTTGGCTCGCAACTTACCGCAGGAATTCAAAGATTATGAAATGGTAGCTCAAGATCGGTATTGGGATGAAAGAAGTCCTCAGAAAATTTCCAGAGAAATTTCAGTCTACAAGAATGGAAAAATCACACTACCTTCTTCATCTACTAGTCCGATAACAACCGTTAAACAACCTTCTGGCGATACGCCGACGGGAAATACGAACGAACCTTCGCAGGGACGGGGAGTTTCGAAAACTGATGATCCCAGAGCAACTGCAGCAACAGGAACAGGGAACAGAGCGACTACGGGATCAGGCAAACCAACGCCGGCAGACTTAGCGCCCGAATCTCCAAGCGGTCCTTCCAAAAGAGCAGTCTCAAAAACCTTATCTGCAATAGGTGAAGTAGTTAGTGGCCCATCTCTTCCTCCAATTCTTGTTCCAGAGTTAAAGAACGTAAAGCTGAATCCTAAAATAAAAATTGCCGGGGGAATGATTGTGACCATTGTGTTTGATATTGGTCTTGGTTATTTGAGTTCCTATTTTACTGAGCGCAAAATATTAAGAATGTTAAAAGGATTAGAACCAAGAATTAAAGATGAAATTGATAAAATTGCAAAAAAAGATTGGTTCTTAAAAGAAGTTAATAAATTTAGGTTAGATGATCAGAATAATGGTTATCAACTTTATTTTAAGGTATTGTTGTGGTTTAATAGAAGTTGGTCGGACGGAGGGGCAGGTTGGAGTGGCTCTTTTTATTCAATTGAATTAGACGCTATCGAGTTAAAGAGAAGTAAAGGATCTGATTATATTCCCGATGCAAAGAGTAGTAGTGGTGAATACACAGGAGGAGCAAATCGAGATAGAGTATCTGGTTTTTTCTATATCCCAATATTTCCAGGAGGGTACGATATCACTCCTGGTGACGAAGTTGCAGCCGATGAACATTTTACAGAAATTACAAATATGATAATGGGTTCAGCCATTCCCCAAAATTATTGGGTATCATATATTCGAGGCTTTGAGTTTTACACTAAATTATTTTCCAAAAGCAAGGCGGCCGAAGTGTGGAAAAAATTAACTACCACTCCTGACGGGAAACCTCGTATTGAATATGAAAAACTATTGATTGGATTGGGTTTACTTGACTGGAAAAAAAGCTATTATTTTAAAGACAAAACCGTAGCAGATGTTTATATTGAAGTTCGTAGATGGCTTGATGAGACAAAGCGGAAAATATTACCTGAAATTACATGGTACCTTTATAATCTGTCGCAAACTGATCAAAGAAAAATGCAAGACCTTCGTAGGAAGATTTACCTTCCTAGCCACTTCTTCAACGAATTTGAGTATCTCGTTGTTTCAACAGAACAAAGTAGGGGATGTCTGCCAGGCAACAGATTAACGACATCTGAATACATAACCCCTTGGGGAGAACGTGGAACAATACGTAGATATTTCCTTCCCTCATCAGGCCTTTATCGTGAAGAGCGAATACCACAGGCGACCGTTAATGGCGTGCGAAATGATGAGTATCTGCATCGGCCTCCAACAGCAACGCCCCGACCAACATCACAACCTAAACCTCCTCAACCTCCCTTAAACTCGACTCCATCACTGACAGACGATCAATGGCGCGCTATCGAAGCATTGCGCGATAGCGGTAGATTCACTGAAGACAGATTTGGAAATTGGAGACCTACTTCTCATGTACGGAGAGATATTCAAGCCGAAAATAACTACAACGAGAGATTATATTATGACTCTTGGGGATCAGGTTATAAAACAACTAGAACAACTCTTGGAGAAAAAACTGCGGTTACAGAGGAAAATATTTTGGGATGGGCGAGGTATAGATTAGAGCGTGGGGCTGATGCCAAAGAACTTTATATAAACTTAAGGCGTGGGAGGGAATTTGTATTTGTACCTGAAGCGCTGCCGGCGATTCATAGCTATTCCCCCGATCAAACTCGTGAGGACTCAACTCGTCAATGGTGGGTTGACTTCTTAAAGGGTAAGGAGAAGGAGTGGAATTTTTGAGCAAGATATATATGCTGCGAAAAAAGTAGTAAAACCAATAACCAGTAAAATATTAAGTCACATGTCCATCACCAAAATCTTTCACTCCCCAAACCCTCGAAATCCCCGTCACCGGCCCCGGCGATGCCAACCGCCTATTCATTTTTTCCGGAACGGTGGAGGTCAATTTCAAGGGCACCAGCGGCGAATGGCTGCGGGAAACCGAAAAGGAGCAAAAATGAAAACTCTATTTTCGTTGCTTATTCTGATCTTTGTTTTCCCTTCTTTAATCTATGGTCAAAATGACCATGATTGGAAAAAGGGGCCCAATTTTTCAATTCAACAGCAGCACCCAAACGGCGGCATATTGGTATATACCATTCGGCCAATGTATCCCGATCTCGGGTCGTCGGGTCCAATTTCACCTCCAGCCGGTCTAAATTTCATTGACAGAGTTGGTATCGGAACAGAACAGCCAGTGGCTAAACTTCATGTTAAACTGAATAATCGTGACGAGAGTTCACAATTCCTAGAGATTTTGAGACTCACCTCAAATATGGGAACAACGATTTTCTATGGTAATGAGATTTCTGCGAAAAATGCCTCTGGAAATCCTGCCCCACTGTTTCTCAATAAGACAAATAAAGTGGCAGTAGTCGTTCCGATACTTGAAATTACCGGCGGCAGTGACTTGGCAGAGCCGTTCGAGATTGCCGGAAAAGAGCCCGTCTCGCCCGGCATGGTGGTGAGCATTGCTCCGGAACATCCCGGCCAATTGCGCCTGGCCAGCGAGGCATACGATCGCACGGTGGCCGGCATCATCAGCGGTGCCAACGGTCTCAATCCGGGGCTGACCATGAAGCAGGAGGGCGGCATCGGGAACGGCGGGTTACCGGTCGCGCTCGCCGGCCGGGTATACTGTTGGGTGGATGCTTCCGTCAGCCCCATTCATCCCGGCGATATGTTGACCAGCTCCGACACGCCCGGCCACGCCATGAAGGTGATGGATTATACTCAAGCGCAGGGTGCGATTATTGGAAAGGCCATGTCATCCCTTCTGGAAGGCAAGGGCTTGGTGTTGGTGTTGGTGAATTTACAATAGGGATGATCGCCATGATCCCGCATCATGACAAACCATTAAAGGCTGGTTGGTTTCTGCTAACGTTCGCCTTCATTTTTGTCCTTTGGTTCACCGCCGCTAGTAGGGCAGACACTATCCATGTCGATCGTAGCTTTCATTGGATGCAATACAACAAAGACAAGTTCAAAAATCCGAATCCACCGCCAAATTCAAATCCGCCCGGCCATCCATTGAATCCCTACCAGACGGTGGCTGAGGGAATCGCAGCAGCAAATCCAAGGGATGTTATCAGCGTACTGTCGGGTTACTACCCGGAAAAGCTGAGCATCAACAAGCGCCTTACGATCACGGCAGCCAGCGGCGCCGTCACTATTGGGGAGTGTCGGCAGAACCCCAAGCCAGGCGATCTGATCAAGCCGGAAGACGCGCATTTCACTGTTAACAGTAAAGAGTCGTTGATAAGTGCTTTAAAGGCGGCAAAACCAGGAAACATCATCTATATTTCGAACGGGGCAGAAATCAACTTAAATGGGGAAAAGGAGTCCATTGGCATTCCTGAAGGTGTGATACTCGCCAGCGGCAGAGGTGACAAACTCAAAGAAGGAGCATTGCTTTCAGTTGGCGAGCACAGGGAAGAGCAGAGGTATATATTCAAAATTAATGGGTCTAATGTCCGGATTACGGGGATTCGATTCCGGGGTCCGGATTTTTCCCCTGATGCAAGCCGCTTGGCGGGATGCCTTATTTCAGACGGAAACCATGAAAATCTGGAAATTGACCATAATGAATTTTATGGCTGGCCCGTAGCTGCCATAGAAATCCGGAATAATTCCAAGGACAAATGTTCTTTGGGTACCGTGCACATTCATGATAACTACTTTCATCACAACCTGGGCTACAAATCAGCATGGTATTGGACTTATACTTTTGGTTATGGCGTGGCAGTTTATGCCGCTTATGCGCTTATTGAGAAAAATGTTTTCGATCAAAACCGGCATGCCATCGCTGCTGGAGTGAATAGACCGAAGGAAGGATACGAAGCACGCTGGAATGTGGTATTGGATAAAAATGATTGTTGCGAGAAATTGGTTACTTCGGGCTCACATAGCTTCGACGTGCACCCGCCGGGTGGTGGGTACTTTATGATTCGAGAAAATGCATTCTTGTACGGCGGCCGTGAAGGCGTTGCCATACGCGGCAAACCGGTGGAAGGCGCTTTTGTACTCAATAATACTTTCACTCAACCCAAAAGTGCAATTAGGTCGTGGAAAAAAGCGGTTACCCAAGAAAACGTCTATGGAAATCTGGTTGTGCGAGATAACGACTATGAAGTGAACCACCAGCACGAGCTGGCCTTCGGCGATTTCGATGGCGATGGCGGCACCGATGTGTTCTGGGCCGAGGGCAGAAACTGGTGGGTTTCCCGCCGGGGCAAAATAGTATGGCTGCACCTCAATAGTTCTACAAATGTACTCAAGGAGCTTGCCTTCGGTGATTTCGACGGCAACGATACCACCGATGTTTTTAAGACCCATAATGGTTGGTGGTATGTCTCCTGGAATGGCACCAGTGGATGGCGAGCACTCAACAATTCGAATGTAGAATTGAAGAATGTGGCATTTGGCGATTTTGACGGTGATGGCAAAACGGACGTCTTCCGCGTGCACGTCAATGAAAACGGGGAAACGGAATGGCAGGTTTCCTACGCTGGCGCCAGCAGTTGGGAAACGATCAAAACGATGAACAGCTCCACCCTCGGCCTGAAAGACCTGGCCTTTGGCGATTTCAATGGCGACGGCACCACTGATGTTTTTTACACCGGCCCCGAAAACTTTAGATGGTCTGTCTCTTGGAGCGGGCGTAGCCAGTGGCGAGTGCTTTTCGCTCAATCCGGCCGGCCCGGCATACCATTGAATCATCTGGCTTTTGGACATTTTAATGATGATAAGAGCACCGATGTTTATTTCTCTAACGCTGACGGCAAGGTATGGCACGTCTGGAGCAGCGGTACGAATAGGCTCACATTTTTGGAGAAAATAGAGACGCCGAGGGAGAGACTTCACTTTGGCGACTTTAACGGCGACGGAATGACGGATGCTTTCATGCCCATGGCAGTGCCACCCATTTTCATGAGCACCATATGGCAAGTATCCTACGGCGCAACATCTGATTGGGAACAAGTCAACGCAAGTTTTGCAAAAGACTATTGAATAGAAGGAAAAGGCAATCATGAATGCCGCAAAGCAGGCTGGAACATTTATGCTAAAAATTCTCCTGGTGATGAGCATTTTCCACATCGCCGCTGCTCAGGAAAGATCTGAAGCTTACTACCTGTACCTGGGTAACTACCCCGATGAAGAGGAGACCGGCTTTCATACCAGCGTGCAAGGGCTGGCGCATGACCGGGATCACTGGTTTATCTCTCAAAACACGGCGCTTTGGAAAATCCCGGTGGGTAACAGCCTGAATTCCGTTTCTACCAGCGATCCGGACGTTATTTTCCAGACGATCGGTGATTATGCCGAACTCAGCGCGTACAACCATTTCGGCGACATGGTGCATTTCGAATACCGAGAACGCGGCTATCTGGTGATGCCTATCGAACACGAGGAAGGCGATGCAGTCCCTGCCATGGCCATTTTTAGAGCCGAGGACCTGGCTTATCTTGGCCATGCGCCTGTCGATGTATGTTTTCAGCAGAAGAACGGTTGGTGCGCGGTAGATCCCCAAGGTTACGTTTATTCATCAAACAATCACCCATATTGTATTATCAAATACAAACTAGACTGGGAAGAGCTTTATACGAATGGCAACGTGGTCTTACAATCCTCTCAGGCGATAGTGCTTCGGAATGAAAGCGGCGCGCCGCTGCAACTCCATCACGCGCAGGGCGGCGAGTTTTCGCCAAGCGGCGACCTGCTCTATTTGGTAACCGGATACTACACAGATACCGACCGCCATGCCGAGGGGATTCACGTCTTTGATACCAGCACCTGGCGACGCATCCAACATTCCACCAACGGTTCCGGCCATTTCAACTATGAGTTTTATCCCGGGTTCAATTGGTTTTCGGGTGCCTATGAAGAGCCGGAAGGGCTTACGATTTGGGATCTGGACAGCGGGCGAGCGCCGGGCATCAGCGGCCAACTCCACGTTCTGCTGCTGGACAACGATGCAGACTACGATGACGTTTTCATCAAACACTACACGTATAAGATCTACGTGGATCGAACTTACACGGGAAAGGAGCAAGGAACGCCTTCCCAACCGTTTAACACCGTGAGCGAGGCCAACAAACTCGCCTGGGACGGCGCGAACATCGATATCCGCTCCGGCGTCTATGCGGAATCTTTGACTTTTGCTAAACGCTTGCGGGTGATCGCCAGGGGAGGGCGTGTGATTATCGGCAAGTAGATTGGGGGATGGTAATATCAACTCCGCTGATCGAAATATCCGGTATTACCTTTGAAAGACTACGATGGCTGGACAAACAATAGAGTATGCGGGAGAAGTCCGCCGGCAAATTTCCCAAGTCTATGATACTTGCAGTTGATGTCGATTATCGGGACGACAACGCCGTTGCCGCAGGAGTGTTGTTTCAAAACTGGGAGGATCGTGAGCCTGTCCAGGAATTGATCGCTGAAATTCTCACGGTTGCAGAGTATGAACCAGGCCAATTTTACAAACGAGAGCTGCCTTGCGTCCTGGCACTTTTGCAGCAGCTCGAGCAATTGCCGGAATTCATCGTCATTGACGGTCACGTCTATCTTGACGGCAACCAAAAGCCCGGCTTCGGCAAGCACTTGTATGATGCACTTGAGGGAAAGTCCATCATCATCGGCGTGGCCAAGAGCCGGTTCAAAGACACGCCAGCTGAGACAGAGATTTTTCTGAGAGTAAACGTCCAACCATGTCCGACGGTGAATTTCCGACATAAGTTCACTTGATCTGCAAGGCACATGATGCGATCGACACCCAGGGGTTAAGTGCCAATGCTCGATAGTCTCATAAAAATCATTACGCGAATTCTTGGGCTTGTTGCCGGCTCACTTACCGGCGTGAGTGTCATTCTTACGGCTACAGGCTACCTGGCTGAGCGCAGCCATCTCAAGATGCTGGGCTTCACCGGAATTCCGGTGGATCTGAATCAGTATCTTTATACCGGCGCGCTTTTTTGGACGATGCTTCCGAGCATTCTGGTTTTGCAGACTATTTTACTCTTGTTTGAGCCCTGGGCAATTCTACTGCTCCTCCCCTTGCCACTATGGAGATTTTCATCAAAAATAGAAAAAAGCCGGTACGCCTGGGCTTGGTCAATTTCACTAAGGATCAGGAGCATTTTTGAGCAGAAACGAGTGATTCTGGCATTGCTCGTCATTCTGCAGATTCTGGCGCTCAGCCTGATGTCACGGGCCACTTTAGTCGAGAATTTGCTCTTTGTCGAAGCAAGCCCCAAAGCGCCGGACAATTTTACTTTTCTTGCAGCAGATGATCAAAGCTTGACACAGTTGGTGCTGCACCAGGCTGAAGGCAAATTACAGAAATATTTTGTTCAGCTTTTCTTGCTAACGCTGGCTATTGGTCTGACCCTGCGATATGCGCTCTCGCAAGACCGAGAAAATCAGAAGACGGCAACCGTGGCTGAAAATTTGGTGCTGGGGCTGAACCTGATTCTATTTAGCACACAGATAATCTTGCTCCCGATTAATTACGGAGCTTTGCTGCTGAACAAAAGATATCAGGAAGCGAAAATTCAATTCAAAGAGATCGCGCCCGAGCAGCCTTCAGCACCCACCAGCAGTTCTGCCGCTGAAAAGAATCTGCCGCCTGAGCCAGAAAACCCTATTCGAAATCAGTTTTTGGAAATAGCAGGGCTGCCGTTCGAGTATGATCTGAACGCCTCGCCGGCCACGTTCAAGGATCCCGATAATGATTCGTTGTCGTATGACGCCAAATCAGATGCGCCCAAAGTGGCATTGGCCACGGTGCAAGCAGGTATGCTCAAAGTGAGCCCGCTAACAAAAGGTAGTGCAAACATCACTGTATACGCCAATGATGCCGCCGGCGAAGAAGCTGTAACCATTTTTTCCGTCAGGGTGCTGGACGAAATCGAGACGTGGGGTGCTGAGGTTGGTACCAGCATCTCCCGGAAAACGATGGTTGTGGGTGAGCAATCATTTGTCCGTGATTTGTTCGCCAATCCCGCGGTATTTAGAATATTGGATGAGGACTCCCTTCACTTGACTTTTAAGGCACGATCAAGCGCTCCGGAAGTTGGAAGGGTTGCTATCGCTGGCAATACGCTGATAGTTGAGCCAATCTCCAAAGGGATAGCGAATATTACTGTTACAGCGCATGACGGCTATGGCCGCTCTGTCTCAACGGAGTTTGAAATTGTTGTGCTCAGCAAGAACTTGGTTTGGCCCGAGGACGGACGGCTACTCTTAATACATAAATCAAGCGATATCTTCTATCTCTATTCCCGACGCGAAAAAAGAATTTGGTACGTGCGCGCCGGTGACATCAAATCGATGGTTCATTATGGTCTGGCTGACGTCTTCCAGCCTGCTAAATCCCTATCAGACATGAAGGAGTAGCTATTATGTTCACAAAAACAAATACAAAGAGTCTAATAGTTTTTCTGCTTGCCTCATTCACTTTTTGTCCTGTCTTTGCGCAAGAACGGGCGGCGACCATTCTAAAGATTGCTAATTTATCAAGCGGTGAGGTCGATATTGTTGATGAAACCCCGCTTGTTAAGATAAAAAGCGAGGCGCAACAGAGCTGGCTGAACGCAAAGAAAAATAAACACCTTTTCACTCGTGACTTTTTGAGTCTGGCGCGTGACGCCAGGGTAAAAGTCAAGATCAAGAGCAGGCAACAAGACGGTACGATTGCATTTGTGCCGCATCCAGATTTAGCCAAAGATGGCAACTACCAGGTAAAAGAAGCGACGGATGGCTCAGGACGCATTGCCATCGAAATTCAACAAGGTAGTTCTGTGATCACAATAATCAAAGGTGAACTTGAAGTAATAGCACAGCGTTTGCGGAGTGTTGTAAGATCGAACAGCACCTCCCGGGCGTTGTACCATGTGCGCGATGATGGAACTGGGGAGATTTATCTTCAAATGGGAACACTCAGTTTTCCTGACAATCCTGAGGCTGATAGCATGAAAGTGGGGCAGGTTGTCCACTTTAACAATGGACAGATAACGCGAATGTTCACACCTGGCCTTCAACCGGCCTCCACCTATCTCGGTTTTATTGAGACGAACAATGCGACGATTTGGAAAACCCCACTTTGGAGAAAACCGGGATTTTGGCTCGGCGCGACAGCGGCTGCGGCAGGCGTGGGCGTGGCCATAATGGTGGCAGGAGGATCGGATGAAAATATGGCCACAGGTACAATCACGGTTAGTTGGTAAAGGTCATTGCCTTGGAGGAAATTTTTATGGTTGAATACTTAGATCACAAACCGTCCCTGCAACATTTTATTTCTTTGCTTACCTGCCTTTTAGTGCTTGTCACCACTTCATGCCAAAATTTATTAGCACCGGAAGGTTCGACTCAGATTACATTGGAGATTGATCTCACTGCTTCTGAGAATCTCAAGAAGCCTGGCTCTGTGACAACGATCACAAGAGTTGTGGTCACAGTATTTACTGGTGAATTTGGGACAGCAAGCTATAAGGAGCTTGTGGTAAAGGAGCTTAGCGTTACCGGGCGCAGCGCACAGGGAACGATCTCCGTACCAATAGGCGAAAACCGAACTTTTCAAGCATCTGCTTACGATGCAAACAAGTTCATTCAGTACCAGGGCATTTCAACAGTCAATATCACTGAGAGCACGTTTGCAGTCAACATCGGACTGGGGCCAGTTCCCCCCGATAGGACAACCTTAAGCTTTGATGACCAATCAAAAAGGTTCAATTGGACAAAAAGCCTGGCTTCGGATTTTGCTGCTTATAGGATGTATCGGGCAAATTCTCCCGGCGTGACACTCTCTTCTGCTTTGATCGGCACCATTGGTGCAGTTGACAGCACTTTTTATGTTGATACTGAACGGCTTTCTGATGGATTGTATTATTATCGAGTTTTTGTGGTTGACACGGAAGGCCTGATAAGTATTGGAAGTAACGAAGTTCTGCGAATAATTAACAATTAAGAACTCTTTTCCAAGTATGATTCTTGCCGTTGATGTCGATTATCGAGATGACAAAGCTGTTGCAGCAGGAGCGTTGTTTCAAAACTGGCAGGATAGTGAGCCTGCGGAGGAATTGATCGCGCCAATTCTCACCGTTGCAGAGTATGAACCGGGCCAATTTTACAAGCGCGAGCTGCCTTGCGTCTTGGCGCTTTTGCAACAGCTCGAGCAATTGCCGGAATTCATCGTCATTGACAGTTATGTCTATCTTGACGGCAACCAAAAGCCCGGCTTCGGCAAGCATTTGTATGAGGCGCTTGAGGGAAAGTCCGTCATCATCGGTGTGGCCAAGAGCCGGTTCAAAGACACGCCGGCGGAAACAGAGATTTTCAGGGGAGGAAGCAAGCGCGCCTTGTATGTGACAGCAGTCGGGATCGGTGCAGCAGAAGCAAAAGGCTTCATCATGCGCATGCATGGCGAACATAGAATCCCGACCATCTTAAAAAGAGTGGATCAACTGAGCAAGCGGCTTGCTTAGAGTATATTTTTAGCGAGATGCGGTTATGGCAGATTGGTTTCGTTCAAAAACGGCAAAACCATCGATTTCAAAAACCAACCCCGGTGATGGTTCCGCATTCAAAATAGGCGTTGCCAGCGGGCAAAAAACCTGGGAACAAAAAGTTGATCTCGTCATAAGCTTGTCTGCGGTGTTGCAATCCCAAAAGATTGAACATAAAACCCGCGAGGGCTGGTTAGAGCTTGAATCAGGCTTCACTCTGCAACCGCAGATCGTCTCGATCGAGCCATTGGAAAACGGAAGTGTACAATCAACGACTACGATTGAAGTTGGCCATCAAAAATTGATCCCGAACGGATTGTATGAGTATCAACATGCCACCGGTGACAATCCCATTGACGCTGCCTCCCAGGGTTTTCGATATTGGATTGATACGGATTTGATCGTTCTGCTAGACTCTCTCAACAAAGAGTTGATACACTGCAACCCACTGAAAAAGACATTTCATGACCCAAAGCTTGGTGCCTATGAAAGAAGAATCGTCCTTGGCCCAACGGCGCATTTTGTCACGAATACAGCAGATTTGGAGAATGATGAACATCCCTTTTGCCCCTGTTGTCTCTTCATGAACAGCGTCGAAGCATTTGGCCGTCATTTGGAAAGCAAAGAATTTTTTGGCGTGCGTCTATTTGGCATGAGAGAAGATGATGGCAGCATTGATGCTGATTGCAGGATCAATGGTGTAGATTTTGAGCCGGGGCGGGAGGCATTAATCAAGTACACAAAATCTTGGCCCGATCGCGGGTTTGAGTTTAGAAAGCAATATGTTTGCATACAAGTGTTCAAATAGTAGAGTCGCATATGATCGACATGATTGAAGGCGATGAAATTACCGATCAAGATTTTGTTGCACATGCCAGGCAAGACGTCCCATGATTACTGCAAGAAGTGATAAAGCTGAAGAGCGTACTGAAGGCGGTGCTTATGACCACAAGTGACAAAATCTCTTCCAATGCTGGCCTAAAAGAGTATGTCGATATCGAGAAAAGCGCGGACATCCTCCAGGCCACATTTCAGCACTATTTCAATATGGCCATGGATCACAATGCCAAGGCAGCAACAACCACCAACATTCTTTTAGTTGTGGTTGGAGCGATTATCGCTATCATCGGACATGACAATGAAATAAAAGGTCTTGTTGATAGCGGCGGCGCCATCGCGGTTTGTGTGATCGGTATTTTTGGCGTGGTCTGGGTGCGAAAGCAACAAGAACGATATCACTACTGGCAGAGCATTGCGCTGCAATACCAGGAAGAATTAATCAAAATAGTGCCAGTGCTAAAAACTCGAGACACATACGAAAAACATGCGGAGAACGTTGCCGCTGAAGAGGTCGGGCCAATCCTGGCGAGACGGATTTATGAGCGCCATCTCTGGGTGACGCTGCATATTATCGTTGTTATCTTGGGTTTGGGCCTTTTCCTAATTTCTATGAAAGAATGAGTTCAGATGAATGAAGAAGACAAATTGCTCAAGATACTTGAAATTGAGACCAACAGAGTCAATCATCTCGATACCATTCTTTTCAACATAAAAATATGGACGACAACATTAGTTGTTGCCCTGATTGGATTTGTTTTTCAGAAGAAACCTGAGGAAGGATCACCTCTACTGTTGCTGGCAATCGGGGCAACTACTGTCTTATCTTTTGTTGACATCTATTTTCGCAAGATTCAACTGCGGCATGTTGGAGATGCCATAGAAATTAGACGATACCTAAAGTCCATTGGAAATGCCGAAATCTGGGATAAACTGTGGGCAAAAGAGCCCCCTGTGAGAGGTCCATTCCGACAACGCCTGATTGATCATGGTTATACGATAGGAGTTTATGGAATTCTTCTGTTAACACTGATTATTATATGGCTGGTTAATCCCTGACCCCACAAATTTTTGCGACAACCTTTAAAAATTGTGAAACTCAGAATGGCTGAAACAAAATTGGAAAGTAAAAAAACAGCTTATGAGCGAATTTGTGCATCTCATGATCAGATTGCTGATTTTAGAGCCAAATTATTGGCCTCGCTTCCCATTGCCACAGGCGCCGGCATATTTTTTCTTTTCAGTGATAAGAAACCTGCTGATGAGTTGTCAGTTCATCTTTTCCCTGTTGGGATTTTCGGAGCGCTTATCACTATTGGTTTATTCTTCTACGAACTTCGCGGCATCCAGAAATGCAGAGGCCTTATTGCCTGCGCAAAAAGATTGGAAAAAGAGCTTGTCCCCGACTTGTGGCAATACGGAGCTTTCAATTTTCGACAAAAAGCCGCCCTCGGAGGTTTTCTTGGTGCGGCGGGTGCTGCCTTGGTCATTTACCCAACGGTCATGAGTGGATGGATATATGTTAGCGCTGTCGGCCTAATCAACTCAGGAAGGTTGAATACAAGTGCATTGTGGTTCTTTATGATCTCCTGGTTGGCAAGTTTCATATTGGGGGTCTGGGTGAACAATTGGCAGAAAAGGAACTTGAAAGTTACTGTTGATGAGCTGGAGAGTAAAGCAAAAGAAACAAAGCAGTAATTAGTCTCTCAAGCGTAAACTCAGCGCAAAAAAAGGCAAAGGACTTTGCGGTGACTTTGCGTCTCTGCGCCTTTGCGTGCGCTTTTGTTTTTTTGGTTACAGCTCCGTGTTAGGTAGCACAGCCAAATCGGAAGCACTGTAAAGTTGCTTTTTCTGTCAATAAAAAGGACATTCTTCCAGGCCCTTCAATGATACGAACGCGGTACATTCATGACAGACAAACCAGATAGTGTTTATTTCCAAGCCCTTTTGGAAGAATACAAAACGCTGCGCAACGACATCCAGCAGCGCATCCAGTTTCGATTTCAGATTTCTGGTCTGTTGCTCATCGCCATGAGCGTTTTGTTCCCGCTTGGGTTGCAGGGAGAAGCGCCTTCATCCATGCCGCTGTTTATTTATCCGATTATCGCCATGTTTCTCACGTTGAGCTGGGTGCATCAGGGCGTCATCATGATCAAACTGGCGCGTTATATCCGCGACGAAATCGAGACAAAGCTGCCCGGTTTGACATGGGAGCAGACTATCAAACGGGAATCGCAGCGATTTTCCGGTTTTGGCCTGCTCGGTACATTCGCCATCAGCGGTTTGATTGTCATTTCGCAAATCCTGGCCATAACACTGGGGTGGGCGGTACAGGAACAGTCCAAGGGCACAGAGTCAGATTCGTTAGCTGGCCTGTTACAAATTATTGCCATTACTGCTACGATCATCACGATAGTATTGCTGATTGTGCACGGCAGAATGAAGCGGTGAAAAATTTTTCACAGGTGCCAACCATTCATGGAAGACCTTTTCACCCATCGCCGCCAACACCGCTGGGAGCTGCTCTTAAAAGAAATCGACCTGATTCACAGCACCATTAAAAACCTGGACGACATAATCTTCAAGACTAAGAATTTTGGCTTTTTATTCTGGGGCGGCAGCTTATTTCTGATTGTTAAAGACATGAGCGACATGAACCCC
>QEVD01000502.1 GCA_003576975.1 Candidatus Zhuqueibacterota bacterium
AGGGTAACGTAATCGCCAATTTCAGACTGGACTCGGGAAAAATGGGCGCTTTTTGCCCCTTGGGCGACACGAAAAGCGCTCAACCGGACAGCAGTGCTGCGAAGCAACAAAAAACTATTCGGTGAAACTCGGTGACCATTGGCGATAAAGTTTTTCCACCGAAATACGCCGAAGTCACCGAGCATCGCCGAAAAAACTTTGGCAGGATGATTTATCGGCAGAATTATTTCAAATCGTTCTGCCGACAAATTATCCTGCCATAAACTTTCAGAATTTTATTCTAACTTTGAAAAGCTAATCGCCTACTCGTGCGTGGCGCTGAGCCGCTGCAAAAAGACCCTCGCCGGTTGAAAGCCTGGATCTTCTTCGAGCATCGTGACCAATACCCTCTTGGCCATATCAACGTTTTGGGCGTCAGCATAAAAGCCGGCGAGATAAAAGCGCGCGTTTTGTTTCTCGGCGCGATTCAAGTCCGGATGATTCAGAGCCTGCGCCATGAACTGGCAGGCGGCGTCAAAATTTTTTTGCTGCCACTGCGCCAGCGCGATTTGATAGAGGATCATGCCTTTTTGCTCGGAGAGCGGCAGCACTTTTTGCAAAAACGCTTCACGCTGATTCCAATTCTTTTCGATCTCGTACGTTTTCGCGACTTGTTGGTAGGGATAGGGATCCGCGGCGCGCACGCGAGTAATCCTGGCGCTGCACGTAATTCTCCGCCATTTTGTAATGCGCGCGCGACCAGACGTTGTCGACGAAAAGATAATCGCGTGCAATGCCCGCGGCGGCAGGATCGCCGTGCGGCTGGTAATCTGCCAACGTCACCGCTTTTTCGGGAAACGGCCAGCGATGAATCATCTCGAATATTTTGATACGGCCAATGTCCCAATCCAAATCCGTGACGAAATACGGCTGCTCTTCCGGCGCGAAGTTGGTGTTGCGTTGCCGCAGCAAACCGGAGGCATTGATCGCATCATAAAACGTCTTCGCCATGAGATAATAACCGTTCGGATCCGGATGAAGATGATCGACCATGATATTATTCCCGATCAACCCTTGCGCCGAGCGCGCGGCAAACATCTGCTGCATATCGACCAATGACGCTTTATGTCGCGCCGCTGCCGCGGCGATAACTTGATTCACCTGTTCGCTGGCGCGGAAACGAATGACATCGCGATCTTTCGCACCCATCAAAAAATACCGGGCCGCGGCAGAATCATACTGCGTAAGATAGGCCTGGCCTAATTTATACCAGAGATTTGCTGCGGTGGAATCGAGAGTCAAGGCATTGTGATAGAAGGTTGCGCTTTCAACATAATTTTCGCTTTGCATGAGTTGATCACCGGCCGCCATCAAGTCGCGGTGTTCCTGCACGACTACGGCGCTAGCCGTTTGCGGTTGCGCGCTGGCAAACGGCGGCAGATCGCGAATATTGGAAACGAGATTGCTCAAGATCACCGGCACCTTTCGCGCAACGCACGCGGCCAAAAGAATGTTCAGATTATCTTCGAAGTTGGAAAGTGTGGCGCGATATTTCTCCGAGCCGAGCGGAATTTCTTGATCGCGAATTACGCCGGCCATGAGCGTTTTGTTGCCGGGTTTTATTTCGGGCGCAGTGCGCAAAGCTGAAACCGCGCGCTTCAGCATTTGCACGAGGTGAAGCTTTTGCAGTTTGAGATAAAAACGAATCAATCTGCCGTTTTGCCCGATAGACACAGTCGAAGCGCTGCCGTAGGCGCCATAAAACTCATTGTGGCCCATGTAGATGAGAATCAAATCCGGCGAGGCCGCGAGAATATCGGGCAGCAAGTCGAGCACCGTGAAGCTATTCACCGCGGAGATGCCGGCGTTGAGTACTTCGAATTGATAATCAGGATAGGCATGCGTTAAGAGATAACGCAACTGCACCGGAAACGGAACCTGGCAATCAAACGGAAAACCCGCGGTGGTGGAGCCGCCCAGGCAAACAATGCGAAAAGTTTTGGAGGTTTTTGCTTTGAGGAATTTCTCGGGATGCAATCCGGGCACCGAGACTTTGCGGGGATCGAAATAGCGTTTGGCAACCCATTGGTTGAATTGGTAGTACTCTTTGCCCTTGTGAGTCGTTTCCAGGATAAACGGCTCCTGGCGGAATGCGCCGAACCCGCGCAAAACCAGCTCGAGAAGAATCAAGATCACGATGGGCAACAGCGCCATCAAGAGGGAGAAGACGATTTTTTTTCGGCGATTCATCGGGAGGTGTTCGGCTTTGGCGATCGGATTTACAGCGTTTTCGACTGAGTGAATATTTCATTCCGCAGGAATCTTGTGAATTGCCGGTTTAGGACGGCAGCTTCACAAGATCCTTCCTGGATGACAATGATGGCAGAGTATGCTTTTCAAAATTGTAGTGACCCACAGGCTCTCTGCGGCGGATCGATTCATCATTTCAGATAAACGGCCTTGCGCTGCGCGAGAAGCTCTCCTTCAAATTGCAGGCGCACGAAATAAATGCCGGCGCTCAAGCCGCGCGAGTCGAGAAGAATCTGCTGACTGCCGGCAGGACGAAACTCCCGCACTAGTGTTCGGATTTGCCGGCCGTTCATGTCGAAAAGCGTTAACTCAACCGTCCCCGGCGTTGCCAGTGAATAAGTAATTTTTGCCGAAGGATTAAACGGGTTGGGATAAATTCCCAAAGCAAAATCTGCAGGAAGCATTTCACTCTGGCGCACGGCAGTAGATGCTGTGCGCTCAACCAGCAATCCGCTTAAAGTTGGCGCATCGGCTTCTGCGTCAAAATAAAAATCAAGCACGCCGTCAGTCACAGCGATGTCTGAAAACGTTTTTTCCAGCGCCGCATTTTTACCGGCTTCAGCAATGATGTCGAGATTATCAACCAGCAAGCGGCCTTCGGCGTAAACATCAAACACCCGCTGGCCGCTGAGATCATGCTCGGATTCTGCCATCATCAACGTGACGCGATACTTGCCCTCGGGCACACGCACGCGATAAAAATTCAATCCCTCGCGCTCAGTTTGGTAAATCTCGGGCTGATTTGTTCCTGAAATCGTTGTGCCCGCCGGTCGCGTGCGCGCGGTTCCGCCGGAAGTGCCATATTCCTGATAATAATCCCAAATTTGATCAGCCCGGAAATTGGCTTCGCTCGTGCCGCCGAGATTGATGCCGAGCGGCAGCGCCAGGCTGTTGGCAACATTGGTGAATTGCACGCCCATTTGCAGCGCTGCCGGCGAACGATCTTTGATGCCGCTGGCCACCAGCACGAAGCTTCGAAGCTTTGCGTCAAATCCAACGAATCCGTTTGTAGTGCAACCACTTTATTGCCCGGCTGCAAGCTCGCGCTCTGAATGGTCGCGCCTGCAATGGTATAATTGGAAATCGTTTCCGCCGAGACTTTTTCAACTTCTTCCGAAAAGAAAGCCAGAAATCTGTTTGCCTCCGCTCTGGCCCAGACGAGATAAGGCGGATTGATGTCGAGGTCGATGATCGTGCCGCCGCGATAGCCGGTGGCTTCAGGCGTCGTTAAGCAAAGAATCATGTAGCCATTGCGGAAAACGATATTGTCATGAATGAATTGTGCATTGTTGCCATCAAAGGTGTGCGTGGCTTTGTCCCAGCGACTTTGATCCCAATTGTCGAAGTTATCCGTCCATTGCAACGTGAAATTGTCGCCTTCTCCCGGCGTGTAGGCGTAATATTTCACCCAATCATAATAGCCATAAAACGGCAGAGTGTTGGGATCGAAGGCGCCGGCCCAGGCCACGGCCGTCGGTTGCCACATATTCATCATAATTTTTTGCGGCCGAGTCAGCGTCGCGACGTGAGCTTCGGTTTGGCGATACACTTCGTAACCGTCGACGAACCACGCGACATAGTCGGGCGTCCATTCGAACGCATGCACATGAAACGAGAGATGCGGATTGAATTTCACGACCTGGCGGCGGACATGATCGATGCGATTGGGCGTGATGGTGTTGTATTGCACTTCGTTGGAGTAGCGCCCCATGATCTCGATGTCGATTTCGTTCCAGTTCGCGACGGAAAACGGGGAGGAATCATGATAGGTGAACAACGTCGTCAAAATGCCGCTGCCGGCAGCGGATTTCATGCGCACTTCGAAGCGGCCGTAGGTGTAGGATTCTTTCGTGCGATATTCCGCGCCGCGATAGGGCTTGCTTTGGCTGAACGCAATCCCGTTGAGGAGCAAAAAGACAAGCGCAAATCGTGCGAGAAGTTTTTGAGTCATGGGCTTCATGTTCTGCTGCAATTGTTCAGTCTCTTTATAGCGTTTTGCGATTGAGCGAAGATGTCATCTCGCCCGGCGGGATGACAACATCGGCAGACAAATGTAAAACGCTATAAATGGCGCTCTACATTGTTTGCACAGCAGTGAGAAATCGCCCGGGCGGTGGTGTTTTCAGGCGGTGTCTATTGGCTGAGCACAAGTTTTTTTGTGAGAGAAAAATCGCCCATTTGCAAACGGTAGAAATACACGCCGCTGGCAATTCCTTGTGCCTCGAATGTCGCCTCATGCCTGCCTGCCTTCATGAACTGATCGGCCAATGTCATGACTTCTCGCCCTGCAACATCAATGATTTTGAGAGAAACGCGGCCGCTGCGCGGCAGATGAAACACAATCGTCGTGGCAGGATTGAAGGGATTGGGATAATTCTGCTCCAGCATAAAATCTTCAGGCGTAAAGCCATTGTTTTCGCCAACGCTGCTGGGCTGCCCTGGAATTCTCGCCTCCATCCACAGCATGCGCAAATTGAGCCATTCTTTCAGGTAGTTCAGCTCCTCGGCATAGGTTTGTCCAATGAAGGCATTCGGCCAAACGTACGTGCCTAAAATCGGCCAGCGCTCGAAGTTGCGTTTTTGCGCTTCGTCGATGTAAGCGGCCATGGAATCGAGATAAGCGTGAACGTGCGAAATCTCCAAAACGTTTGTGCGCAGCTCGCGCCAGCGGGCATACACGCGGTTGGTGAAAGTGGAATCTTGCATCAGCTTCTGCCACCAAAACGGGATTTGAAAGCCGTCAGATTGCACACGAAAATCAACCTGCCAGTCCGCCAGCATCGCGCCGTTGTAGTAATCCGCGTTGCCGAAGGCGAGATCATAATCCCATGCCGGGCCCATTTTCAGCTTGCCGCCTTTGCTGTCGCGATCTTTGTGCATGAACGTGCTCAGGCGATAGCCATCGACATTGCGCGAGATTTCATTGAGAATGAAATAATCGACGAACGAATCGATATCGATATACTGCGCATAGCCGTTTTGCGGATCGGCGTACTCCGGCTTGGTCATCAAGTTCTCGAAGGTGAAGACGAAGTTCTTGATATAAGATATCTGCTCGGGCGCGAGATCTTCCAATTTGGGCGTGTCGTACTGATAGTAAATCCTCTGCCACGCGCCGGGATAAGGCAGGAACGTAGAATACCAGCCGTCGGTATCCGAACCTTCGAGCTTGTCGATTTTGATGATGTAGCCGCCGGTCAGCGCGTCGCCGGAAATGTCGGTAGGCTCCATCTTCGAAATGTTCACGCGATTCTTGTCGCGCTTGATTTTTTCCATGAGCATGTACACGCCGTGATAATCGCCGTTCAACACCACTTCGCAAAATTGCGTGCGGCTGGCATAGCGGCCCATGTCATTGGCCAGCTTGTACGCCAGGACATTGCGCATCAACGTTTTATCGGAGTAGGAGGCGGACAAGATCCAATCGGCTTCTTCCGGCATGTTCAACAAAGACACATCGAGATCTTCGCCTTGCGCATCTTTGGTTTCAAAGCCGTATTGCTTTTTGGGAAATTGTTGCGAACTGGAGCCACGGATTTCGATGGCGATCTTGCCGTTGTAATGATTGAAGGGGTCCGTGAGGTTGTTGCGCACGCCCGGGCCGTTGTAAATGATGCCCATGTCAGCCTCGATTTTCGGCTCATCGGGAATCGCCTGGCCGTGCGTGTCGATCACCACGATCGGCAGATTCGAAGAGGTGAAATTAACTTTGTGCAGTGCGGCGGGATCTTTGGTTTGAGCGGCGGCTGGCTTCAGCGCCAGGCTGAAAGCCAGTAAAGACAGGCCTACCAATCTTACGCTTTTCATGGTGCTACCCTCACATATTATTTTTCATGAATTCAACATTTGGCTTCTCATGCACGCCGGCAATATTAACGAAATCCCCACCAAAGCGCAATTAAAAGAATAACCAGAACGACAGAGGCCGCCACGTTCACGGTGTGCCAGCGCGTGCGTTCCCACATGATTTCGCCCGCTTCCGAGAAGGTGAGATGCGTTAATTTCTTTCGAATCGGCGCTTCACTCGCCAAACTCACGGCAACCAAAACACCGGAGCACACGACGAAGAGGAAAACCGCATAATGCAGAAAGTTGACGGTGGCGAGGTATCTCAGCCATTCATTCGCCAATGGCGAAATTTTGTGTTGGATCTCCAGCACGAAACGCAACGCGCCCAGCACCAGTCCGGTGAGTAATGAGGCAATGGCGCCTTTGCCGTTGACGCGCTTCCACAAAATTCCAAAAAGAAAGCAGGCGGCAATCGGCGGCGAAACATAGGCCTGCACGCTTTGCAGATAAACATACATGCGTTCGTCGCTGAGCAGACCGATAAACGGAATCCACAACAAGCCCAGCACGACCATGGC
>QEVD01000503.1 GCA_003576975.1 Candidatus Zhuqueibacterota bacterium
AAACTCTCGATTTGAATTTCACTCTCGAAAATCAAATTTGGCGGGATGTTTATCTGGGATTGGAATTCGAATGGGAACGCCGGCAAAATGCGGGATTCGCCGCCGGCGCGACGGCGCATCGCCGGCAGGCGGTGTTTTCCGTGCGGGCGGATTGGTAGAAAAGCCTCACAAAAGAGACCACTTATCTCAATACTAATAGCTTGCTCGTCGCACGGACTTGATTCGTTTCAGCAATCACGAAGTACAAGCCATTGGCCACCAAATTGCCCTGCTCATCCGTCAAATCCCAAGAATAATTAGCCCGCAATGGAGGTATTTCTTCGCCAACAACTGATTTGATCAGTTGCCCATGAATATTGAAGATTTTGATTGACAACCTCGCAGCTTCCAGAGCAGTGACTTCAAAGCTTGCGAAGGTGTGAGCCGGGTTGGGAAAGATTGCCATCTCAAACGATTTGGGCGCCCTGTTGTCCTCGCGCTTATGCGGGTTGTCAACTGAAGATGTTGAAGGCGGATACTTTCGGGCAACAATTTCAAATGGCGGCTTGCTTCCTTCCAACCAAACAAAAAGCAACGTATCCGGTGCAATAGCCGCGACTTGAGGATCATGTGCGCTTACGGCAGGATCGGATATAAGATTTGGGGCGGCCCAAGTCTCGTCATAATTGTCAATGGACGCCTTTGAAAAATAAATCCGCCTAATGCTTTCAGCGGCCGTTTCCCACGCGGCAATAATTGTGTGGCCGAAACATATGGCTAATTTGACCGCAGAATCCGGCTCCGGCGTACGGCTCAATTGCACTCCGTCGCTTTGTCCGAGAGTGTCATTTTCAATATACGATACCACGAAAATATCGTCCACTGTCAAGGGAGGGGAATAATACTTTAACCCAAAACCCAAGAACGCTCTGCCATCATCTGAAAGTGCAAGTGAGGGAATTCCGAGACCGTCTGCCCCGGGAAATTCTGTTGCAATTGCCAAATTCTGTGCGACAGACCAATGCTCACCATTCCGATATCGAAACATGGCGTAAGGAGTATCAAAAACGTTCAATTCTTGCCACGCAACATATGAAACCTCGCCAACCACGGCGATTGAGGGAAAAAACGAACTGCTCAAACCCAACGCCGTTCCGGGAATTGCAGGATATGTCCAATCATATAAATCAAGCCGGCCGTTTTCGATCAAGTTTCCGGTTGATATGTTAATTTCCCAGCCAATAGTAAGTCCCAGGTCAGCGGCCCAAACGGCTAACAATGTTTTGCCATCTTTTACTGCCAACGATGGGGTGAGCACATCGCCAACCGATTCGCCTATTGGATATGGAAAGCGCAGCGAATCATCTTTAGTCTGGCGAAAGCTTTTGAACCATATTCGCTGCTTGCCGTCAATACGAGTCAGGTCATTTGGATCAGAATCATCCTGCCAAATAAAGTGCTTGCGAGTAGAATCAACTGCTAAAGCAGGAAAAACAGATTCACCGGCACTGTTGCTGATATTAATGGGCGAGCTCCATGCTGTGCCATTGTTGTTTGAAGCAGTATAAAAAATTTCTCCTTCATCATGGTAAACAAGATGCAATTGACCGTCGTATCCGCGAACGAGTTTGGTAGAGTTATTGTAGGCGAGGGCATTGCGAGCCGACACAGTTGCGATGCGCGACACCGAGACCACGCTGCTGTTCAAAGTCTGTACTCTGCCGCCAGTTACGAGAACGACGATCACAAAGAAGCAACAAAGCCTTTGCGTTTGTATCGGTGCCTTTGTGATTGAATGTGACATGATATTAACCCTTTTAATGGCGGCTACACGAGATGAATTTACAAGTCCGTGCTTGCTCTGTCAAGCAAATTGTGCCAATGGAATCCAGCAGGTGAAACATGCCTGAAATGCGAATCAGAAAATCTCTGTGTCGCCCAAAAAAAGCCTCGCCCGAATCCCCTTCATTTTGTATTTTCACCCCACTCAAATCATAAAGCATTTCACCCCAATCATGCAGGAGTGAGAGATGAGAAGACGTCACACCGCCTCGTGGTGCATGCTGTTGCTGGTTCCCGTGCTGCTGCTGGCGCAGGAGAATGTCGATCTGCGCATGGTGAGCCGCATCAAAAACGAGGGTTTCAACAACTCGAAGGTGATGGAGATCGCGAGTTACCTCACCGACGTGCATGGCCCGCGCCTCACCGGAGCGCCGAGCATGAAAGCCTCGGGAGAATGGGCCGCGAAGAAACTCGGCGAATGGGGACTGGTCAACGCGAAGCTGGAAAGCTGGGGCGCATTCGGCCGCGGCTGGACCATGGAAAAATTTTCGTTCGAGATGGTGGAGCCTTATTATGCGCCGCTGATCGCCTATCCCGAAGCCTGGACCGGCAGCACCAACGGCGCCGTCACTGCTGCCGTGGTTTATGCCAAAGTCGAATCCGCTGCTGATTTGGAAAAATACAAAGGCAAGCTGCGCGGCGCGATCGTGCTCACCCGCCCGCCGGTGGAAGCGCAATTCAAGAATGAACCGGACGGCGACCGTTATGATGAAAAAGAGCTGGCCGATCTGGCGCAAATGGAAATGCCGGGCGGGCGCTCGGATTGGGCTGCGCGCCGCGAAGAGTTCCGCCGCATGCGCGAGCTGCGCGACAAAGCGTCGAAATTTTTTCAGGATGAGGGCGCGGTGGCGGTGATTCAACCGAGCCGCAAAGGCGACTTCGGCACGGTTTTCGTGCAGGGCGGCGGCTCGCGCACTATCGGCGCGCCCGAGGGCTTGCCTTCGGTGGTGATGGCGATCGAGCATTACAACCGCATGGTACGCTTGATCGAGAAGGGCGTGGCGGTGAAGCTGGCGGCCAACATTCAAAACAAGTTTTATGAGAGTGATTCGCTGGCCTACAACACCGTGGCCGAAATTCCCGGCGCCGATAAAAAGCTGAAGGATGAAATCGTCATGCTCGGCGGCCATCTTGATTCGTGGCATGCGGGCACGGGCGCAACCGACAATGCCTCGGGCTGCGCCGTGATGATGGAGGCAGTGCGCATTCTGCAAGCGCTGAACGTGCAGCCGCGGCGTACAATTCGCATCGCGCTGTGGACCGGCGAGGAGCAGGGCCTGCTCGGCTCACGCGCTTATGTGAAAAAGCATTTCGGCGATCCGGCGACCATGCGGCTCACGCCGACGCACGAAAAACTTTCAGCGTATTTCAATCTTGACAACGGCACCGGCAAGATTCGCGGCGTGTATTTGCAGGGCAATGAAATGGTGCGTCCGATTTTCGCAGCCTGGCTCAAGCCCTTCGAAGATTTGGGCGCGACCACGCTGACGATTCGGAATACCAGTGGCACCGATCATCTCGCCTTCGATGCGGTGGGATTGCCGGGTTTCCAATTCATACAAGATCCGGTCTCCTACAGCCCGCGCACCCATCATTCCAATATGGATGTGTACGATCATCTTGAAGATGCGGATTTGATGCAGGCT
>QEVD01000018.1 GCA_003576975.1 Candidatus Zhuqueibacterota bacterium
ACTGCTCTGCTCCTGGCCGCTAATCGAAAGCTGGCCCCGCAGCAGAACTCCCTCAATGCAGCACAACTCGTTTTACTGCTTTAAACCGGACAGCAGTGTTTTGACAGGATCAAACAATATCAAAGTCTTACACGTCATCGGGCGTCTGAGCTATGGCGGTCTGGAAGGCGGGGTTGTGAAAGTCGTCAACAACATTCGTCGCGACGTATTCCATCCTTCCCTCATTTCGTTGCGTGGATTTGATGAGCAGGTCAGGAGTGCGCTGCGCGATGATGTCGAGTTTGCCGTCGTGCAGAGAAAAGCCGGGCGCGACTGGGGATTGGTGCGCAAGTTGGCGAACTTCTTTATGCAGCAGCGCGCGGACATCGTCCACTCGCACAACTGGGAAACCTGGCTTTACAGCTTTCTGGCGGCGCGATTGGCGCACGTGCCTGTCTTCATCCATGGCGAACACGGACTCGAAGCCGCGGATTTGAGTGAGCGCATGCACAAAAGACTCTTCAAAATCATGCTGGCGTCCCAAACCGATCACTTCACCACCGTCTCACCAGACATCGCATACCGCATGGCACAACAATGGCGAGTAAATAAAAAGAAGATAACGATTACGCCAAATGGCATCGATCGTCAGAGATTCTGCCCGCCACACCTGCGCGAAATCTGCAAGCAGAACGTAGGATTGCCCTCTGACGCTTTTGTGATCGGCACCGTGGCCGGGCGTTTCACCGCGGTCAAGGATTTGCCGACGCTGTTGCGCGCGTTTTCCCTCATTCATCAGCACCATCCCAATGCTGCGCTCGTCATCGTCGGAGAGGGAGATCGGCATGCTCAACAAGCGCTTCGCCAGCTCGCCACTGAGTTGGACCTCTCCCCTGCCCTTCGCATTGTCAAACCCACTCCGCAGGTGGAAAAATACATGCAAGCCTTCGATGTCTATGCCAATAGCTCTTTGTACGAAGGCATGTCGAATACCTTGCTCGAGGCGATGGGATGCGGTGCCGCCATTGTGGCGACGCGCGCCGGCGGCACGCCCTTCATTGTGAAGGATCGCAAGCACGGTCTGTTAGTGGAGCCGCAGTCACCCGAGAAATTGGCGCAGGCCATTGGCGAGCTGATGACCAATCCCGCGCTTAGAGCAATGCTGTCAGATTCTGCCAGGCGATACGTCGAACGCCATCATTGTATCGAAACTTTCGTTCGCAAGCACGAAGATCTCTATGCAAACTTTTTTTCCAGAAACATCACCAACCGAAAGTCGGTCAGGCCAGCACAATTGTCAAGCCGGGTATCGGTGCCGGGCTTTGCCTTCTAATTTCACCACTCCAGCTTTGATCTGAACATTCAGTCTAACATGTGCGGCATTTACGGATTTACACAAAACGGATTGAAACAACCCGAAGCGGAGACGCTGTTGCAACGCATGGGGCAAATGCTGCGGCATCGCGGACCGGACGGCGAGGGCGCGCACCTCGATGACGACATCGCTTTGGGACATCGTCGCTTGAAGATCATCGATTTGGAAAGCGGCGATCAGCCCATGCACGACTGGCTAGGAAGATACGTCATCAGCTTCAACGGTGAGATTTATAATTTCAAAGAGCTGCGCCAGCAATTCGAACAGCAGGGATTTCGATTTCGGACGCGTTCGGATACCGAAGCCATTCTTGCTGCCTATCATTTCATGGGCAAGCGCTGCGTCGAAAGCCTGCAAGGGATGTTTGCCTTCGCGCTGTGGGACAAAGCCGAAAAAAAACTGCTGCTGGCCAGAGACCGATTGGGAAAGAAGCCGCTTTACTATTTCCATCAAGGCGCGCGCTTGGTTTTTGCCTCGGAAATGAAAGCCATTCTCTCCGCGCCAAATGTTCCGCGCGAGATCGATTTCGAGGCGCTCAATCACTATTTGACCTTCGGTTATATTCCAGCGCCGCTGACGATTTTCAAGCACATTCGCAAGATGCAGGCCGCACAGTATTTGACTTTTTTTGACGGCACTGTGTCTTTTGAAGACTATTGGGCTTTGCCAGAACCGGAAAACGGCGTTCTCAAATCCGAAGAGGAACTTGTCGAAGAGCTTGAAGTCCTGCTGACCTCAGCGGTTGATTTGCGCCTGATCAGCGAGGTGCCGCTTGGCGCTTTTCTGAGCGGCGGCACGGATTCCAGCGCCATCGTTGCGATGATGGCAAAGCTCAACCAGCAGCCGGTGCGCACGTTCACCATCGACTTTTCCGAAGAAGGCTTCTCCGAAGTTGATGATGCACGGAGAGTGGCTTCGCATTGCGGAGTTGAGCACAACGTTTTGAAGGTCTCCACCGATGCTATCAACATTCTGCCGAAACTGGTTTGGTATTTTGATGAGCCCTTTGGCGATGCTTCCGCGATTCCCACTTATTACGTCTCCCAGTTGGCGCGCAAGCATGTTACGGTCATTCTGTCCGGCGACGGCGGCGACGAGTTGTTTGCAGGTTATCGTAGCTACATGCAGAAAGATCAATACTCGACAATCAAAAGACTCCCGCGAAGGCTCCGCAGAAAATTTCTTGTCCCCATTGCGCATGCGCTGCCAATTCAGGCGCGGGCGCGTAATTTTTTGAAGTACGCCGCATATGCGACCAGCGATGACGGTCCACAAGCGCTTGGGATTTATCCCTACATCAAAGAAGACATCGTGACCAGGTCAATTCGGCGAGAACTGAGCGCCTTTAATGCAACAACACCGCGGCAAAACATTCTCGCCACCCTGAAAAGCGCAGACAAACTCGCGCGCCTGCAATATGTGGACGCCAAGCTTTATCTGCCCGAAGACATTCTTATGAAAGTCGATCGCATGAGCATGGCCCACTCGCTCGAAACCCGCGCACCTTTGCTGGATTACCGGTTGGTAGAATTTGCCGCCCGCTTGCCTGTGCATTTCAAAATGCAGAACGGCGTGACCAAATATCTGCTCAAAAAGCTGCTGCTAAAATATCTGCCGCCTGAAACCCTTGTCAAAAAAAAGCAAGGCTTTGCTGTGCCGATCAATCGTTGGTTTCAACAACAACTCAACGGCTATACCGCCGAAGTGCTGCTCGATCAGCGCTGTCGCCAGCGCGGCTATTTCAACTTGGCAGTTATGCAAAAAGTCCTGCAGCACCATGCCACCGGACGCCGTGATTACAGTGAATGGATCTGGCTGTTGCTGAATTTGGAACTGTGGTTTCAGACGTTCGTTGATCCCGCCACACGGAAAATTTGAATGGAAGGCATTTGCGGCATTATTTCTCTTGATAGTTCTGTCGCCAATCTCACGGAAAAAGCTCGGGCGATGGCCAGTCATCTCTCGGATGGCGAGACTTTGGAGTTCTCTTTCATCTCCGGTGATGGTTGGGCATTTGCGGCTGGCGGCTGGCAGGCGAACGGCTTCGATCCGATCACGTTCGTTTTTCAGAATGAACATCTCGCCGTTGTAGGCGTGGTTGACATTTTGAATCGCGAGGAGCTTGCGGCGCAGCATTGTCTGCCTCCAAGTCGTACCGGCGAAGTGATCGCAGCGCTTTATCGGGCAGATCATCAAAACTGGCCGCTGCACCTGCGCGGCACCTTTGCGCTGGTGGTTTTCGACAAAGCACAACAAAAATTCTGCGCCGCCACTGATCGCATCGGCATCCGGCCTTTGTATTGGATCATGCGGGACAGTCAATTCTACTTCAGCTCGCGTTTGCAATCCATCGCGCGCGCCTGCCACGGGCTGGAGATTGACCGAACCATGATCTACACCTACGTCCATTACAGCATGATTCCATCGCCGTTTACAATCTACAAAAATGTTCAAAAGCTCGCGTCGGGGTTTCTGCTTCAGGGCGATGGCCGCCAGCAAGAGTTGCTGCGTTATTGGGATATCTCCGTTGACGAAAAACTGCCGGCGCATGAGCGCGAGATCGCTGATCAAGTTTATGAGGCAGTCGCAGCTTCGGTTGCGAATATGCAAAACGGTCAAAACGGGAAAATGGACCCGACATGTTTTCTGAGCGGCGGCACGGACAGCAGCACGATCTGCGGCTTGTTGACCAAAAGCTCGAATCAGCCGGTGCGCGCCATTTCAATGGGCTTCCCTGAAAATGGTTATGATGAGATGAATTACGCGCGCATTGCGGCAAAAGCTTTTGCTCTCGATCATCGCGAATATTACATGCAACCGCACGATGTGCTCGATAATTTTCTGAAGATTGCCGCAGCGTACGATGAGCCCTTTGAAAACGCCTCGGTTTTTCCGGCGTATCACTGCGCTCGCCTGGCGCATGCGCAAGGCTCGCGTCACATGTTCGCGGGCGATGGCGGCGATGAAATTTTTGGCGGCAACCAGCGCTACAGCGACCAGCAAGTCTTTCGCAACTATTTCAAGCTACCCAAGTCCGTGCGCCGTGGGGTGCTCGAACCGCTGCTGCTCGATCGTCTTGAAAAGATTCCTTTTTCACTCTTCCGCAAAGGCGGCAGCTACATTCGCCGCGCCAACATGAAGGAAGTCGACCGTATCTATTCCTATAGCTATGTGACGGACGAAGAAATGTTTTCGCCGGATTTTCTCAGTACGGTGGATCATGAGACTGCCTTCGGCATCAGAGAAAAGCATTTCAATCAGCTGGACGGAGCGGCGCTTTTGGATCGTCACCTGTACCTCGACATGAAATTAACCGTTACCGACAACGACCTGCGCAAGGTCACGCGCATGTGCGAGCTTGCCGGCGTGCGCGTGCACTATCCGTTTCTCGATCATCCAGTGATCGAACTGGGATTTCGCATTCCGGTGAATTTGAAACTGAAAGGTACCTATGGTTTGCGCCATATTTTCAAGCGCGCCTTTGCCGAATTGTTGCCGCCGGAAATCCTTTCGAAAAAGAAGCACGGCTTTGGCTTGCCCATCTCAGAATGGCTGCGGCGCGATCCCCAGATCAAGGCATTCGCCCACAACCTGTTGTTCGATCCGAAGCATTTGCAGCGGGGTTATTTCAGACCTG
Organism: Candidatus Zhuqueibacterota bacterium; assembly: GCA_003576975.1. Taxonomy (GTDB): domain Bacteria; phylum Zhuqueibacterota; class Zhuqueibacteria; order Zhuqueibacterales; family Zhuqueibacteraceae; genus Coneutiohabitans. The sequence goes on from QEVD01000018.1 coordinate 4,992, forward strand.
AATTTGTCAACACCCTTTGGCAGCGTCATCTCAATGATGACACGCCCTACCACGGAACCATCGTTTATCAATTGTTGATGCTAGAGTTGTGGCATCGGCTGCATGTTGATTCGTAATTCCTGAGAATTTGACAAATAAGTGATACACGAGAATGTATGCTAATTTTGTGTTCGCGTTGATTAGCGTTAATATGCGGTTGGCAAACTTGCCTGAACGTGGATCGCTTTGAACAAAAAAGAAAGCGCAAGCATGACAAACGATATCATCACAGAAGTAAAAGAAGTGATCGGCAGCTCCGTCAAAACCGGTATTGCGCCGGAGAACATGCCTGACGATCTCCGGCTCGCCGGGGACAGCCTGGATTCCATGGCGGTGACGAGTCTGGTGTTGGGTTTGGAAGAGCATTTTGGCTTCACATTTGATGACGAAGATCTCAGCGCCGAGGCCTTCGAGACCGTGGCCACGCTCTCCCAGCTTGTGGAGAAAAAACTGAATGGCGTACATGCCTGATATTCGCGAAGACATGTTCTTTTTTCCGGGCAGCGGCGGCAGAAAGCTGCTGGGATTTTTACACGAGCCCAAGGGAAACAGCAAAGCCACCGGCATCGTTTATTCCCATCCTTTCGCCGAAGAGAAGAACTGCTCACATGCAATCATCGTCAAAACCGCGCGGGAATTAGCGCGAAACGGATACACCGTTTTCAGGTTCGATTACAGTGGTTGCGGGGATAGTGAAGGCGAGCTCACTGAGGTCACGATTGACGATTGGCGCTGCGACTTGGGCTATGCGGTTGACTGCCTAAAATCGAGAACGCATACGACGCGGATTGCCTATTGGGGTTTACGCACCGGTGCCGGACTGGCGCTTCTGCAAGCCTCGCACCAACAAGACGCCATCATGCTCATGCTCTGGCAGCCGGTCTTTGATTTCAAAACTTACCTACACCAATTTCTCCGCCAACGCCTCAGCGCTGAAATCGCTGCTCTGGGCGACAACAAAATTTCGGTGGATTCGTTGATTGCGGAAATTCGATCGAAAGGGCTTGTCGAAGTCACAGGGTACACTTTGTCTCGGAAGCTTTACGATAGCTTCCTGACACTTGGAAATTCGGATGTCACCCATTCGCTCAATTGTCCAACTCAGCTCGTTTCCATTTCTGGAACAAACACGCCTTCTTTTGCACTCAATAAAATCGTCAGCCAGATGACTCTAGTCGCGGCACCAATTGATTTCACGCATGTACAAATTGAGCCGTTTTGGGATCGCTATTGGCGATGGGAGGCCCCGGAATTGACAAACGCGACGCTGGCCTGGTTGGAGCGGTGCGAGGTCGTCGCATAAATGGAACAAACGGCGCAATTTAAATGCGACGGCCAACGGTTGTATGGCATTCTGCATTTGCCGGATCGCCCGCAAGTCATTGAGCGCGTCGTGCTGATGGTTGTCGGCGGGCCGCAAACACGAATCGGCAGCCATCGGTTGTACGTGCAATTGGCGCGTTTTCTGTGCATGCAGGGCATTGCCGTGTTTCGTTTTGATTATGCCGGGATCGGCGACAGCGAGAGTGCGTGGAGGGGTTACAAGTTTGCCGGCCCTTCTATTTCTGCCGCTATTGATTTTCTCTTCAAAGAAATTCCTCTGTTAAAAGATGTCATTCTATGGTCGCTTTGTGATGGCGCAACGGCGTGTGCGGTATTCGTGCACCACGAACAGCCTCGCATAGCCGGCATGATATTGTGCAATCCCTATTTGCACAGCGCCGCCAGTCAGGCCAAGACTATTCTCAGGCATTATTATGGCAGGAGACTTCTGCAAAAAGATTTTTGGCAAAAAGCCCTGGCGTTGCGATTGAACATGAGAGATTCGCTGGTTTCATTCGGTGGCCTTGTCAAGCAGAGCCAAAACTCCAACGGCAGGGCGGCAGCGGCCCATCGTCCCGATGAGTATGCAATCGAAATTCACCCCGATGCGCTTGTCAGCGGACTGGCTTCATTTCGGCGGCCCATTCACTTTTTGTTGAGTACGGCGGATTTGACGGCGAGGCAGTTTCGCGATTTCTGCAAGCGCCAGACGAAGCTGCAAAAGGCTTTCAAGACGCGCCGATACACCATCGATTACGTCGAAGCTGCCGATCATACTTTTTCCGATAACCAGGCAAAACAATTACTGTTTCTGAGAACATTGGCGGCCTTGAATTCGATTGAGGACTAAGTGGAGCGCATGATAAACGTTGTTCACGATCTTCTGCTGCATGCGGCGGACAGGTTTCCGGACAAGCCGGCACTTTTCTTTAAAGAAACGACGATGACCTATGCCGAAATTCTCACACAGTCGCAGCAACTGGCAAAAACATTGATTGATGCCGGCGTCGGCAGGGGTGACCGCGTGGCTTTTTTCATGGAAAAAAGATTTGAGAAAGTCATTGCGATTTTCGGCGTCTCGCTGGCCGGCGGCGTGTTCGTGCCTATTCGCCGGTTGCTCCATGCCAAACAGATGGCGCATATCATCAACAACAGCGGCGCCAAAGTATTAATTACCACCGCTTCGCGTCTGGCCGACTGCGCGGAGATACTCCACGAGTTGCCGGCGCTCGAGACCGTCATCGTCATTGATGGCAAAGAAGAGCCGGCGACAGGATGGCCGAAATCGTTAGACTGGCTCAGTTGGCTTGCCGCGTTGGAGAAAGATACTTTCGCAAGTTTGCCCGCCATTCCGGTGATTGCGACTGATATCGCAGCGATTCTCTACACCTCCGGATCGACCGGCAATCCGAAAGGTGTGGTGTTAAGCCATCTCAATATCGTTGCAGGTGCAAAGAAGGTTTCTGCATACCTCAAAATCACCGAACGCGACCGGCTGTTAAGCATTTTGACGTTCAGCTTCGACTACGGCCTCAACCAGTTGACCAGCGCTTTTTTGCATGGCGCGCAACTTGTTTTGTTGGATTATCTTTTTCCCAAAGATGTCTTGAAAGCTGTGGAGCGTTATCAGCTCACCAGCCTGGCCGCGGTTGCGACAACCTGGATTCAACTGCTGCAAGTGTCGTGGAATGAATTCAACCTAAAGAGTCTGCGCTACCTCACCAACACCGGCGGCGCGATTCCCGAAAACTACGTGCGCGAGTTGCGCCGGCGCCTGCCGCACGTCGACATCTATCTGATGTACGGCCTGACCGAAGCCTTTCGTTCGACGTATCTCGATCCTGCGCTTGTGGATCAACGCCCCACTTCCATCGGCAAGGCCATTCCCGGCGAAGAGATTATGGTGTTGGATGAAAACAACCAACCGGTGAAACCGGGGGGCGTGGGAGAGTTGGTGCACCGCGGCGTGTTGGTGGCGCAGGGTTATTGGAACGAGCCAGAGCTGACTGCGCAACGGTACCGCCCCAATCCGCTGCAGCCGCAAGAGGTGCCGCTGCGCGAGATGGTGGTGTATTCCGGTGATTACGTGCGAATGGATGAAGAAGGCTTTTTATATTTTATCGGCCGAAAGGATGAGATGATTAAATGCGCCGGCAATCGCATCAGCCCAACGGAAGTGGAGGAAATTGTCTATGCCTCCGACAAAGTTCAGGAAGTCGTGGCGCTCGGCATTCCACATGAGATTTACGGCCAGGTGGTAAAAGTGGTCGCCGTGGCAAAAACCGGCATCAGTGTGACGGCAGACGATCTAATTGCCTTTTGCAAACACCAGATGCCGCCGTTCATGGTGCCGGTAGCAATCGAGTTTCGCAACAGCCTGCCGCACCATGCCAACGGCAAGCTGGACCGTTCGCAGGTGAAAAAAGAAGTTTTACAGAACAATTCAACGTTCTGATTTATGCATAAAGCTCTGCAATCAGCGCTGGCAAATTTTGCCCAGGCGAATGGTGAATTGCTAATCGCCGGCAAGCCAATCAGCACGTTCGCCGCGGAGAAGCGTACGCCATTTTATCTTTATGATCCCGCCATTCTGCGCCGGCGCCAACAACAACTGCGTGCGGCTTTGCCGAAAGAGATTAAGATTTACTACGCCGTGAAAGCGAATCCGAATGTTCGCCTCATTCGCGAGCTGGGCGGCTTGTATGACGGCGTGGACATCGCCTCGAAGGGCGAGATGATTCGCGCCATCGAAGCGGGAGTCAAGCCGGAAGCGATGAGTTTTGCTGGGCCGGGGAAGAGCATCGAAGAATTACGCTTTGCCATCAAATATAAAGTTGGCACGATCAGCGTGGAGAGCGAGCGCGAACTCGAGCACATTCGTGAGCTGTGCTGCCAACTCAATGCCGTCGCGAACATTCTCATTCGCGTGAATCCGGCATTCGAGCTGGCAAAATCCGGCATGAAAATGGGCGGCGGGGCACAACAATTCGGGATCGACAGCGAGCGGGTTCCATCTCTGATCAAGTCGCTCGCGCGCGATGCGACTATTCGTTGCAACGGCATTCACATTTTTGCCGGCTCCCAAAACTTGAACGCCGGCGCGATTCTCGAAGCGTTTCACAGCATTTTGCGCGATGCCGAAAGTCTCGCGGCAGAGATCGACGGCCCTCTTCCCATCGTCAATCTCGGCGGCGGTTTCGGCATTCCCTACTTTGAAAAAGACGAAGAACTGGATTTGCAGCAGATCAGCGACGGGCTGGGACGGTTGCTCGAAGGGAGCAGGAAGCGCCTGCCACAAACGCAATTCAAAATTGAGCTGGGGCGTTACCTCGTTGGCGAAAGCGGCTTGTACGTTTGCAGAGTATTGTATCGCAAAATATCCCGCGGCCAGGTCTTTCTCGTGACCGATGGCGGCATGCACCATCACCTCGCGGCTTCGGGCAATTTCGGTCAGAAGATGGTGCACCGCCCCATGCCGATTACAATCGCCAACAAAATACACCATCCGACAGAACGCGTCAATCTGGTCGGGCCACTCTGCACGCCATTGGATACCTTTGGCATGAACCTCGAGCTGCCTCGCGCTGACGAAGGCGACTTGATCGCGGTGTTCAATTCCGGCGCTTATGGCTATTCCGCCAGCCCGCTCGGCTTCCTGAGTCATGAGCCGCCGGAAGAGTTTATCTTATAATTGCCCAATTCGATACTCAATTTCTCAAATCTAATGATCACGACACGCATTCTAACGGATCTCGACCAAATCAATTCCCTCCTGCCGGCTTGCCAAGCGCTGGCTCTGCGGAGCGGCTGTTTTTTACCGTTTCAACAGCTCACCTTGCCGTGGTTGTGGTGGAAGCACTTCAACACCACGGCAGAAATTGATTTCGGGCACAAGAGAGGAAGAAATTTTTTGGGTGCGCGTACTTGGGTGGAAAAGTTCTATCTCGTGATCGCTGAAAGCGGCGGCCGGTTACAAGGGTTTGTCCCCATGGTCGTTTCCCGCGTCAAGCTGCGCTCACAGCAGTCGGCGCTGCGGCTCTTGAGTTTCAGCGCGGATTCGGTGCTGGCTTTCTATCAGGATTTTACCGTGATGCCGGCGCTCCGCGAGCCGGCCTTGAGGCAGATGCTCGACGAGCTGATTGCGCTCGCCGAAGCCGAGCGCGCCCTGCTCTTTCTCGGCCATATCCCTGAAGATTCGTTGAATATCCCATTCATAGCGGACGCCATCACGCAGCGTTTGTCACGGGGCTTTGAAGGCGGCATGGCCAGAATTCAAAGCCGCGACGGTGTTTATCCCTGGACGATTCCGGATATCTCGAAGTGTCTAACCGATATTTGTGAACGCAACGGTGTTCAACCCGCTTTACGGTTACAGATTGAATCGCTGCAGACGGACCTACGCCGGCATAATTCCTCGCTGCTGATGTTTCCCCGCACGCGACAAGAGCTCGAAGCGACCGTCAACAAGATTGCCGATCAACTGGCCGACGCCGTGCAAGCTGGTATGCTGCGCGAGGCGATGGCTGCGCGCGACATCGCGTATCCCTACATGATTCTTCCTGAACGTGTTGAGATTTTCGAGCAATCACTCAGCGATTCCAATCGCTACTATTTCAAGCGTTATCTAAAAAAATTCAGCGAGGCCGGCGGCATTTTTGAGAGCATTGCGCCGGCGGAGGTGAGCAAGCAGGATATTGAAGATTATCTGGCCCTGCACATGGAAAGATGGGGCGAAGATTCTGTTGCAGTGAATCAGGCGACGATGGACTTTCACATGGAATTGTCGCGCCGGCTTGCCGCGGACGGGCAGGCCCGGCTATTCTTTGCCAAACTCGAGGGCAAAAGAGTCGCGGCTCATGCGTGTCTCGATATCGGCAATCGCCGCGAATATTATTTCTCCGGACGGCGTCGCGACACCACGAAACTGCCCATCGGCAAGCTATTGTGCTATCAAACCGTTGTTGATGCTGTGCAACAAGGTCGGCGGTATTACGATTTTGGCTATGGCGGCGATGAATATAAATCTGTTTTCACGCGCACCTCGCGCACGCTGCGCGGATTCTTTCTGGCGGCCAAGGGCGATTTTCCGGATTTGAACGCACTTTTTCCTAAGTACGAGTCCATGGCATTGGAGACGCCAGTCGAGTTATGAAACGCGTTTTATTGATCGCCTTTTACTTCCCGCCCTTTCACCGCAGCAGCGGCTCTTTGCGCGTGCTCAAGCTGACGAAATATTTTCCCAGTTTCGGCATCGCGCCGGTGATCTTGTCGGCGCATCCGCGCGCTTATGACAATACCGACGATAATCTGCTCACGCAAATTCCCGAGGGCGTCACTGTACACCGCGCTTTTGCGCTCGATGCCAAGAAACATCTTTCTCTGCTCGGCGCTTACTTCGACTTCATGGCGCTGCCGGATCGCTACTCCTCGTGGATTCCCGCCGGCATCATCTCCGGTTGGCAACTGATTCGCCGCCAACGAATTGATGCGATTTTTTCCACAACGCCGATTCCCGGCGCCCATGTTATTGCGTATGTCCTGCACCAATTGACAAGAAGGCCGTGGATTGCCGATTTTCGCGATCCGATTTGGGACGAATATTTTCAAGACAGCGGCCGCGAGCTGCGCGTCCGTCAATTTGTCGAGTCACTCGCCGTACGCCACGCCACACGCGTGACCGTGACGACAGATGGCATTCGCCGCCTCTTTCAGCAGCGCTATGCCGATATTGATCCCGCAAAAATCATCGTTGTCGAAAATGGCTTTGACGACAGTGATTTCAACGGCATGCCGGCGCCGCAACGGAATGGCCGAAAAGAAATCCGCATGGTTCACGCCGGCCTTCTTGATCCCATCGATCGCGATCCACTTCCTTTTTTCCAGGCGGTAGCGAAATTGCTCGCCAAAGATCGCAATTTGAGCTCCGTGCTGCGAGTCGACCTCATTGCGTCTAGCGATGATGGAAGATACGCGGAAGAAATCGAGCGGCTCGGGTTGGGCGAGGTGATTCGCCTGCGGCCAGCGCTGCCCTATCATCAAGCGTTGCGCAAAATGGCGGAAGCTGACATTCTCTTGCTGTTTCAAGGCGAGAGTTGTGACATGCAAATTCCGGCCAAATGTTATGAGTATTTGCGCATTGGCCGTCCGATTTTGGCATTGACGACCGCAGCGGGCGAAACCGGAAAGTTGATCCAATCCACGCGAGCCGGAGAGGTTGTGCCCATTGACAATCCCGAAGCGATTGGCGCCACGCTGGAGCATTGGATTCTGCAAATCAAAAAGGGCGGGCAACTGGCAGCGGCCACACCCGAAATCGCCGCGCGCTACAGCCGGCGCAGCCAAACCGAAAAACTGGCTGCCTGCATGCAGGCTTTGTTTGAACTAACGGCCATTAAGAGGTAAAAGAGTTATGGATAGATTGCAAATGAATCGCACGAACGGGTTGCGCCAGATCTTGATCATCGTCTTGTTGTTTGGCGCAACTTCTTCTCTGGCACAGCTAGACACTGCGCCCAGGTATTACTGGCGGCATTTTATCGTAGACCGCGAATCGCCGGTCGGCATCTCGACGGCGTTGGCTTATGACAGCAAGGGGTTTCCGCAAATTGCCTATCGCAAAGCCGGAGAGGATGGGACGAAAACTGTTAAGTACGCGCGCTTCGATGGTACAGACTGGCAAACCGAGATCGTCGATCCCGAAGGCCAGGGGCGAGTTGCCATGACGATGGATTCACAGGATCAGCCGCACATCATTTACCACGCGGTGGAGGGAAACGATCTGATGCATGCGATGCTCACCGAAACAGGCTGGACGACAAAACGCGTGGATACCGGCTTGCGCGAGAATCGCTATTATACAATCGACCTCAAGGCCGACTCGAACGATGGTTTGCACATCGTTTATGCGCGGCACGTGCCGGTGGAAATCAGTTACGAACGCATGATCTACGCCATTTGGGACAACGGCAACATCACCGCGAATCTGATTATCGAGGATGCCTTCACCGGCAAGTGGGCGGCGTTGGCCCTTGACGCACAAGAACGCCCGCACACCGCCTACTACAATTTTGGCGGTGATTTGCGCTTTGCCTATTTGGATCAAGGAACGTGGAAACACGAAAACGTCACCACTGATGGTTTCTCAAATTCAGAGGGTTTTTATGCCTGCATGCAATACGGTCGCGACAACAACTTTTATATCAGCTTCCAAAATCAAACAACCAGCAAACTGCGCATGGCCAGAGGCCGCCCAGGCCAATGGCAAGTAGAAGAGGTCACTGATCTCACCGGCTGGGAAGTTTTTGCCACGCCCAATCCGCTGGTGCTCGACAGAGATGGCAACCCACATATCGCATTCTACGATGAAGAAAATGCGGACTTGAAGCTGGCTTTTAAGATTGATGGACAATGGTGGATTGAGCCAATCGACACAGTTGGCGACGTTGGCAAGTGGGCGTCCATGGCACTTACGCCCGAAGGTTTGCCGGCGATCAGTTATTACGATGCGACCAGCGGCCATTTGCGCCTGGCAGTTTCGTCCGTCGCTCCGCCGTTGGATTCAGATGGAGATGGCCTGCCCGATTATATTGAAGTCGAAATGGGCGCCAATCCTTTTGATGCCGACTCGGATGACGACGGTTTGGCGGACGGCGAGGAGAATCTGAATCATAACGGCATAGTCGAGCGCTACGAGACCGATCCCAGAAATCCGGATACCGATAACGACGGCATTCAAGACGGCGTTGAATTTGGGCGGACCGTCGGAGTTCCCTCGAGTGGAAATATCGATGGAACCAATCCAAATCTGTTTCACGGCGATAGCGATCCCATCACAAAAACGAATCCCCTGATTTTCGATACGGATCGTGACGGCCTGGGTGACGGATCGGAGGATAAGAATGCCAACGGCAGAGTGGATGTGGATGAATCTGATCCCAACAATCCCGATACCGATGCCGACGGTATACTTGATGGACTCGAGGTACGACTTGGCAGTTCACCCGTTGATCTCGATTCCGATGATGACGGCATTGCTGATAATGAGGAAGACAAGAATCTCAACGGCGTGCGGGAAGAGACAGAAACCGATCCCAGCGCTGCTGACACGGATGGCGATGGTGTTGCGGACGGGATAGAGCTGGGCGTGACCTCGGGTATCAACGATCCCGATGGCGGTGGCCCCTTGAAAGGTACTAATCAAAACTTCTTCAGGCCGGACGACGACCCCTCCGTGAATTCAAAACCTCTCTTGTGGGACTCGGATGGTGATGGCCTGTCAGACGGCGAGGAAGATGCGAATCGAAACGGGGCGGTCGATCCCGGCGAGACGCATTTTCTGAAAAATGATTCCGATGGCGACGGTGTTCCCGATGGCGACGAAGCCGTTTTCGGCAGCGATCCGCTTCAGGCAACCAGTCGCGCAAGAATCGATGCGCTTTTCACAGATAGTTTTCTTCGCACCGATCTGGCCGGATGGGAAATTGTCGATGAAGGAACAATTGAAGCGCCATCTGATTGGCAGACGTTTGAAAATGCCCTGCTGCAAACCGGCAACATTTGGGGTGGAACGGAATTTCCCGGGGCTGCAACACCGAATCGTCCGGGAACGTTCATCGGGTTGAAAAATTTTTCTGGAACAGACGTTAAAATTTCCTTTGTCCTGCGTTCCAACGATGATGATGAGCTGGGAGTTCTTTTTCGCTTCAAGGATAAGGACAACTACTATAGCTTTTCGCTGGACAGCCAGCAGGGATACCGGCGCTTGACCAAGATCGTTAACGGCAATGCCAGTGTGATTACGGCGCAGAATTTTTCGTACAGAACGAGCCACGATTATCCCGTTGTGGTTTATGCCGTGGGATCGAATTTGCGGATTTATTTTGACGGGCGCAGAGTCTTTGATATTCAGGACGAGGCGCTGCAAGCCGGGAGCTTAGCCTTCTTCACCTGGAAAAACGACGGCGCTCTGTTTAAAAATGTGAAGATCGCCGGGCGCGGCACGATTGTTTCGATTGATGATGGCCTGCTTTCCGACAGTGGCCGTACGCCGCGCGAGTTCTCGTTGAGCGAAGTCTTTCCGAATCCTTCATCCGGCGAGGTGCAAATGGTGCTACACTCGCCAACTCCGACTCTTGCGAGCGTGAGAATCTTTGATATCCTTGGACGAGTCGTTAATGAATTCGAAAGTGTGCAATATGCCGGCGGCGTGCAGGAGCTCGCCTGGAATGGCCGCGATAAAAAGCGAACACGTTTACCGGCCGGTGTTTACTTTTTTCACATCCGGTTAATGAGTCAGACAGAACCGGGAAAAATTATGTGGCAACAATGGCGAAAGGTTATTCGCCTCGATTAGGGCAATACTTTATTTGGATAAGGAGTTTTCACCATGGACGGTTTGTCGGTTTCGAGGAAACACAAGGTCAATTTCATCATCGTAGGGATCGCGCTGTTGTTGCTCACGCTAGGCAACAACTTCTTGGTTCTGGCACAGACCAATGCCACAGCGTTGGGGGATCTCGTGGCAAGGATGGGAGCGCGTAGTTGGGCAGAGCTGCAGACCATCGGCCTGACCAAGGAACTGGTTTCATCAAATGGCGATTTTCGCCACGTTCTTGAGTACACGGACAAGGCAGTATGGTACCCCGCAGGTGAAAAACTATTCTTTATCGGCGGCGGTCACTATGCCGGAATGGAATTCATTTCATACGATGCGAAGACGAACACCTGGCAGGAGTTATCCGATCCGTACTGGTTTCCCGGCGTTGAGATTTGCCACGCTTACCACTGTAATGCCATTGATTTCAACCGGGGGCTGCTGTTTTTTCTGATGTGCGATAGCAGGATGGTTTACCAGTTCAATATAGAAAAGAATCAATGGAGTCAATTGCCAGAAAACACCTCAGGGTCACAGAGCTTTGCGATGGCGCTGGAATATTTCCCCGAAATAGATGGCCTGGTGCACGTCATCAACGGCGAAGTCAATATCTTGAACAAGAAAACCTCCCAATGGTCCAATCTTGCAAAAGATCTTGCGATGGGTGACTATCACAATTTTGCCGAATACAATCCAGTGCACAAAGTGGTCTTGCTCGGTGGCGGCAATGACAGCAATAAAATGTACAAGCTGTCAGCAAACGGTAAGATTACTGCGCTCCGACCGGCGCCATTTTCTCTGGCAATATCGCGAGCTTTGATTACTGTCGATCCGGTCAGCGGCGATTACTTGATCTTCGGCGGCAATGACAAATTCTCCGCCTACGATATTGCAGCGGATAGCTGGACACCAGAGCCATCGCCGACCGTGCCAATATTCGAAAAAGTCGCCGATGAGTCCAACATCTTTGGATGCGTCGCAACGCCAGTCGCCGGCTACGGCGTCACAATGTTTGTCAAGCTTGTGCTCGAACAAGGCGCACGGGCTTATCTCTATAAACATGCGGACGCCGGAACGCCGGATAATATTCTAAAAGTGGGCCCGGGAAGAACCTATAAAAAACCCAGCGAAGCAGCCGCCGCAGCAAAAGATGGGGATGCTGTTGAAATTGATACCGGCGAATACCGGGGCGATGCGGCCGTTTGGACGCAAAATAATTTGACCATGCGCGGCGTTGGAGGTCGCGCCTATCTCAATGCGAACGGCATCCATGCTCAAGGCAAGGGCACCTGGGTTGTCAAGGGCAGCAACACCACGATCGAGAATATCGAATTTTCGGGCGCCACCGTTCCCGACCACAACGGCGCGGCGATTCGACAGGAAGGCCGCAATCTCACCGTCCGCAACTGCTTCTTTCACGACAACGAGAACGGCATCTTGACGGATGATGATCTGCAGAGCGAAATCCTGATCGAATACTCTGAATTTGCCCGCAACGGCCGCGGCGATGGCTACACGCACAACATGTACATCAGCAGGGTCGGCCGGTTCACACTGCGTTACAGTTATTCGCACCATGCCAGAATCGGCCACAATGTGAAAAGCCGGGCACAGGAAAACCACATCTTGTACAACCGCATCATGGATGAGCAAGCTGGCACCTCCAGCTATGCCATCGACTTGCCCAACGGCGGCCTCGCCTACGTGATCGGCAATTTGATGCAACAGGGACCACAAACAGAGAACTCCGGCATCGTCACGTATGGCGCCGAGGGCTTGAGCCATACGCAAAATGAGTTCTATTTGGTCAATAACACCATGGTGAATGACCACAATACCGGTCAATTCGTTTCTATTGCCACCGGTACTGCAAAGGCAAAGCTGATCAACAATTTGTTTGTCGGACCGGGCACGGTGTTGAGCGGGGCGGGTGAGCAAATCACCAACCTGACCACAAGCTCGCCTGGCTTTGTGAATAATGGCCTTTTTGATTATCGCTTGACGAATTCATCTCCTGCTATTAATGCAGGGAGCAATCCCGATCTCGCTAATGGTGTGGATCTAACGCCTGTTTACCACTATGCGCATCCGCTGGCGGCGGAAGTCAGGCCGCGCGACGAACGAATTGACATTGGCGCTTTTGAATTTTCTGCTATGACCTCGACGGAAGAACTGAACCGCGTTCCCGAAAATTTTGTCCTGGAACAGAATTATCCCAACCCCTTTAATCCGGCAACCATCGTTCGTTTCGGGCTGCCGATGCTTGGAAATGTCAGATTGACGATATATAACGCGGCGGGCCAGTTGGTCCGACAACTGGTATCCGGACCAATCGATGCTGGCGTGCACGAGGTTGTATGGGACGGGACAGATAATCGAGGACGGCGTCTTTCCAGCGGTGTTTATCTGTGCAAATTTCAGGCTGATGATTTTGTGGCGCAAAAAAAGCTGATACTGACGAAGTAAGTTCGCCGTTTCGCCTTGGGCATTGGACTTTCGACAAAGGTTGCACGCCATGGCGCCTTGACATGCGTTCATTTTCAGAAATTCAAATTACCCTGCCTTTCAACATTTCTCCCTTGTATCAATTCAAGAGAATAGCTCTCGGTTTCGCCGGAGCGATTTTGCAGCAGCCAGGTTGGGGCGGGCTTTTGCGAGCGTCAATCGAAAAGCGAAGTATGGCGAGGAAATTTCCTCCCCGACTCGTTAGGCGCGAAAGGTCCCCGTTTCAGATTCTGGTTTATCATCGGGTCCTCAAAGCGTATGATCCATTTGCAGTCGACGCCATCACCGTGGATGCATTTGAAAAGCACCTAATGATGCTGTCGCGCCTCTTCCGGCTCATTACTGTCGAACAGCTTATGCAAGAACTCGAGAACGGTGGCGTTCAACCTCACACCATTTGCCTCACCTTCGATGATGGTTATCGCGATAATTTTGAAAATGCCTTTCCTCTTTTGCAGAAGCATGGCGTTCCTGCGACGATCTTTTTGACGACGGACTTCATCGGCACAGATGAACAACTTTGGCACGATCAAGTGCTGCTCGCACTGCAGGACGCCGATTGCAAGCGGTTGAATTTCGACGCAGCTCAATTGACAAGTATCGATCTAGGCAATCCCGAGAATCGCCGTAAAATCGCCTTTAAGATTCTGTCGTGGCTGAAGCAGTTCACTCCGGAGGTTCGCGACCGGCACATTAGTCAATTATGCGAAATCTGCCGCGTGGCTGCTGTGAATCGGCATCGTTTGATGCTCAGTTGGGACGAAGTCCGTTTAATGCACAAACGCGGCGTCGCTTTTGGCGCGCATACGAAAACACATCCCATTCTTTCCACACTCGGTGAAGAACAACTAAAAAACGAAATTACCGGATCGAAAGCCGCGATTGAAGAGGCGCTTGATACGCCGATTTCGGGTTTTGCATGTCCCAATGGCAAGCCCGGAGATTTTAATGAACAGGTGAAGCAAGCGCTCAGACAAGCAGAATTTCGCTGTGCGGTGACAACCAGCGCCGGTGTCAACACTAACGGACAGGATCCCTTCGAATTGTTCCGAACCATGCCGTGGGATCCTGATCCCAATCGTCTTCTCGGACGTCTGCTTTATGAGCGGTTCACCGGTTGATCATCAAAAACAGACGTATTAAAAATGCGTGATATCCTCCTGCTTGCGGTCTTTGCCTTCTCGATTTTGTTGGCGGTGCGCACGCCTTTCATCGGGATTCTCGTCTTCTTCTGGATCAGCTTCATGAATCCGCATCGCTACACCTGGGGGTTCGCTTATTATTTGCCGTTAGCGATGTTGGCCGCAGTGGTGACGTTTATGGGGATATACATGCATTTCAAGGAGCTGCAATTTCCCAAGGTTCGGGAAACCTTTCTGTTCATGCTGCTCTGGCTCTTTTTTACTTTGACCACGCAGTTCGCCCTATATCCGGATGATGCCTGGCGGACGTGGGAACTTAACAACAAGATTTTTCTCATGACCTTTATTTCAATGCTGGTCATCACGACCAGAGAGCGGCTGTTTTATTTCGTCATTGCAATCATCGTTTTCATTGGATTTATCGGAATCAAAGGCACGATTTTCGGCTTGTCGACCGGCGGACAATTCCGCGTTTGGGGACCGCCCGATTCTTTCATGGAAGACAACAATGGCATCGGGTTGGCCATGCTCATTGTCATCCCATTGTGTTATTTTGTGAAGGATCTGTTCAAAGGCAGATGGCAGTCTTACGCTTTGCTCGCGGTAGGTCTGGCGCTGGCCATATCAACGGTGTTGACCTATTCACGTGGCGCCCTGGTGGGCCTGGCAATCGTTTCTTTTTTTGTTTTTCTCAAATCACAGCGTAAGCTGGCAGCCATCACCGGGCTGGTGATCGCCCTTGGAATCGGGATCAACTTCCTTCCGCCCCACTGGTTCGAACGCATGGGCTCGATCACCTCATACGAGCAGGACACGTCCGCGCTTATGCGAATTAACTCCTGGGCAATGACCTACAATCTCGCCAAGGCCCGCCCGCTCGGTGGCGGTTTTGAATGCTTCACACTCGAGCAGTATGACATGCACTCGCCCAATCCTGAGTTGGGTCGCCAGCTTTCCGGAGGCGCCACCACTGCACACAGCATTTATTTCGAAATTCTCGCGACGCAGGGTTTCATCGGCCTGGCGATTTACCTGTTGTGCTTCATTTCCATTTTGCTCTCGCTGCGCAAGCTGGAGCGAAATTTCACGCAGGTGTCCGGTGCCGAATGGATACCCGTGTACAGCCGCGCCTTCACGGTGAGTATTATCGCCTTCACGGCCAGCGGTGCGTTTTTGTCGCGCGCTTTCTTTGACCTGTTTTGGGCGATCTTTGCCGGGGCGGTCTGTTTCAAAGCCATTGTTTATTCCGGCAATTGGATCGACGAACCAGAACCCGCGATACAAAGCTTGCAATTGCATCCTCAGCCAATATCATCTTGAAAAATTCGAAAAGAAAAAACCATGGTGACCGAGAACTATGACGTTTCTGCATCGAAACAGGATATAGTTTCCAGAAATGTGAATCGCGACCGGTTTTATGAGTATTATGCCGAAGTCAGTCAAACGCCAGACACACAGCAACGGTTTGCCCGGCTGCGCAATATGCTGGTGCGGGTGATCGAAGCGGCAAAACTGAATACGCGAAAGTTGCATATCGCCGACATTGGCTGCGGCGCGGGCACCCAAGCGCTGTTGTGGTCGGAGCTTGGCCATCACGTGCATGGCATTGACACGAATGCGCCTTTACTCGACCTTGCCAGGAAACGGGCCGCGAACGCCGGATACGATATCGACTTGCGCACTGGCTTTGCAGAAAAGCTGCCCTGGCCGGATATGAGCATGGATATCTGCCTCGCCATTGAGTTGCTGGAACACGTGCCGGAATGGAAAAAGAGTCTGAACGAATTCGCCAGAATCCTGAGGCCAGGCGGCATTTTGTGTTTGACTACCACCAACGTGCTTTGCCCGATCCAGCACGAATTTAGGCTTCCATTTTATAGCTGGTATCCCGCCGCGCTGAAGAGATACTGCGAGCATCTTGCCGTCACCACACGGCCTGCGCTCGCCAACCATGCAAAATATCCCGCGGTGAACTGGTTCAGCTACTTCGGCCTCGCCGCCTTTTTGCACAAACTTGGTTTTCGCACGCTCGATCGATTTGATGTTCTGGAGGCAAAGAGCAAAAGTTTTTTGTCAAAAACGATCATCACTGCCATCCGCAAAATAAACGTGCTGAGATGGTGCGCCCACGTGGCGACGGTGGGCACGCTCGTCGTGGCCATAAAAGAAGTTGATCTGCCAAGCTGATCAGCTTTCACACGCGCCTTCATCTCGGACGAATTTCAAATTCAAACCAATCATTTGGTGAAAATGCACTCCACAGGTTCATGATGAAAAAGAAAAGTTTATTGATCATCTTTGTAGGTTTCTCTATATCCCTGCTTGGTGGGAATGATTGGAGCATGGGAGTTTCTTCGTCAATAGTCGAAACAAATTCCGGACCGCCCGAGGTGCTGCGCGTCGGCCCTGGCATGCCCTATCTAACGCCCAGCATGGCGGCCAAGGTGGCCAATAACGGAGATGTGATCGAGATTATTGCGGGCACATATCCGGACGATGTGGCCTCCTGGCCTCAAAACAACCTGACGATTCGCGGCATTTACGGCCGTGCGCGCATGATTGCCAATGACAATAGTGCTGAGGGCAAAGGGATTTGGGTCGTCAAAGGAAATAACGTCACCATCGAAAATATCGAGTTTGCCGGAGCCAGCGTGTCCGACCACAACGGTGCGGGTATTCGTTTCGAAGGCGCCAATCTCACAATTCGTGGCTGCTATTTTCATGACAACGAAAACGGCATTCTGACTGGAGAAAACCCGGCGAGCGCGATCTTAATCGAGTATTCCGAATTCGCCGACAACGGCTTTGGCGATGGCTATACACACAACATTTATGTTGGCAAGGTCAACAGTCTGACAGTGCAGTTTTGCTATATTCACGGTGCAAAGAGAGGGCATAATGTAAAAAGCCGGGCTAGGATCAACTACATCTTCTGCAATCGCATTATGGACGAAAGAAAAGGGACCTCGAGTTATGCGATAGATATATCGAATGGCGGCGCCGCTTACGTCATTGGCAACATCATTCAACAAGGCGCATTGTCAGAAAATTATCACGTCATTTCCTACGGTGCCGAAGCGTTAAGCTATGCGGCGAACAAGCTTTTTGTTGTGAACAACACAATTGTCAACGACCGCCAGGATGGAGGTGTGTTCGTGAGAGTCGCGACAAACAGCGCGCCTGCCAGGCTCATCAACAACATCTTTTGTGGCCCAGGCAGAACGGTCGAGGGTCCGGCAATTAAGAAGACCAATCTTACAATTTCCAGAAATCAAAAGCAGGCCGGCGTCGGTGGTTCTTCTGGCCTTGTCGATCCCTCTCAATTTGATTATCGACTCACCCTGGGATCACCGGCCATTGATGGGGGCAGCAATCCCGGCACGGATGATGGAATTGACCTCCTCGCAAAATTCCAGTATAGTCACGTTGCCAAAAGCGAGAAAAGAGTCGTTCGCGCTGCAATGGATATTGGCGCCATCGAATACGATGATCAAATCAGATAGTATTTTTCAGCACTTGCTATTTCCTCCCTATGATTTATTGAATGTAGGCATCAAACCATTAAAAGCAGATTGCATTTTTGTTTTTGCGGGCAGGCCCGAGCGCAAGACTTATGGGTTGAAACTGTATCGTGACGGATATGCTAGCCGGCTCATCTTCAGCGTCGGCAGGTTCGAGTGGCGGCGCTTCCTCCAGCTAAACCTCGAGGATTACGGCGGACTGCTCGATCTTGTTGAAGCTACACCGTACTTCCAACGACACTTTTTTGTACATATGACGTCGACGGGCACCAGCGCCTTTGGGATTCCCAAACGCCAATTCGGGACCCTGAGCGAAGCAATGGCATTGTCTGAACTCATTGAGCGGCTGCAAATCAAAAAACTGATGATCATCTCAAGTGGTTTTCATCTGCGCCGCGCGGTAAAGGCAGTGAAGAATTGGTGTGCGAATCCCGAAGTAGAGCTGATCCCGGTGCAAGTTCCCAATGAGTTGGCTTCTGAAACCCGGGAGAATTGGTGGAAATCCTACAGGGGATTTACTCTCATCCTGAGCGAGTACCTCAAAAATTTTCTGTACACTTTTCTTGTCATCCCTGTTTACAGTCTTTGCCAAAAGAATAAAAAAGCCTACCTCAAGACAATTTAGGCCATAAACTTGTATCCCCTCGGTGAACCCATATCCGAAACGATGACGGGTTTAATTGAGGGCGTGGTTTATTGCTTTGTAGATTGTGCTGACCAATTCTGCGGAAGCAG
>QEVD01000504.1 GCA_003576975.1 Candidatus Zhuqueibacterota bacterium
CGGCAACATCAACGCGCCGAACGCGGAAGTGTATCTTGCCAAAAACGTGAGCTTCCGCGGCGCGATTAGTGCCAAGCGCATCACGGTGGATCGCGACGTCTATTCGCTGCATCACTCTTCACCCGGCACGCTGCCGTTCCAAAAAGGTTCGGCGGATGACGGAGAAGAACTCCTCAGCGAGCAGTCAATCGCGACTGACTATGTGCTGTCGCAAAATTATCCCAACCCGTTCAATCCGAGCACGCGCATCACATTCGCGCTGCCGCAAGCGGGCCACGTGCAATTGCACATTTACAACAGCTTTGGCCAAATGGTGCGCACGCTCGCCAATCGCGAGCTGGCGCAAGGCTGGCACGAGTTGACTTGGGACGGCCGCAATCAAAATGGCCAGACCGTGGCGACCGGCGTTTATCTCTATCGCATCATCGTGCAAGATCAAACCGGCGCAGCAACCTATACTGAAACGCGACGCATGTCGTTTGTAAAGTAAAAAATGATGTAAGACATTGCGAGCATTCCCGTGCTCGCCCACAACTTTGACGACTTCTGCGTTTTCGAGTGAAGGTTGAAGTCGTTGCGACACTCCACGAGCAGGAGGCCTGCAGACTTTTCGGTGTCTGAGTATGCCGAGATTTTTCAGGTGTCCTGCTTTTTTTTATTCTTGCGAAATTATTTATTAAAAATGAGAAGCGGGTGCTTGCTTGCAACCTATACAAACGAGGCATACGCCTAGTCATCCGATGAATTACAACAACTAATCGTCAATGGCACTTGTTGCTGAAAAGATACAAGATTTGGCCTAAAACTTGATAGCCCGAAGGCGGGTTACCTTCTTACCTCTAACAAAACACCGTAAGGGATAGACCACGTCCTTCAACCGGTGTTGAGAAAAATTCTTCACGCAGAAATTTTGTCGACCTGGCCATCATCTTGGCTGTAAACAATTTCAGTAAACAAGCTCGATTCGCATTGCGCAGAGGAGGTGACGCGGCTGATTTTTTTGATGAACTGTAAGTCAGGGCCTGCCTGATTGTCATCGTTCTTTGGGCGGGTCAAGAGTCTTCATCACTATTTTCGGGAGAACTAACATGAAACAGGTTCAGATCCGATCGCTGTTGATCTTCCCATGGTTCTGCATGTTGATGCTCGGATTATTGCTCGCAAGTCCTCTCAGCGCCCAAACCACAAAATGGGTCGATCAAACCGGCGGCAGCGACGCCAACGACGGCAACACTGAGGCCACTGCGTACGCGACGCTGCAATTCGCAATTGATAACTCCACCAGCGGTAACGCCGGCACCCCCTCGATCATCAATGTCAAAAACGGCTCCTATGCCGCTACCGGGTTGACCAGCAACATCTACAGCACGGCGACGCTGATCTCGGGCAAAGACTATTTGACTATTCAAGCTGTACCGGGGCACAATCCGGTGGTGAAACCAGCCGCCGGCGGCATTGTGTCTATTTCAATCGAAAACTCCAACCACATCGTCATCGATAACATTGATTCCGACCAAACCACTTCCCTCTTCGACAACTGGCATGTGCGCGGCTCTTCCGATTTGACCGTGCGCAACTGCACGTTTGAGGGCGGCGACGATGGGATTGATTTCGAAACAGACCACACCACGGCCTTGATTGAAGGCAACACGTTCAAGAATATTACTACGGGCAGTGGCGATGAAGTACTGGACTTCACGGACGGTTCCTACTCTGATATAACGATTCAAGATAATACGTTTTTGAACAACTATCGCCAAATCACTATTTTCCCGCCAACGGGAAGCACTGCCAACAATTTTGTGATCCGACGCAATTTGATGAATGGCACAACCAGCCAGGAAGCGGTGCGTTTCAACGATGGCGGCGGCATGCTCTCCAATGTCACATTTGAAAACAATGTGATCATGAACAGCCTGCAGCAAGGCTTGTACATCAAAGGCCCGGTTGCAGCCATCAATGTTTGGCACAATACCTTCTTCAACAATGGAGAAGAGGAAATCAGATTGACGGGCACAGCCTCCGCGGTTGTCATCAAGAACAACATTTTCCATGCGAATGGCGCTCATGCTGCCCTCAGTGTCACCTCAGCCTTCGCGCCGGGTCCACTCGCATTCGAAGATTTCAATCTGGTCTATAACACTGGTCCCTCAACTGAATCAGGCTCGGAATTTCCGGTGACTGTATTCGGCGCCAACACCATCACCGGCCAGGATCCGATGTTCGTCAGCACCGTCTCCGGCAGCGAGGATCTGCATCTCCAAGATGACAGCCCGGCGCTGGAATTCGGAACGGATCTGGGCGTGGCCGATGACATCGAGAAAAACTCGCGGCCGCATCCCGCCGGCTCGAATCCCGACTTGGGCGCTTATGAAAAAGAGGGCGTGGCGGATCCGTGCCAGTTGTACGCGCTGTTTGCGAATCAACAAGTGACGATCGCGCGCTCGAAGCATTCGGCCTCGAAGGGCGATATTCATTCCAACGGCGGTATCTATTTCCAGCGCGGCGATCCCAACACTTATTATGGCAATCTCACCGCGGTGGGAAATATCAAGATCGACAAGGAGATTAAAATCGACGGCGATGCCACGGCCGGCGGCAAGATCACTTTGGACGGTAACGCCAAGATCCTGGGAACGAAATCGCAATATGCTGCGGTTGCAGCGATTCCCTCGCCCAGTCCTTCATACAGCGCGGGCGGTCCCAACGTTACCGTTGCCAAAAAGAAGACGGTCTCGCTAGCCCCGGGTTCGTACAACAACGTCATTGTCAATGACGGCGGCACCCTCAAGTTCGTGGCAGGCACGTACAATCTCAACAGACTCGAAACCAAAGATGATGAGAACAAGTTGTATTTCGATGTCACCAACGGACCGGTGATTCTCAATATCGTCAGCAACCTCCGGCTCAGCGAAGAAGTGAAAGTGGTGATTTTCCCGGACGGTGAAGATGGCAGCGAGAAGGTTACCTTCAACACGATGCAAAGCACGCAAGTGTTGATCGGCAAAGAAAGCTATGTGCTCGGCAACATCGTGGCGCCCAATGCGGAAGTTTATCTGGCCAAGAACGTGAGTTTTCGTGGGGCGATTTGCGCGAAGAGTATAACAATTGACCGTGATGTGGTGACGTTGCATCATTCTTCCCCTGGCACCTTGCCGTTCCAAAAGGCTCCGCCGGAGGTTGGAGAGCAAGTGACCAATAACCAGCAGCCAGTCTCCGATTACGAGCTGTCGCAGAACTATCCCAACCCGTTCAACCCAACGACCACCATCAGTTTTGCCTTGCCGGAAGCGGGCGAGGTGAGCTTGTCCATCTACAATATGAGTGGGCAGCTCGTGAAGCAGTTGGTGGCGCGCGAGATTAGCGCTGGTCGCCACAATGTGGTGTGGGATGCCACAGATGCCCGCGGCGCGCGCGTGGCCAGCGGCGTGTATCTGTATGTAATCAAAATGGGTTCGTTCACTTCACAGCGCAAGCTTGTGTTGATGAAATAGTTTTATGAGGCAAAAAGAGCGGAGAGAACGATGAGTATCCCTCCGCTCTTCGCCCTTCATTCTTCGCGCTGCAAAAGATTGCAGCGATTTTCGTTTGCGAATATGGAAACCCTTATTCTGAATGTGACAATGCGAATGCTAAAGAAAGGAAATTAATATGAATGCCAAGAAGTTTTACATTTGCTTTGTGCTGGCTCTTGGGCTGTTTGCCTTTGACACCGCACATGCGCAATTTACAGTGACCGTGACGGACCAAACCCCCACGGCGCCATTGACGAATCCAGCGCCGGGGTCTTTTGAACCTCGCTACATTAGCGGGTTTGGCGCGGACGGTAATTTTACCGTTTTCTTTGAAGATCGCGCCGCTGCTTTTGCCATTTCATCTGTTACGACTGCCACCGGACCCACCGGATTTCCTGCCGCTGTAACCGGAACCAACATTACCGACACTCATTTCGTCATCAAAGACTGGCCGATTACGATTGCAAGCACCTCTTATGCTTATCGCGCCTGGGGCTCCGTTGGCAATAATCTTGATCACCATTTTTATGTTTCGAATGATTTGACGAATTGGACGTTGCTGAGCACGTTTACTATTCCCAATGCGGCGAGCTTCTTGAATGGCACTTATTACGCCTTCGCCGAATCGAATCAGTCGCAAACGATGCTGGTACGCAGCACAAATGGTGATGATGTGTGGGAAGCCTTTGCCAGTATCGGCGGTCGACCTGGTGATGGCCCCCTGGAATTGCCCTCCGGTGTATCCGTAGGTTGGACTCCAACCGGAAGTTTCATTGATTTGGGATATGACCGCGGGTACGGCAAAGTCTATGCGGATCCCCGAGACAATAATTATTATCTGGCGATCAACACGGCAGCGCAAGCCAGCCTGGCGCCGGCAGCTCTGGAAGCGGCGTTCATCAATCCTGCCAACTGGACCTGGCATGACGGCACCACCGGTCCGGCTTCGAATCCAATTCTTTCTGCCACCGCCGAACACGATCTGCGGGAATGCTGGGTTGTGCCGAACTCGAATCCGAACGCGGACTGGATGATCATTTACGACGCAAATTTTGGCGCCGCAGATGGAGGTTTGGCGCTCGGCTATGCCACGTTGACGCCGCCGGCGCCGCCGCGCGTTCATAATATCACGCAAGGAACGCATTATGTCACCATCACCGCAGGAGTCAACG
>QEVD01000505.1 GCA_003576975.1 Candidatus Zhuqueibacterota bacterium
GGCAATTTGTGGATGAGCACGAATTACGGCTTGTCGAAATTCAACCCTCGTACCCATGTTTTCAAAAACTTCGACGCCAAAGACGGATTGCAGGACAATGAATTCAATTCCACCTCCTATTTTAAAAGCGCGAGCGGCGAGTTGTTCTTTGGCGGCATCAACGGTTTCAATGCGTTTTATCCCGAAGACTTTCGCGACAATCCCCATGCGCCGCCGGTGGTGTTCACGAATTTTCAGATCCTCAACAAATCGATTTCCCACAAAACCCCCGGCTCGCCGCTCGCGCAGGCGATTTCGGAAACCGAGGAGATCACGCTTTCTTATGAGGACAAAGTTTTCTCGTTTGAATTTGCCGCGCTGGATTTTACCGCGCCCTCGAAAAATCAATATGCTTATAAGATGGAGAATTTCGATGCCGATTGGCAGCAAGCCGGAACGAGCCGCACCGCGACTTACACCAATCTCGATCCGGGCGAATACGTGTTCCGCGTCAAAGCCTCGAACAACGACGGTGTTTGGAATGAAAAAGGCGCGTCGATCAAAATCATCATCACCCCGCCGTGGTGGCGAACGTGGTGGGCGTATGCGGTTTACGGACTTTTGCTGGCGGCCTTCATTTTTGCGGTGGATCGAATTCAACGACGGCGCCTGCGTCGGCACGAGCGGGAGCGGGCGGCGCTGCGGGAAGCGCAACTGCGCGCCGAGGCCGAAAACGAGCGCCGGAGGAATGTCGAGCTGCTGAGCGACATCGGCAAGGAGATCACCGCTTCGCTGGATTTCGAGATCATCTTTTATCGGCTTTACGAACATATCAATGCGTTGGTCGACGCGACGATCTTTGGCGTCGGCATTTATCAGCCGGAGAGGAATCAGATCGAGTACAAGTTCGCCATTGAAAAGGGCAAGCGTTACGAGCCTTACACGCGCGACACCCGCGACAAAAATCAATTTCCGGTGTGGTGCATCGACAATCGCCGGCCGGTTTTCATCAATGATGTGACGCAAGAATACAGCCGTTATCTTGACGCATTCAAATCGGCCAACGTGGACGGCATGGTGCTTGAAGACGGCACGCTTCCGGAAGAGCCGCTCTCCATCATTTACCTGCCGCTCATCTCACAGGAAAAAGTATTGGGCGTCATCACCATTCAGAGCTTCAAGAAAAACGCCTACACCGACTATCATTTGGGCATTCTGCAAAATCTCGCGGCTTACACGACCGTTGCCCTCGAGAACGCCCGACTGTTCGAAGAGATGCAACAAGCGCGCGCCGCCGCCGAAGCCGCCAGCCAGGCCAAGAGCGACTTTCTCTCCAACGTCAGCCACGAGCTGCGCACGCCGCTCACTTCGGTGCTCGGTTTCACCAAGATCATCAAGAACCGGCTGGAGGAGAAGCTGTTTCCACTGCTGCACAATGATGATCGCAAGACGCAGCGCCTCGTCGATCAGGTGAAGGAGAATCTCAACGTCGTCGTCGTCGAAGGCGAGCGGCTGACCACGCTGATCAACAACGTGCTCGATCTCGCCAAGATCGAAGCCGGCAAAGTTGAATGGAACATGGAGACCCTGGCTGTGCCGGAAATCATCGAGCGCGCGGCCGCTGCTACCGCCTCGTTGTTCGAGAGCAGCGGCCTGAAACTGATCAAAGACCTGGATGGTGATCTGCCAGAAATTATCGGCGACCGGGACAAGCTGATCCAGGTGGTGATCAATCTCATTTCCAACGCGGTCAAGTTTACGGAAAAAGGCGAGGTGGCCTGCTGCGCCAAACGGAAAGACAGCGAGATCGTCATCAGCGTCAGCGATACCGGCATCGGCATTTCAACGGAAGACCAGCCCAAAGTGTTCGAGAAATTCACGCAAGTGGGCGACACGCTGACCGACAAACCGAAAGGCACCGGCCTCGGCCTGACGATCTGCAAAGAGATCGTCGAGCATCACGGCGGCCGCATTTGGGTGGAAAGCGAATTGGGCAAGGGCAGCACGTTTTCGTTCGCGCTGCCGGTTGACACAGAGAAAAACTCTGGCGAATAAAAAGCAAAAGCATTCACGCAAAGACGCAAAGGCGCAGAGACACCGCAAAGAAAAGCAAGAGCAAAAACTTTGCGTAATCTCTGCGGCTCTGCTCCTTTGCGTGAAAAAACGCCTCGCCAACGCCGTCGGCGTGGCATGTTGATTCAATGAGATAACAACCAACATGCGGCACAGCAACATGCCACCCCGATGGGGTTGGCGGTTCTTTTCTCAATCACGTTTCTATAAACATGTCAACCCTACGGGTTTTTGAATCGGTGTCGCATTCGGCAACGCCGGAGGCGTGATATGTTTATAGTCATCAACATAATGAAAATTCAAGAACGCCATCGGCGTGACATGTTCTTTAAACGAGGAAACAAACAATATGCGAGGTAGCATATGGCCAACACCTATACCCAAATCTATGTTCATGTCGTCTTCACAGTGCAAGGACGACACAACCTGATTAGAAAAGAGAACAAGGAAGAATTGCACAAGTACCTCACCGGCATCATTCAAAACAAAGGCCAGAAGCTGATCGCCATCAACAGTATGCTGGATCATGTGCACATTTTTATCGGCATGAAACCGAGTATCGCGTTGTCCGATTTGATCCGCGACGTCAAAAACAATTCTTCGAATTTCATTAACGAAAAGAGATGGATACGGGGGAAGTTCAATTGGCAAAAAGGTTTCGGCGCTTTTTCTTATGCGCATTCGCAGATTGATGCCGTAGCCAAATATATTTTGAATCAGGAGAAGCATCACGCGAAAAAGACGTTCAAAGAAGAATACGTGGAGATGTTGAAGAATTTCAACGTTGAATACGACGAGAAGTATTTGTTTGAGTTTTATGAGCTTCCGGAAAAATAAAACGCCGGAGGCGCGAAATGTTTATAGCCCGGTACCATCATAAAATTTTAAAACGCCGTAGGCGTGGCATGTTTATAGACCAGCGCCATCACAAAGATTCAAAACGCCATCGGCGTGGCATGTTCGCAAAGAAAAGCATTGATCAATATCCGTCACAGAACATGTCACCCCGATGGGGTTTGCGGCTTGTTCGATGTCACGATTCTATAAACATGTCAACCCTACGAGTTTTGTATCGGTGTCGCCTTCGCCAACGCCGGAGGCATGATCTGTTTATAGACCCATGCCATCACGAAAATTCAAACGCCGGAGGCGTGAAATGTTTGTAGACGTGCACAGCAATAAAATTTAAAAACGCCATCGGCGTGACATGTTGATTAAACGAGACAATGAAGAACATGCGCCACAGCACATGTCACCCCGATGGGGTTTGCGGCTTGTTCGATGTCATGATTCTATAAACCTACAGTATTTTTTGAGGGTTGCATTTGCCAACCCCGGAGACGTGAAATGTTTATAGATCAGCGCCATCAGCGAAATTAAAACG
>QEVD01000506.1 GCA_003576975.1 Candidatus Zhuqueibacterota bacterium
GTCACGATTTGCTCCAAATCAGCAACCGCGGTTTGCATCACGCGCATGCAATCTTCCTTTTCCTCGTCGCTCAAATCGTTGGCGCGCGCATCGGTGAGAATGGCGAAATAACCCTTGAGATGGCTGACCGGCGTGCGCAACTCGTGCGAGGTGATCGCAATAAACTTGTCCTTCAACACCTGCAATTCCCGCAGTTTCTCGTTGGCGCGCTTGAGCAGAAAATTCTCCTGGCTGAGTTGAATTTTATCCCGGCACTTGCCCACCGCCAGGCGAATTTGATCAGCTTTGAGCGGTTTGAGTAAAAAATCGAATGCGCCGAGCTTGAGCGCCTCGATTGCCACTTCGATAGTGGCGTATCCGGTCATGATGATGACTTCCACATGCGGATAATCCCGCTTGATCGTCTTCAACAATTCCATGCCGTCCATCGCCGGCATCTTCAAGTCCGTCAACACGATTTCAATGCCCGGAAAATCGCGCAGCGTTTCCAGGGCAAGCAAGCCGTTTTCTGCGGTGTACACCTCGAAGTCGTTGCGTTCCAGGCTCAACTGGCAGACATGCCGGACGACTTTTTCGTCATCAGCCACTAACAGCTTTGTCCTTTTGACCATAATCCTTGCACCGTTTGGTTGAGGCAAAAAACGAGTTTGGGACAACAAAATCAGGGATTCGAGGCGGCGGGAAGCGAGCCGAATTTTAGTGAATTCGCAATGAAATGCAAGCTGGAATTGACATATTGCAGAGTTTTAATTTTAGGGAAAGCTGAGGTTCAGATGCCAACCCGGCATCGAAGCACATCTGTAACAAAAAACCCCAATCAACATCCTCGTTAATTGGGGTTTTTGCAATATCGTATCAATTACATGGTCATCAGGCGGTATTCCGAATAAAGTTTTTTGACGGAGGGAATATATTTTTGGGTTTCGTCCCACAAAATACCGTCTTCACGATTGGCCTTGATCCACATGGCCGCGCGTTTCGCGCCACCGTTGTAGGCAGCCAGGCCGCCATCGAGATCGTACTCCGTGATCAGCGCCGACAAGTAGCGGCAGCCGAGGCGGATGTTCAAAATCGGGTTGAACAGCACGTCTTCCGGCTTGGTCCAGTTGAGGCCTTCGTAAGAGGCGACGTACATGCCGGTGGTCGGCATGACCTGCATCAAGCCCATGGCGCCGGCATGCGAAACCACTTCCGGATTCCAGGTGCGGCCGCTTTCGTGCGTGATCGTGGCGCAAATGAGATCGATGTCGAGATTGGGATATTTCACGCTCATCTCGTAAACGGTGTTGGCGATCTCGTATTTCAGGCTGGATTCCATCCGGGGATTGAAACGGTCTATGATGGCAATCACTTTCTGAATACTGTACTGCCGCACGGTATCGACGTTCATCGAGCCGCGCAGTTCGTGCAGCACGCGCTCCAACTCACCGATCTTGCTGGTTTGCATTTGGGAGAGGGTGTAGTACTTGAAGCTGACGCCTGCTGCCACAAGGCAGATCGAGACCAAAATACCATACAGGAAGATTCTAGAAGAAATGCGGCGTTTACCGTATTTTCCTCCCTGATTTTCTCCTGTTGACATCTGTTCCTCCGTGAGTATGTTCAACATAATCAATTGTCGTGTTTCGGTTGCAACTTCGTTTAACCTAAGATTCGGTTAAACATATATTAACTAAAACTGTTCGGCGATGCAATCAAACAACGTACTTGTCAATAGCAGATAACGTGCCAATCACAAAATATATTGTATTTTATAATCTTACGTCGCTTTATTCGCACCTATTCATCTACGATGTCTGTTCGAGTCTGATTCACTTATCTTTAAACTAGGTCGAAAATCGATCATCCTGATAAACAAAACGCGCCTCAAAAGGCGCGATCAGACACATTAAATATATTTTAAATGTATGTTTTATATAAATTAAATCTTCATGTTCTTGAGCGACTCCATGGGAGTTTGTGTGTTATAGTTTGTCTCATTTCAACAAAATTATTGGTGAACACTTTTTACTTATTTTAAAAATGCGGCCAGATTATAATCATTCCAGTTTGCAGATGCAAGAGAAATTTTTTGTTACAATTCGTTAAGAAAATCGAAAGTGAAAATATGTCATAAAACAAAAAACAGCATTGCCAGCAAATTATAAATTAAATGGCAACACTGTTTAATTGACATTAACTAAACAAAAATAAATAAATATCTACTCAACGACAACCTTTTGATAGCGCTTCTTTCCCGCACGGATAAGCAACTCACCTTTATCTAAATCTGCCATATTGACACGCTCATCAATCGTCTCAATTCTTCTCCGATTTATGTAAGCGCCGCCTTGCTGTATCAATCTGCGAGCCTCGCTCTTTGATTCGACAATTCCGGCAGCATGGAAAAGGTCAATTACACCCAGGCCGTTTTCAAACATCGCTGCTTTGAGCGTGACTTTCGGGATGTTAGCATCATCGCCAGCCTCACCGAACAATGCTTGCGCCGCATTTTGGGCTTTTTGGGTCTGCTCTTCGCCATGAATGAGCTTGGTCACTTCGAATGCGAGCAAGGCCTTGACCTCGCGCAACTCCGCGCCTTGCACTTGTTTGAATCGCGTGATCTCTGCCATGGGCAAAAAGGTGTACAACTGTAGCAGGCGCACCACATCGCGATCATCCACATTGATCCAATACTGATAAAAATCGTACGGTGACAGCATTTCCGCGTCGAGCCAAATGGCACCCGCGGCTGTTTTTCCCATCTTCTTGCCGTCGGAAGTTGTGAGCAACGGCGCGGTGAGCGCAAATGCTTCTTTATTCTCCACCCGGCGAATCAGCTCAACGCCTGCCAAAATATTGCCCCATTGATCATTCCCGCCCATTTGCAGTACACAGCCGTGTTTGCGATTAAGCATCAAAAAATCATACGCTTGCAAAATCTGATAATTGAATTCTAAAAACGAGAGCCCGGTTTCGAGGCGTTGTTTGTAAGCTTCGGCAGCCAGCATGCGATTGACGCTGAAATGCCGGCCAATCTCGCGCAAGAATTCGATGTAATTCAAGTCCAGCAGCCATTCGGCGTTGTCAACCATCATGGCCTTGCCCGGGCCGAAATCCAGCACCCGGCCAAATTGCTGCTGAATTTTCCGGCCGTTGGCCACGATCTGCTCGCGCGTGAGCATTTTGCGCAACTCGGTTTTGCCGCTGGGATCGCCGATCATGGTGGTGCCGCCGCCGAGCAAAGCAATGGGACGATGCCCGGCGCGCTGTAAATGCCCAAGCATCATTATTGAAAGTAGATTGCCGACGTGCAGACTGGTCGCCGTGGCGTCGTAGCCGACGTAGCAGGTTATCGTTTTTTCATTTAGAATTTGGCGCAGCCGTTCCTCGTCTGAGACTTGCTCCACAAAACCGCGCTCTTTGAGAATGTCGAAAGCATTTGGCCATAAATTTATTCTGGGTTATTGGTTCTTCACGGCGTGGGAACTTTTTGGATAGGAGCCGTAATCACTTTCCTGCATTCAAAACCGCACATGATCACTAATCGACACAAATTTATTAGAATTAGCGTCAATTCGTGCAGATTAGCGGTTTTATAAAATAGCCAGCCTATTTAAATGTTTTTAATCGTTTGCGCAGCATGATCAGTGTTTCGCGCGAAACGCGCGCGCCAACTCGCGATCGGAGTCGCGCTTGGCAATGGCTTGGCGTTTGTCATATTGCTTCTTGCCTTTTGCCAGGGCCAGCTCCACTTTCACTTTGCCGTTTTTGAAGTACAGTTGCAGCGGCACCAGCGTCAAGCCGGTTTCTTTGGTTTTGCCGATGAGGCGCCGGATTTCGTTGCGGTGCAGCAGCAGCTTGCGGTCGCGCTCAGGGTCATGGTTGTTGATATTGCCGTGCGAATACGGACTGATATGCACGCCATAAAGCCAAAGTTCTTCCTCATGCACTGCGGCATAAGAATCTTTGAGATTGGCGCGGCCATCACGCAGGCTTTTTACCTCCGTGCCGTGCAACACAATACCGGCTTCGTAGGTGGCGAGAATGTCGTAATCATGCCGTGCTTTGCGGTTTTGCGCGATAAGCTTGCGGCCTTCGGTTGCTTTCATGAGATTAAAAACGTCTTTTCAGGATGAAGACTGCCCGGGCGACGGCGCATTCCTAATGAGTGAGTGT
>QEVD01000507.1 GCA_003576975.1 Candidatus Zhuqueibacterota bacterium
TGTTGCACAGCAATCCAAACGTCATTCCTGAGTTACGGTTCCTGAATCAAAAACCTTTTGCTGAACCCCTTGGAAAAATTTGAATAACTTCCCGGGTTCGTGCATTCCGTTTTGCATCCCGCAAAGCCGTGCGAACATCTGCTGAAAAGGCAAGGGCAATGCCAGGAAAATGGCCGTTATTTTCAAAATTTGTAAAAGCCTAATAATATGGAAATTGGGGCATGAAAGACGGGGGCTTGATTTTGGCCGTGGAAAACAAAGCAAAAATCTGATGATGTAAAACTTGCGAGGTTGGTGAAGATCGGGCTATAAAATTTTCATCATGAAAAGAGGAAAATACTGCGGCGATTTTTCAATCGTAAAAAGCCGAAATGACCTCTGTTTTGGTCGAAGCGCTGCCGCCTCGATTGCAGACACGCGTGCTGTTATCTTGAAAAGTATATCCCACCCTGTATGTCATCCAGAAGGGGAGTGGTGAAGTTGCAGGCATTATGCCGAGTACTTCACAAGAATCACCTGAATGACATTTCGAGGTGGTGCTCCTACAAATTAGGGAAACAGCCCACTAGAAATCTATGCCGCATTTTTTGATGATGCCGTGGGCGCGATCTTGTGTTTATGCAAATCCGCAACCTTGCCCCTCTAGTCGTAATATATCCATAACTTTTTAGGCCAGGCTTAACATTCCTCGCGGTAAACGTCTCGCCAAGGATACGGCGCCTCATGACCAGGGAAGCTCCTACGGTTTGCCCAAAACCTGTTACAGTTTTATCGAATTTTAAGCATTCATCAGCCTAAAAGTGACAGGTTGCATCACTTTAATCCACTTTATTGATCATAGGAACGCTGCTATGAGACTGCATTTCATCCGCGCTGTCTTGATCTTGAGTTGGCTGTGCATCAACGCCGCTTTTCCGCAAAGCTGGAGCAACGAAGTTGATTTGGGCACCGGCTCGACGCCTGATATGGACATCGACCCGGTCACCGGTAAAATCTTCGTCGTTTATCATGACGAGGGCTTGGTATTGGTGGAGTTGAACGCCTCGGGCGCCATCGTTAAGAAAGAAAACGTCAGTGTTGCCACGGCTGACAAGGAAGGCGGTTTTCGATTTGGCGCAACGGTGGCAATTGACCCCACCACCGGATTGCCGCATATATGTTTTCGCGAGCCTTTGGGCGGTGATTTTTACAGCATTCAATACACCCGCAAACGCGCCGACGGGAGTTGGACCAGCCCGTTAGAAATTGCCACGAATCTCCGGCGCGCTTACAGTGTGCGCATGGAAGTCGACAGCAAAGGCGTTGTACATGTCGTTCATGGCTTTGCAACGGAAGACGTTTTTGGCGAGGCCATGTATATTCGCATCATCAATGGCGAGGAGGATAGCTTTATTCCGGCTCTCGGGCCGTATCGCGTCGACGATCGCGTGGAAATTGCCGTAGGCAAGGACGATGTGTTGAATATCGTCATCAACCGTCCGGATGATCTCGACAGCGGCGGCCCGGTCTGGTACTATCGCTCGACGAACGGCGGCAATAGCCTGAACAAAATTGGAAGCATTCACTACGGCGGCGCCGGCGGCCGCAACGGCAACGGCGATGTTTTCGCAGATCAATCCGGCAACGTTCACTTTGCTTATGGCTCCGCGCGGGATCAGGCGCGCAACGGCGCACAATCCGTGCGCTATGCCCGCTACCGGGACGGCAGTAAAGTGCGCGACGTGGCGGTTTCGGAGCAAGGCGAGTTGCGAGATTGGCATCAAAACCTGGGCGTTGGTTCGGTGGCGGCAACGAATGATGGCAAGAAAATCGTGCTCGCTTACAATCTGGGCGACGGTGAAGCGCTTTTTGCTCGTCTGTCCACGGATGAAGGCCAAACGTGGGGCGCGCGGCAGCAACTGGCCAGCCAATCCGGCGGGTCGGAGTCGCGCGATAAACATGTTGTGCGCGCTGCCGGAAATAACTTTTATGCCGCTTATCCGTCGTTCGGCAACGTGTATTTGCGCACGCTGCGCGCCGGCGGCGCTCCGCCGGTGGCGAATGCCGGCGGCCCGTACAATGGCGCCGAAGGCTCGCCGATTACCTTCAATGCTTCCGCTTCGACCGATGATGGGCAGATTGTAAGATACCGTTGGGATTGGACCAGCGACGGCGTATTTGATGACAGCACCAACACCCCGCAGATTCAGCATACCTACCCCGATGACTTCACCGGACAAGCGACCCTGGAAGTCGTCGATAATGAGAATGACCGCACTCGCGTGAAGGTGCAAGTCACTGTTGCCAATGTTCCTCCGGTTGCAGATGCCGGCGGCCCGTATGTCGCGTTGCTCAATCAACCCGTGACGCTCACCGGCAGTGCGACAGATGCCGGCGTGCTGGATACTCACACGTTCCGATGGGATTTGAATAACGACGGCACGTTCGATCTGGACGGCAAATCGGTAACGGTAACGTTTGATACTCCCGGCAAAAAACGTGTGCGCGTGCGCGCGATTGACAACAACGGCGGCGTATCTTCGGACACGGCTTCAGTGAATGTCGGCACCGGTGCGCCGACGACAACCAAGATTCCGAATCAAACCGTGGCAGAAGGCACGCCGTTTACGCCCATCGCGTTGGACAACTATGTGACGGATGTCGATAATACGCCCAACCAAATCAGTTGGAGCGCATTCGGCAACACCAATTTGATCGTTTCCATTGTTAATCGCATTGCCACCATCGCGCCGGCAGATTCGGAATGGGCCGGCGCGGAAACCATTTCATTTATCGCCAAGGATCCTACGAATAAAGCGGATACCACGACCGGACGATTTACGGTTACGGCCGTTAATGATCCGCCGCGCCTCAGCACCATTCCGGCGCAACGCAAAGGCGAAGGCAAACCGTTCGACCCGATTACGCTTGATGATTATGTCTTCGATCCCGATCATCGCGACAATCAGATTTCGTGGAGCACCAAACCCAATGCGTTTTTCAATGTGACCATCGCCAATCGCATCGCGACGGTTGCGCCGGCGGATTCGGAATGGGCCGGCGTCAGTTTCATCACGTTCGTGGCAACCGACCCGGGAAATGCAATTGACAGCGTGCGCGCGCGTTTTACCGTTGACCCGGCCAACGATCCGCCGCGGATTGCCGCCATTCCCGAGCAAACAATCAAGCGCGGTGAGACCTTTGCGCCGCTCAATTTTGCTGACTATATCAACGACCCGGATGATCCGAAAGATAAGCTGAGGCTCACGGCCACCGGCAATCGCGAGCTAGCCGTTTTTATCAACGGTTTGATTGTGACGATCTTGCCGCCCAATGCCAGTTGGCTCGGCAGTGAGACAATTAATTTTACCGTGCGGGATACTTCCAACGCGGCAGGCACGGTTGCGGTGAAATTCACGGTGCGGGATTCCAACTCGCC
>QEVD01000508.1 GCA_003576975.1 Candidatus Zhuqueibacterota bacterium
TGCCTTCCGGCAGATGTTCGCTGCCGTTCCGTCGGCAATTGTACCCTCACTGCTTCAAATAAATGCCGAAAAAGTACTGTGGCTTGGCCAGCACATTTTTGCCATACGCCGCAAAAGCAACGCGCGTGTTGATGCCGAAATTTTGATAGAAATTGTAAAACACCCCCGGGCCATAAGCGAAATATCGTTGATTGTTCGCATACAAACCGCCCATGCCGCCCGTGACCGTATCATCGCCATTGCGGAACGGCTCCACGCCGTTCATTTTGAAGTTGACCGTCAAGGCGCGGCCAATCGTGTAGCCAAGCTCCGCTTCGTAGCGGAACTCATCCGAATAGCCGTTGGTGCGGTTATTCACGCCGGCCTCGCTGGTGAAGTACATCGGCGTCGGGTAGAAGGAATGGCCAAGCTGCAAGGAGAGGATTTGATTAAACTCGCGGTCGCCGGTGAGCAGACCGTTCGGTTGGCTGTTGTCGCCAAATGGCAAACCGAACTTCAAACCGGCGCTGAGCACTGTAGGCCCGCTGCGCAGCAAGCCGACACGCACGCCAATTTCGGCATCGGCAATTCCGCTGACCGAGTCGCCGGGAAAATAGACAAAACCGGTGCTGCTGCCGACTTGGCGGTTCAGCGTGATGTGTTTGTAGACAGGAAATTCACCCACCAAAGTCAGCCACTCCGTGAGGCCATATTCGCTGTAGAAGCTGAAGGTATACTCTCCCAAAGTCGGAATCGTGATGACATTGCCATCCGGCTCATAGTACCGATCGGCGCGGATAAAATAGAATTTCAACTCGTAGTAGCCCAAGCCGCGTTTTTGTGTCCAGGCGCCGGCACGAGCGTTGCCGGTGGCCAGCATCAGCCCAGCGATGGTGACGATACAAATGAATGTGCGTTTCACAACTCTTCTCCTTTAAACCGTCAAACGTTTTATCGCAACTGCGCGTGGCCAAATGTTACATTGAATGGCACGCAGTGAATGATCACCCAGTTGTAAGTGGTCAGCGTCACGCCGGCCGGCACGTTGTAACTCTGCACGCCGGAGGTGCGCTGCAGCCCACCAAGATTGAGACTGTTGGCGCCAACGGTGTTGGTGGCCGAGAGAAATACTTCGAGTCGCGGGCCATTGCTGCTGCTGAAATCGCTGCCCAATCGCAGCACCAGACCGCCATTCGGCTGTTGCGCGAGCGTCGCCGTGCCGCTGACGTTATAAGAGGTGTTGGGATTTCTAGTAAACGTGCCGCTACGGCTTGTTCCTAAAATGGTGAGACGAACTGCCGAACTTTCGACGCCCTCGACTGTCGCGCTGATATTCACTCTGCCTGGCTGGAGGCCGGTTGCCAAACCGGTGCTGCTCACCGTCGCGATGGTTGCATCCGAGCTGCGCCAATTGGCAGTTCTGTCGCTCAACATCTGGCCGTTTAAGTCTTGGGCGAGGGCCGCGAATTGCAGCGTTCCGCCAATACCGATGTTGCCACTGTCCGGCACAATGACGACACGGGCAACTTGATTGGGGTTGGCCACCACCGTCAGGATGGCCGCGCCGCTCGTCACTCCACGCGCACGGGCGGTGATTTTCGTTTGACCGGTGTCGTGGCCCAAGGCCTGGCCGTTGGCGTCTATCGAAGCGATGTTCGGATCGGAGCTGCTCCATTGAAACGCGACATCAGGAATTTGATTTCCCTGGTTGTCATAGTAGGCGGCCTGAAAGCCGGTGGTTTTGCCCACCCCCACGGCCGTGTTTGTTGGAGCGATGACAATCCGTGCCGGCACTGTCATGGTCGGCTCAGCGATGAAATCGGTGCCAACGCAGGCCACGAGAAAAAGGGCGGTCGTTAAGAAAAGGCGTTTTAGGTGTTGCACAGGGCAATCCTTTGCTAATTTGCGGTCGCGGCGTTTCCTATTCGGAAGACGCATTCAAGGTCCAATCGTAAGGAATCAAGTCGATCGAGAAATCAATTTGGATTTTCTCGGTGCGATATTGATTCATGTAGTCGATAACCGTTCTCCCTCCGCTGGCAAAATCGGCCTCGTACCATCTGAAAATTTCCGAGAGAAGAATCTTCCGGGCGCCGGAGTTCACGCGCACGTACGCGGCATCGTTGAGTGTAGCCCGGGCGCGCGAGTCGAGTTGCTCGTCCAGGCTTTCGCTGTGGTATGCCCGATTGAGCAGAGTTGGACAGCCTTTGGCCGCGCACACCAGCGTGAAATGAATGCGTGCGTCATTGAGTTTTTTGCGCAGCTTGTTGTTTTCAATTTCATTCAATGTCAGCGAATCGCCGGCAACGCGATGCTTGGCGCGATCAAAGAAACCCGAAACGTCCAACGGAGATTTGACGGGGTAGCGACTGACCACAGAACTGATAACCAGCAGATTATAGGCGTTTATCCAAAAGGCCTTTTCGGCATTGGCCCCGATCAGGCTTTTCAAGTCAAAATCGGCCAGCGTAG
Organism: Candidatus Zhuqueibacterota bacterium; assembly: GCA_003576975.1. GTDB lineage: Bacteria > Zhuqueibacterota > Zhuqueibacteria > Zhuqueibacterales > Zhuqueibacteraceae > Coneutiohabitans. The sequence continues at coordinate 2,452 of QEVD01000508.1, forward strand.
TAATAATTTCCTGCATTGCTCTCGGATACTTTTTGATGGCCGCATAATTGACCCGGCCTTCGTGAACGTATTTGCCGAGAAAGCTGCTTGCCTGAGAATAAAATTTTGCAGAAGGATTTTGCGCATTCACGAATGCGGCAAAAATCAACAAAAAGAGAAAAGCGCATCTTACTCGATTCATTTCTTCGATATTCTCCTGGCTATCGATGTCATACTTTTCGCCTGAATGCTCCAATCTTTTTAATTGAATAATGTCGCCGCCCGCACTTGTCATAACCCCAAATCAATTCTTTTGTGTTTGGGGCTAATGAACCCAGCTTTTGCGCGTGCAGCAAGGGACGCAGCGGACGCAGGTCGAACACCGTCCAGAGTTTTTGATCGGCTGCCGCCAGAAAAGGCTTGATATCGGCAAAATCATAAGTGGTAACGGCGTCGATCTTTTTGTTTTTTTCTGCTTCGTTTCCCACAAAAGGCAGATAAGCGTTCTGCGTGCCTGCCACGCCGATCACGAATAAGTGAAACGAATGATTGTTGTTGGCTTCTGCCAACTCCGCCGCGAGATTGCCAATATCGTAAACATTGGTGTAACTGCGGCCTTTTTTGATGTGATAGACGCCAAATTTAAACAGAACCCGGGGCGGGCTGTCTTGTTGTGCGAGCGCGTGATTGTAGTAACTCATGAAATGTTTTTTCATCAGGCCGGCGCGTTGGGCGTTGGATTCATAACCAGCGCCGGAAAAATTCTTGGCGTAAATTTCCCAACTGGTTTTCAATTCAAACAGAATTTCTCGCGCTTGCAACGGCGCCTGCGCGCCGAAAGCGTTTTCCAATTGTTCAAAATCAGCTTTCTGCGCCGACGCCAAAAAAACCAATCCCGGGTCTTTGCTTTCAACCATGCGGTGAAATTCAGTTTGAGTGTTTTCGTAAAACTCATTGACGACTTTTCTTGCGTCGTCATTGGGGGCCAGTGCCAACAATTCTTTGAAATGCAATTTTGACGACATAATAAACTCTTGATCCAATCCCCACAACGGCTGGACGCCGGGCTGCGCGCCTTTCAACACGGCAACCAACAGAGCCGCTCCCTCTTGCCAATGATAAAACGGCACGGCGAACGGATTTTCTTTATGAAAGGCGCTGCAAGCTTGTTGGGCATTCGGTTCGGCGGCCAGGCTACGCAACCATTGCGCGGTCAATGGCCCGGTTTCGATCGCGAGATGATGATAACCCATGGGGTAGATCCGTTGGAAAAGCGCCGCGGTAAATTGCGGCACTTCCGCAATGCCATGATCCTCGCCAATCAAAAAGAATTGCGCCGCTTTCGCCTCGCTCAACAAAAAGTCGGCGCCACTGCCAGTGAGCACACCGTCTTCGAGCGCCAGCGTATATTTATGCCCGGACAATTGTTGTGTCGTCAAGCCGTCGTGGTCATCTGTTTGCGAATGTGCTGGCGTGTTCCAAATAGACCATGCGGCGAACAACACCGTTGCAGGCAAATGAGTCTTCTTCACACGCAAGGAAGATGATTTTTTCATTTGATTCCTCTGCAAAAAATTTCCGAACATATTTTCTGCGTCATTATGGCTTCACTCGTTTCCAGCGCGTGATCTCGGTCGTCCAGCCCTGCTGTCTGCGTAATTCGAATGAAGCCTTGAGATGCGGCATCATTTTGTGCAGCTCCAGCGCCTCGTCGTTGCGCCAGACTTCATAGCGCATGAATTCGTTTTTCTTTTCCGGCGATTGATAAAGATCGTACGTGAGGCAGCCCGCCTCGGCCAAAGTTGGGGCCGTGAGCGAGAGCAGGTGATTTTTCATTTCTTCTTCCTTGCCAACCAAGCCATGAATGGAAACAATTCCTCGGAATTGTTTCCATTCATACCCATTCGCATTCCCCCCTGCTCTTTTAGCTCCACCATAATTCCGTGCGCATCCGTGTCGCCGATGTTCACGGGCGAGTGCGTCACCGCCTCGCTGAACAGCACATCGCCCGCTTTCGTCTCGCGAATCACCGTGCGGCCATCCTGAAAAGTGAAACGAATCTTGAAGCCGGTCAGAATATACGCCACGTGAGGACGGTGCGAGTGAAAGTCTTCGGTGTCGCCTTTCCTCAAAACGAAGTCGATCACCCGCACGCGATCGTTTTCAAAGAGAACCTTGTAGTTCTTCGGATAAAGCGGAACCGGGTCCTGGCTCAGCGCGCGCGTTGAAAAAAGCGCCAATGCGGCGAAGCTCAATGCAAGAGTTCTTTTAGCTGGCATGAATCATCTCCTGAAGTATTTGGATTTCTGAATTGCTGGAATTTCTGGTGCTGCAATACGCCAATAATCCACCAATCCGGTCTTAGAACCCCGCGCCCTTCGTATTTAGCCTGGTGCGATAGACTGCAGTGTTCGAAGTGATAAAAAGCGTCGAGCCCTCTTCACCCCAGTTGCAATTGCCCGTGGGCACGCCGAAATCAAAGGTGCCGAGATGTTTGCCTGCCGGCGAAAAAACATAGATGCCACCGGGACCGCCGCCGAAAATGTTGCCGTGCGCGTCCACCTTCATGCCGTCCGGACTGCCGGGACGATTCTTTTTGAATTCGACCGCATCGAAGAACGTACGGCCGTTGGCGATGGTACCGTCATCTTTGACGTCGTAAACCAACCACGCCGCGCGCTTATAGTCGGAAAGATACAGCTTCTTCTCATCCGGTGAAAACGCAATGCCGTTCGGCGCGCCGAGTTCTTTGGTGAGCAGCGTGAGTTGACCGTCCTTGCTCAACCGATACACGCCGCAGAAATCCAACTCGCGGCCGGGGTCGTCGAACGCCTTCGGCAACCCAAACGGCGGATCGGTGAAATACATGTCGCCGTTGGATTTGAAAACCACGTCATTCGGGCTGTTGAGGCGCTTCCCTTGATAACGGTCCACGAGTGTGGTTTTCGTGCCGTTCGTCTCGAGCCGCGAAATGCGCCGATCGCCGTGCTCGCAAAGCACCAGCCGGCCCTCATGATCGAAGGTCAAACCGCTGGAACCCGGCTCGAGGCCGGCAAACGGTGCTGCACCGGTGTAGCCGCTCGGTTTCAAAAACAAGCTCACGCCCTCTTGTACATCCCATTTCATCACGACATTGTTCGGGATGTCGGAAAAGAGCAGATACCCTTCGGCGCGATTCCACCCACACCGGGCCTTCGACCCATGAAAACCCGTCCGCGATTTTTTCCAACACCGCGTCTTTCGGCACGATGCGATCAAAGGCCGGATCAAGACGAATGATTTTGCTGGGCTGGGTTTTGTAATGCCCCGGCTGCGCTGACAAATCGTTCACCGGGAAAGAGATGGCGATTATTGTCATCCCCAAAATCGTTGAGAACTTTTTCATCCTTAAAGTCTCCTTTCATCGGCTCGACATCGAGGGTGTGATTGCCGGCGAGCCGGGGATATTCAACCGCATCCGATACAACCCGCTCCGCGCGCAGAGATAAAGTGTTTTGTTGTCATCATCGCCCCACGCCATGTTGTGCGGATGCTTCGGCGCGATGATCGTGCCGAGGTGTTTACCCTCGGATGAAATCACCCACAGCCCGCCTGGCCCGGAAACGTAAAGATTGCCCTGCTGATCCACCTTGATGCCGTCGATCGCGTCTTCACCCTGCGCGCCGGTCATGTCAAAAAAGACTTTGCCGTTTGACATCGTCGCGTCGACATTGACATCGAAGCGCATGACGACGATCTTTTTCTCGTCAGCTTTGCCGTTGGTGTAGAGATTGGCGTCATACCAATTGCCTACGTAAAGATATTTTTCATCCGGTGACAACGCGATGCCATTGGGCCCGCTCAACTCCGTGCTCAACAGTTGCAGTTTGCCTTTGTAGATCGAATAGATGCCGCTGAACGGCAATTCCTTGCGCAGGTCTTTGTAGAACTTCGGAAAACCAAACGGCGGATCCGTAAAGAACAGCGCGCCATCCGAGCGGTACACCAAATCGTTCGGGCTGTTGAGGCGCTTGCCTTTGTAGCGATCCGCGAGCACCGTCAGTTTGCCGTCCTTCTCCAAACGCGAGACACGATGATTGCCGTGCTCGTTGATTGTGAGCCGGCCTTGCGGATCGAGCGCCAAGCCATTCGAACCAGGTTGGCCATATTCGACGATGTCGGCGCCGGAGTAGCCACTTGGCGTGCGAAACAATTCGAGTTTGCCGGTGTTGCCGTCGGGCATATATTTGTAAATGATGTTGCTGTTCGGATCGCTGAAGAGCAAATACTTTCCCTCGCGCACCCACACCGGGCCTTCGGTAAATTTGAAGCCTTCAGCGAGCTTGAAGATTTTCGGATTCGGGCCGACAATCGCATCCATCGCCGGATCGCGACGAACGATTTCGACATTCACTTCCGCCGTTGTCAAAGCGAGTGGAACTGCCGGCGCCGCGCTTTTGTAGAAATCCAATTTGGCGTAACGCATCCAAATAAAATTCGTCGGCGGATTCGAGAGTGGGCCGTTCGCGCCGAAAATCGCCAGTTGAATTTGCTGGCCTGGTTTTACGTTGCGGCCAACGATGAGCCGGTTCGGCGCATTCCAGCCGCTGATGACTGAGCCGCCCATTTGCCCGAGCGCGCGTGACAGCTCACCGTCAACCCAAATCTCCGCGTAGTCATCCAGCGCGGTTTCAAACACCACCGTCGAGCCGGTCGGATCGAAATCGCCGACCCGCGCGGGGACGGTGATGCGGATGCGGTACCAATTGAAGCACAATCTCCCGGTTCCGCGACGCGCCTGCAATGCTGCCGGCTCGATCACCGGCCAGGCCGAATCATCGAAGTCAGCCGCGCCGGCATGCGGTGTGTAATCATACGTCTTCACCGGCGCGCCGGTAGGTTGATTGTCTGGGCCCGGGCCTTTAAAATCAATCTCGATAATTTTTGTATCGCTATAGCGCCACTCGCCTTTGACCATCTTCGCGCCTTCGGCGGTGGCGAGATTTATCGTCGCCTCGGGCTGGCCTGTGGGTGCATCGGCGGAGGTTTGTGCCATCAAGTCAAGCGACACGTTGCTCAAAACCATCACAAGCGCGACGCAAGTAAAATTTATTCGATTTCTCATTTTTCATTCTCCACTATAATTTCCAACGGATTCAAAAACCCGACGGATTTTGATTTATCAGTTGGGTTTTTCTATCCGTTGGAGATATTTCGGGCTGAAATAAATCCAGTCCTAATTGATGGATTTCACCACGTAATAATTGAACGGCGCTTTGACTTCTTTAAACCAATGCGGCGTGCCTTGGGGCACAACAACCACATCGCCCTTCACCAGCTTGCGCGTTTCGCCGCCTTCGATGCCGGCGCCGCGAATTTCGCCCGGGCCTGTCATTTCGCCGCCGACAACTTTGCCGCCAGTCACGAACGTCGCCGTGCCTTCCAGCACGTAGATGATGTCGGTTTCGTGCTCGTGTACTTCGGCTTTGCCTGCGGCGTCGCGATGGCTCGCGTGAATTTTATATTCACCGTTCTCCAACAAAGGTTGGCCTTTCACGAAAGCGGCTGCAACGGTTTTGCTGTCGAAGAAAGTCACGACGGAATTCATCGCCGCGCCATTAGTGTTCATGCTCAATGCATTCGCGCCTGCGATAGCAAGCTCCTCGTCTTGTTGCGCACTGGCCGCGCCGCTCACGCCGATGGCGCCAACAATTTGGCCGTCTATTTCAATGGGAACACCGCCCTGCAGCGGAGTAAAGTCGCTCAACGCCACCATCGGGGTCCGACCTTCGCGAATGATCTTTTCGAACACGCTCGTCGGCCGTTTGAAGATCGCCGCGGTGCGGGCTTTTCCAATCGAGATCAGCGCGCCGGCCGCAAACGTGCCGTCGAGCCGTTCGACTGCCATCAAATTGCCACCCTCATCCACCACAGCAATTACTCCGCCTGGCGCATTCAATTCTTTCGCCTTTGCCACTGCAGCCGCGATGGCTTTCTTTGCGCCCGCGAGCGTCAGCGTTTGCTTCTGCATTATCGGTTGTGCATTGCCGGAAGTCGCAACCGCGGCCAGCAGGACAGCGCTAAAAAGCTTTGTTAACGATTTCATGGGTTTCTTTCCTGTTTCGATCTCTGGTTATATTTGAATGGAGTATCAGATTTTTGGATCGTTGGATTACTGGAACATTGCGGGTAATGTGTTACATCACTCCATCAATCCCACAATCCCCAAAATCCGCTGTTCCGTTTCACAAAAAAGCCGGTTGATCAAGCTCATAACTCAACCAACCGGCCGTTCCTCGAGAAGTGAAGTTACTTCATAATGGGTTTCGCAAACGAGGCTTCACCCAACAACACTTCGGCCCAGGCGCACCAGATTTGCACTTTGGCCACGTCTTTCACATAAGCCGGAACCACGAGCGTCTTGTTGTATTTGTCCTCTTTGATCTTCAAGCGATTGAGCAAATACACGTTGCCCTTGGAATCGACCAATTGCCAATGCGGCGCGGGCGTATCCGGAACC
>QEVD01000509.1 GCA_003576975.1 Candidatus Zhuqueibacterota bacterium
AGCGAGGGGATTTTCCTTCCCAATATTCGTCAACACCGCGCCTTGCTCCAGACGAGGGTGGCTGGTTTCGGGGATTTCAAAAAAACTGCCAAGGCGTGATAATTTGGGCGACAGCACCAGCGCCAACGCCACAATGCCGGCTTCGGCGTTGCCAGTTTGCACGAATTGCGCGGTTTGCGCGATATTCTCTCCCAGCACGATCTTTTCCTGGACGGATTCCCACAGGTTATAATGTTGCAATGCGGCTTTGGCCGCGCGGCCATAAGGTGCATGTTCGGGATTCGCGATGGCTAATTTTTTGATCTGAGCGCTGCGCACGATTTGCAACCCCGCCGCCACGTCAATATCGGTTTTAATCGTCCACAAAACGATACGCCCGACGGCGTACATCGTCAAGCTACTCGAATCCGCCAGCCCGGCCTTGATCAATTCGCGCGGATATTTCATGTCGGCGGACAAAAAAACGTCGAAGGGCGCGCCGTGTTGAATTTGGGCAAAGAAATTTCCGGAAGATCCAAAGGAGACTTTCAGAACGGCGTGCGGGTGAGTTTTTTGAAATTCGGCGTTCAACTCTTCCAGGCAATAAACCAAATCCGAGGCAGCGGCTACAGCAACGGTTCCGGTTTTTTGCGCATAAACGCTCGAAACCACGCAACCGATGAACAAACAGAAGACAATTATTTTCATCCCGCAACGGCCTTTCAATCTAGTGTTTTTCCAACTCGCCGGCCTCGCGCAAAGCACGAGAGAAATTTCGAGAGAAAATCACGTGCGGTTTTGCGTCTGCTCAATTTGTCATGCTTATTGGCAAAAGTCAAATCAAAATTTTGGAAGCTGTATCAAGCAGTTCGGGCGTCTCAAAATCAGACAAATTTGAACAAATATTCGGTGTTCTAAGCTTTTGATTATATTGGCACATTGCCCTGGCACAGGCCTTGCAAATTGACCGGGCGGTACGTGAGTAGGGATTGCGCGACCGCGCCCAAGTTTGAAAGCCGGTGTCCCTCCACCCGCCCGAGCGCTGTGAGCCAATCCATCGCAACTAATTCTGCCAAGTCATAGAGAGAGAATTCATGGACTCGAATAACAACTCTCAACCCGTTTCCGAGATGTCGGGATTCAAAAACAATTCCTGCAAGCTATCGGCGATCATGTTCACCGACATCAAGGGTTTCAGCCGGCGTATGGGCGAAAACGAACGCTTCACGCTCAAACTCCTGCGCGACCACAATCGCATCATGCGTTTTCTTGTGCGCAAGCATCGCGGCCGCATCGTGAAGAGCACCGGCGACGGTTATTTAATGGATTTCGACAGCGCGGTGGAAGCCGTGCAATGCGCCATCGAAGCACAGGAACGCTTCACGCGCTACAACTTTGACAAGCCCGAGTCGGATCAGATTCACGTGCGCATGGGCATCAACCTCGGCGAAGTCCGCATCGTGGACGGCGATTTGTTCGGCGACGAGGTCAACATCGCGGCGCGCCTGCAAACCCTGGCCGAACCCAGCGGCATTTGCATCACCCGCGAAGTTTATGAAATGGTCAAAACCAAGCTCACCATCGTTGCGGTCAACTTCGGCCCGCAAGAATTGAAAAACATCTGCCAGAAGGTTGAAGTCTTCAAAGTTTTGATAAAGCCGCTCGGGCATGCCGCCATCGAAATTGCGCCCAGCCGCCATGAAAAATTGCAGGTGAGCGAAACCCAGGTCTTTGAGCCCTATCTCGTGGGGGAATCCACGAACGGCGCGCTCGCGCATCCGCCGGCGCTGAACGGGCAGCACAAAAATTTCCGCCACTTTTTCAAGCCGATTACTTCCCGCCCAAATTTACGCCGCGCGTTGCCGTTAGTAACCCTCGGCATTTTGCTGCCGGCGCTGTTCTTTCAGCCTGGCACCTCGCAGCGCGGCTTATCCTCCGCCTCGCTCGCTTCGATTCAACAAATCGTGCCGGATACGCTGCAACGCAGAACCAATTTCACGGAAGCATCGGCTCAAACCTCACTGCTGGTGACTTATTTTGATAATCGCACGGCAGATGAACGCGATGCCTGGCTCGCCGCCGGCTTGACGGACATGCTCATTACTGATATGCAGGGTGTGAACGGTTTGCAGGTGTTGGGCCGCGCTGAACTTGAAGACGCCATGCAAACCGCGGGCGGCAAGCCTGCCGGCATGAATCTGCAATTCGCGCGCGCGGTGGCGCAACACACAAGTTCTGACCTGACGCTTTGCGGCAGCATCGTGCGCGACGGGAACACCCTGCGCTTCGATGTGCAGATATTCGAAACACACTCGGGCGAATTGCTGCTAGCAGAAAAAGTTTCCGGCGAGAGTGTGTTGCAGATGGTGACGGACTTGTCGAATCAATTGAAGATGAAGCTGGAGCCGTTGATGATGAATCGCGCCATGTTAGCACAAAAATAGAAGCTGTTTTTTACATATACACTTGCTGTTTCCTTTCCCATTGTGTGAGTCGTATCTAAGCCTGCAATTTGAATTGCAGGCTTTATTATTTGTGCCGTAATCATTATTTTGTGCCGTCATGCCAACTTCCGAGAACAATCTTCCGTTGCGCTGGCTCTTTCTCGATTTGAATGCGTACTTCGCCTCCATCGAGCAAGAGCTGCGGCCCGAACTACGCGGCAAACCCGTGGGCGTGGTGCCGGTGATGACGGACAGCACGTGTTGCATCGCTGCGAGTTATGAAGCCAAAGCCTTCGGCGTCAAAACCGGCACCATCGTGCGCGACGCCAAAAAGCTTTGCCCGCATATTCAGTTGGTCGAAGCGCGGCACCGGGTTTATGTCGAATACCATCATAAAATCGTACAGGCGGTGGAATCCTGCCTGCCGGTGGCTGCGGTTTTGTCGATTGACGAGATGGCTTGCCGGTTGATTGGAAGAGAGCGCGAGCTTGAGAAGGCACTGGCCTTTGGCAGGAAAATCAAACAAGCGCTGCGCGATAAAGTGGGCAGCACGCTGCGTTGTTCTGTCGGCCTTGCGCCCAACCGCTTTTTGGCGAAAGTCGCCACGGATTTGCAGAAGCCCGACGGCCTGGTGGTGATACGCGCCGAAGAGCTGCCCGAGATTCTTCATCCCTTGCAGTTGCAGGATTTGCCGGGCATCGGCCGCCGCATGAACACCCGCTTGCTCAAACACGGCGTTTATACCGTACAACAGCTTTGCGCGCTTTCGAAAATCGAGATGAGTAAAATTTGGGGCGGCATTATCGGCGAACGCTTTTGGCACTGGCTGCGCGGCGATGATTTACCGGAGATCGCGACGCAGCGTCGCACCGTCGGACACTCGCATGTGTTGCCGCCGGAATTGCGCAACGACGAGGGCGCATATGCCGTGGCGAAAAAACTCGTGCACAAAGCCGCGGCGCGTTTGCGGCACATGAAT
>QEVD01000510.1 GCA_003576975.1 Candidatus Zhuqueibacterota bacterium
CGTGCGATTGACGCCCGATCACAATTTGTAGTGAAGACTTTTGAAAATATTTGTTGTAAATATTTATCTTAACTTTGGCAACTGTCGAACTTGGGCTAACAGCCTGTTTCTATGCAAAGCGCATCAGAAGCGCTCGCGTGAGATCTGGCCGGTGTGCTTTGAGTGCTTCATTGCTTCGACCAGAATAATTGACATCTGTCACACGTGCGAGGCAGTCGCCGGCTCATTGTGCGCGCCGCGGAGAAATGGTAATGTCGTAATGCTTCAGCATGCGATAAATCGTCATGCGGTGTACGCCGGCCTTGCGCGCCACCCGGCTGATGTTGCCGTTGCAGCGATTCATCAATTCTATTAAATAGTTCCGCTCGAATTTTTCCATCCATTGTTGGCGCGCTTCCCGCAACGGCAATTCCGCCGCGCTGGCGACACCGTTTTGCTCTTCGCTGTGCCCGGCGCGCAACGGCGTATGATAACTGTCCCGCAAATACTCCGGTAAATCCGAGGTTTCGATGCGCGGCCCGGTTGCCAGCGAGGCCACCCGTTCCATCACGTTTTGCAATTCCCGCACATTCCCGGGCCAGGAATAGCCCATCAAGCAGGTCAGTGCTTCCGGCGATAATTCCAGGGCTTGCGGCTGATGCCCGCTGGAAAATTTCTGCAAAAACCCGCGGCACAACAACGCAATGTCGTCCTTGCGCTCGCGCAACGGCGGCAGCGTGATCGGAATGACATTCAAGCGATAATACAAATCGTGGCGCAAGGCCCGCTCTTTCACGGCTTCAAACGGCTCGCGATTGGTTGCCGAGATCACACGCATATCGACTTCGATCAAATCTTTGCCGCCCAACCGCCGGAACTGCCGCTCTTGCAGCACGCGTAGCAGTTTCGCCTGCAAATCGAGATTAAGCTCGGTGATTTCATCCAAAAAAAACGTACCGCTATGCGCCAATTCCAACAAACCGCGCTTGGCCGCAACCGCGCCGGTGAAGGCGCCTTTTTCATAACCATACAATTCGCTTTCCAGCAGATTGCCGGGCAGGGCCACACAATCCACCGCAATGAACGGCCCTTTGGCGCGATGGCTGTGCGCGTGAATGCTGCGCGCAATCAGTTCTTTACCGGTGCCGCTTTCGCCGTAGATCAAAATATTCGCGTCGGTTTTGGCGACTTTCCGGATGCGATCGAAAATCTCGCGCATGCGCTGGTTGTTACCGATGATGCTTTCAAACCCGTAGGTTTCGACGATCTGCGTGCGCAACGCGCGGTTTTCCGCGCTCACGCGCGCCGCCTCCTGTTCCTTGGTGAGCGCGCGCTGGCGTTCGCGCTCGCGCACCCCGTGGCTGACGAAAACATTCTCGATGACTTTGATCAATTCCGGCCCGCCGAACGGCTTTTCAATGTGCATACTCAATCCGAGTTCCATCAATTCGCGCTTGCGCTCTTCCGCGCCGGGATAAGCCGTGAGCATGATGACGGGCACGTGACGCACATGTGTAAACGCCGCGTTGCTCGCCAATTCCTTGTAGATGGAATAACCGTCGCGGCCGGGCAGCATGAAATCGAGCAACACCAAATCCACTTTGCCGCGTCGAATCAGCTCCAACCCTTCCACGCCGTCATAGGCCGAAATGAAATCATGTCCCGCTTTTGTCACATATCTGCGACACAACTCGTGGATATTATGATCATCGTCAATCAGAAGAATCGTGCGCTTGGCGCCATTGGTTTTGGCTACTGCAAAACTAGGCTCTGCTGCAGTCTGGCTGGATTGAATCATACGCTCGCCTGATTGTTGAAATGAAATTGTTCGTGTCGCGCGGCTGTTTGATCATGTCTATTGCGATGTCACATTGATGTTGCAGTGACGTTGAAAAAGTGAATGTCCATATTTCGAGAAGAATTTGACAAATTTAATGCCACAAAACGGTGACAGCATTCACGAAAAAGAAGCAAGAAGTAATTGCAGGTTATTACTTCATATAACCTATATCGACATCGCCGCAATCCTGGCTTGGAATTGCTTCAGGCTGAAACACTTGTCCGCGCTTAAACAGAGCAGGATTTATGCGATCTCAAGCCGGAAAAATGAGCGGCAATTCAACTGCGCATTTTAAGCGAAAAGCGTGCTTGTTGCATCGCCGTTGCCCTCAATCTGCGCGCTAGGATTGCTCCAGCAGGCATTGGCGGCAACTGCATGGCGAGTCCGTTTGGCAACAAAACTCTCGCCGGCGCGGTTTTTTAATAGCATTTCTAATTAAGTTTGTTATTATCTTTCATGCCGCGTTTCACGGCCGTGCTGTTTGGGCGTTGAGAGAAGCCGCTTGTTCGGGCGAGTGATGATATTGCAAAATGACGGTGAAACGGCAGCGGCTCCGCGCCTTGAATTTATTGTTTCACGATATTCACAATCGACAAGGAGAGGTAACATGAGTGTGCAGCGTTTTGAGCTCGAAATCGGTGCAAGTGTTTATGGTGCGCGCTTGGTGGCAACAGAGCCCATCAACGCGGGTGAGATCGTTTATCGTATCGAGCAATATAAACTGACGAAGAAGCCCACCTATCAAACCATTCAGATCGGCCCCAATAAGCATCTCAAAGAGCTGGGTGTGCTGGCTTATCTCAATCATAGCTGCCGCCCCAACGTGGCCGTGAACACGCACGCGCTAACGGTGTTCGCCTGCCGTGACATTGCACCTGGCGACGAATTGAGTTTCTTTTATCCCTCCACCGAATGGAAGATGGACCGGCCGTTTGCCTGCTTGTGCGGCGCGCCAGAGTGTATTCGGTTGGTTGCCGGCGCGATCTATGTGCCTCTCGATGTGCTGAGCCGTTATTTCATCAACGATCATATTCGTCAAATGGCCCTGGCCTTGTTGGAAAATACCGCCGCCGGCGGGCTTGCCTCCCCGCAAGACATGCTGGTGAATAAATCGGCGGGCCTGATTTCGCCCGCAGAAAACTTGATGAACTATCCGAAAGCCTCACGCCGCGAAACGGTTTGATCGCAATCAGATTTGTTGCAAGTGCGGTGCGGAGAAAATTTGCGCCCGCATTGCTCAGAATCAGCCGGCGTGAAAACACTAGACCGCGTGCAATTCCCAAAAGCTGGCGCAGTAAATATGTCACCCTTCGGGTTTTAAACTGTTCTTTTTGGCTATCTTTCTATAATCATGTCATCCCTTTGGGATTCTCGGGCCGGAAAATCCCGAAGGGATGACATGATTATAGTCCTTTGGCGTTTTTTCTTCATGAAACCACGAAGTGGTGACATAATTTCGCGGCTCAATGAAAGGGCGATTTTGAAGCACCTACTTTTGGGAATTTCTCCCCGTTAGGCCAATCGCAACAAAGCGGGTGATAACAAGAAATCTTGCTGTTTTGGCCGGTCAATGACATTTGCTTTTTGGCGCATACCGGCCTATATTTTGAGCAAAAATGATGCGTGCAACCAGCATGTGTTGAGTCAATATGCCCGATTTTCAAAAGAAAATTTGTTTGCTCGGCACGTTCGGCGTCGGCAAAACCAGTTTGGTGCGGCGCTTTGTTGAGAATCATTTTGACGATAAGTATCTTTCGACCATCGGCGTCAAAGTCAGCCGCAAGCGCCTTACGGCCGCTTCCCGGCAAGTTGATTTGCTGGTTTGGGATATTGCCAACACCGAAGAGTTGGGCGCGCTCGCGCAAAACTACTTTCGCGGCGCGCACGGCGCGTTGATCGTTCATGATGTAACCCGCCCCGAGTCCGCGCAGCGCGTGGCAGACTATTGCGAAATGTTTTTGACAATCGCGCCGCGCGCACGCCTCGTTTTTGCCGGAAACAAATCCGATTTAATTGATCCCGCCGCGTTCCTTCCCGAAAATATTCAACAACAGCTTGGCCGTTTCTCCGCGCCGCATTTTTTCACGAGCGCCAAAACCGGAGAACAGGTCGAGCAGGCCTTTTATGCACTTGCCGAGGCCACCCTTGCCTAACCTCCAGCACTTATTGCAGGGTGTTTTGCCCGAAGAAACAGGGTTTGCCCTGGTCGATCCCGACTTGCGTGTGGAACAGTTCAGCGAATTATTTGCGCGTTTCGCGGCGCCCGGACAAACCGTTGCTGCCGGAAGCAAGCTCGAGGAGCTTTACCCGGAGGTGTTCGGCTTGGAAGAAATCGTTGCGCACTTGCTCGACGCGCCCGGTGAAAGCTTTGCAATTGTCTGCGTCCATCGCGAAACCTCTGCGCAGGAAGAATACTTGCTCGATCTCAAACTCGTTGCGCTAACGGCGCCGGAAGAAGCCCGAGCGCCGCTGCTGTTCACGGTTTCCGATCGTACCGCGCAACACCGCTTGCAGCAGCAAGCAATTCAGCAAAAAAATGAGTTGCTGTTGATGCAGGCCATGCTTGGACCGCAGCAACAGGTTCTGGCCAAAAGCATTTTGGGAAACTCGCCGGCGATGATGCAATTGAAAGCCGCGGTGCAAAAAATCGCGCACGCGCCGGCCTCGACCATTCTCCTGCAAGGCGAAAGCGGCACCGGCAAAAGCCACGTGGCACGCATGATTCATTATTTGACCTTTAACGGGCAGATGCCGTTCATTGAACTCAATTGCGCCGCCTTGCCGGAGAACCTTTTGGAAGCGGAGTTATTCGGTTATGAAAAAGGCGCGTTCACCAATGCCTTAAAAGCCAAAAAAGGATTGATTGAGGAGGCCGAAGGCGGCACACTGTTTTTGGATGAAATCGGCGAATTGACCCCCAATTTGCAGGCCAAGCTGCTGCACGTGATCGAAACCCGCAAATTCCGCCGCCTGGGCAGCAATCAGGAACAACAGGTTCACATGCGCTGCCTGGCGGCGACCAATCGCGATTTGAAGACGGCCATTGCCGAAAAAAAATTCCGGGAGGATCTTTACTACCGCCTCAACGTGGTGAGTCTCACGCTGCCGCCGTTGCGGGAATTGGGAGACGACATCATTTTGCTGGCGGAACAATTTATCGAGATGTACCGTCTCGAATTCAAAAAAAATGTCACCGGCCTGGAGGAAAGCGCGCGGCGCCTCCTGCGCCAATACGATTGGCCGGGCAACGTGCGCGAGCTGCGCAATCTCATCGAGCGCGCCATGATTTTTTGTGAAACCTCGAGCCTCAAAGCTTCGGATTTGGCTCTTCCCGAAACCCTCGCCGCACAACCACCATCACCGTCATTTCTTCTGCCGGAACAGGGCCTTCAGCTTGAAGAGTTGGAAAAATCACTACTGCAACAAGCCCTGGAACGCGCGCACGGCAACAAAACCCGGGCTGCGACTCTGTTGGGCTTGAGCCGCGACACGTTCCGCTATCGCCTCGAAAAGTTTGATATTGCTTAGCAAAGACCCGTTAATTTGAGTTTGCAAATTTTGCGCCAAGATTGCCCGATGCCGCGATGAGCGCGGGCGTGATCATAACGTTAATCTCCCCATCGGGTGCTGCACAAAAAAATTTTGCAAGAAGGCTTGCGGCCAACTCCGAAGGAGTGAAATGTTTATAGTGAAGCTCACCCGCGGTTTCTAAAAACTCCGATAGGAGTAACATGTTGGGTTATCACGATATAATCCGCGCCAATTCAATGAAAGCTACATGTCACTCCTTCCAGGATAATTCGAATTGCGAAAAATTAATCACTGAAAATCCAAATGGAGCTTGTACGACACGCCACGACGCAATTGGCAGTCCCCGATGATCTTGCCACTCGCGACCCTCGCATCGTTTTCATGGTCAAGCTCGGGCAGG
>QEVD01000511.1 GCA_003576975.1 Candidatus Zhuqueibacterota bacterium
TCTTGTTTGAGAATCTTGGTTGCAATGTGATCGTGCAATTGATACAGTAAAATGTAAGAGAGCGCGTAGTCGTAATATTGCGCGGCGTCATCATTGATGTGGGTCTTGGACGAAGCATCGCAAAATTCTTCGCCGCGCGGCGCGGGCGGCTCAACGCCCTGATATCTCGCCACCAACTCCCACCAACGTTTGTTGAACTCATCCTTCGGCAAATTTTTCGCATACAGCTCATGCTCAAATCGCGACATTGTGCCGGCCGAGAAGGGAATAAAAACGATGTAATTCAGGGCTTCCTTGAGCAGGGTTTGCATCTCATCGCTGCTTGCCTCGGCGGGAATCAAGCCGCGTTCCTGCAAAAACGGTTTCTGCATCGAGGCCAGGCCGAGCATGCTGCCCATAGCCTCGTGATACGCGCGATTCGCGCCTTCACGCAGCAGCGGCGGCACCTCGTCATTGGTGTAACTCATGAAATAGTAGATGTGTCCCAACTCGTGATGCGTGGTTTCATACCATTCTGCATTCGGCTCGACGCTCATCAGCGAGCGGATGTCGTGCTCGAGATCAAGATGCCATGCCGAGGCATGATTATTTTTCTTGTATGGCGCATCTACCGGTAATGGATAGAGCGAGGATTTCTCCCAAAAACTCTGCGGCATTTTGTCGAAGCCCAGGCTCACATAAAAATCCTCCGCTTGCTGCACGATCCATTCGGCGGATTTGGCTTTCAACGCGGCGTCGAGATCAAAGCCGGCCACGTTGATCATCGCGCTCCAATCCTGCGCCCAGCGATTGGGCAGCCAGTGCGCCGGCAGATTCTTGGGCACAGGCGAGTTGTATTTCTTCGCCAGCTCGTAGCGTGCAAAGGTGTGCAATTCGCGATAAAGCGGCCGCAGCTCGCGTATCAAATTGTCCATCAATGACATCATTTCGTCGACCGTCATGCCGTAATCCGAAACTTGATAGCTGAAATAATCGGAATATCCCAACGCCTGCACGGTTTGATTGCGCAGCCGTTGCAGATTTTCCAACCCGTCTTTCAGGGTTTTGCCGACCTCCTTGGAAGCTTCCCAGGCGCGCAAGCGTTCAGTCAAATCATTCGAGGTTTTTAAAATGTTGTCGATTCCATTGGTGGTGACGGCTTTACCGTCAATTTGAAAATTGAAACCAAAAAGCTTTTCGGTTTGCGCCGCTTCTGCCGCAATGCGCGCTTTCACGATCTCTGCCACGGTTTGCGGTTTGTCCGCCGCACGATAAAGAACGGCCTTGAGTTGTTTAACCTGCAACGGGGTGAGTTTGTCTTGTTTGGCCAAAAATTCCCGGGCTTTCTCAATGTTGGCAACACTGCCGGTAAAGGCGGCCATTGTTTCATTCGCAATTTTGGTATTGTGCGCATTGGTTGTGTCGCCTTCGACGATGTTCGTGTTCGAGGCCCATTCCGCCAGCGCCGAGAGGTAATACAGCGCTTTGAATTTCACGGTGTATTCGTCCAGAAAAGCCTGGGCTTGTGTTTGCAAGTCACGCTCGGAGGGCGCGCATGAAACCCCAAGTGAAAAACAGAAAAAAAGCAGGGCTCTTTTCATAAACTCATTCCTTCACACGGGTATTAGATTGGATCTGTTAGAATCAGTCGAACAGAAAATATGAATCGCTTTTCAAATGTCAAGTGTTTCAGCGCCAATCAAAGATTGTTGCGTTCGATGGAATTTTTGGGTGCGTGTGCATGTTCCGGCGTTCGGTCTTCGTGCGATATTATATTTGAAAATCTGGACGACCCTTTTCGTTTTCTGAAGACGAATGCTGCGTCACAACAAAAAACTTGCTTTTGTGACGCCCATTGTTAGTTTGCTATCAAACATCGTATTCTAATGTCTGAGAGGAAGGAAACTAGAATGACGATTCGACCAGCGCTTTTCCGCTTGTGCAGCATTCCCGCCTTGTTGTTGCTTATCAATTTTAATCCTCTACCCACAACTGAAAATCTCAATGCGCGCGCCGATTATGTTGGCGTTACTGCCGAATTGCAGCGCGTCATTCAGCACGAGATGGCTGACAAACTTCTGCCGGCGCTCTCGATTGCGCTGGTGGACGGGCAGGAGATTGTTTGGGCGCAAGGCTTTGGCTTCGCGGATCCTGAGCAAAAGATTCCCGCGACTGCTGCAACCGTTTATCGTGTTGGGTCGTTGTCAAAATTATTCACGGACCTCGGCATCATGCAACTCGTCGAAAGCGGCGCATTACAGCTTGATGCGCCGATCACCAAATTCTTGCCCGAATTCCAACCGAAGAATCCCTTTGGCAAAACCATCACTCTGCGCCAACTCATGTCGCATCGCGCCGGCTTGGTGCGCGAGCCGCCGATCGGAAATTATTTTGATGATACCCAACCAACGCTTCCGGCAACAGTGAAGAGTCTGAACAACACAGCACTGGTCTATGCGCCCGAAACACGCATAAAATACTCGAATGCCGGCATCGCGACTGTTGGTTACGTACTCGAACAGTTGCGGCGTGAGCCGTTTGCTGATTATCTCAAACGTACGGTGTTGCTGCCCATGGGCTTGCAGCATAGCTCATTTGTGCCGGAAGCGGAGATCAATAAAAAACTGGCGAAGGCATACATGTGGGGTTATGATAACCGCCAATTTGTTGCGCCGGATTTGCAGCTTGGCATGGCGCCGGCGGCCAACATGTATTCGACCGTGGCAGACCTGGGGCAATTTATGAAGGTGTTGTTCAATCGCGGAAAAAATGGTGATAAACAAATTCTCAAGCCTGAAACGCTCGAATTAATGTGGACGCCGCAATTCGCGCAGCTGGGCCAGAAGCAAGGCTTTGGTATTGGTTTCGCCATTGGCGAGATCGAAGGCCGCCGCAGCATCGGTCACGGCGGCGCGATGTATGGATTCGCCACGCAGATCAGCGCTTTGCCCGATGAAAAGCTCGGCGTCATTGCCATTACGTCGATGGACTGCGCCAATATTGTCGTCGAGCGCATTGCCGAACACGCCCTCAAACTCATGCTGGCAAAACGTGAGCAGCGCGCCTTGCCAAAGATGAAATTAACGGCGCCGGTCGACTCCATGCGCGCGCGCCAACTCGAAGGTAAGTTCGTCAGCGGCGATGCCAGTCTTGAATTGGTGGAACGCAACGGCCAACTGCTGATGTGGCTGGGCAGTATTTGCACGCCGCTGCGGTCGCTGGGTGATACCCTGATCGCGGATGGCCGTATTACTTATGGCACCAAGCTTTTGCCCCGCGGCCGCGATTCTCTGCTTGTCGGGGAAAGGGTTTTTCTGCGCGTTGCGCCGCACAAGCCAGCATCTGCGCCGGATCGATGGTCAGGTTTGATCGGCGAATATGGCTGGGATCACAACGTCCTTTTCATTC
>QEVD01000019.1 GCA_003576975.1 Candidatus Zhuqueibacterota bacterium
CAATACTCCGCCAATTCACTGCAGTCTTCAGGCGTGTACCTTCATATTGACATCAGGATTATATGCAATTATCTGAAAACATGCGCATTGGGATCAAGAGTATCTTGGTCCACAAGCTGCGTTCCCTGCTGACGACCATGGGCGTTATTTTCGGCGTGGCGGCGGTGGTTTCGATGCTGTCCATCGGCGAAGGCGCCAAGCGCGCGGCTATCGAACAGATAAAACTTTTGGGAACCAACAACATCCGCATCAACCAAGTGAAGCTGACTGGAGAGCAGGCGGAAATAGCCGACAAGAAATTTTCCAAAGGATTGAGTTACACTGACGGCCAGTTGATCCGCGCGAATTTGCCCAACGTTACCGGGGTGACGCCCTTGAAATTCGTCGAAATCGAAGTGATGCTGGGCAACAAGGAATCAACCGGTCGCGTGGTGGGGACGGATGAAACCTACGAGTGGGTGACGAATTTCCGCACCGGTGAAGGCCGTTTCATCACGCCGCTGGACGTGCAAGACGCCAAACGCGTTTGTGTGATTGGTTCCGAAATCCGCAGCGAGCTTTTTGGGTATCGCAATCCCATCGGCCGGCGCATTAAAATCGGCGAAAGCTGGTTTACAGTGGTGGGCGTGATGGAATCCAAAACCATGAAGGAAGACAAGGCCTCCATCATCAAATTGCGCAATATCAATAAAGACATTTATATTCCGATTACCACGGCGCTGAAACGCTTTACCGACGGCGAACGCCCGTCGGCGCTTGAAGAAATTGCCATTCAAGTGAAGGATGAAGGCCAGGTGGTCACGACCTCCGAAATCGTGAAGCGAATTCTTAACCGGACGCATAATGGCGTGAATGACTACGAAATCATCATTCCCGCCGAGCTTTTAGCGCAAAGCCAGAAAACGCAACGCGTGTTTAACATCGTCATGGGTTCCATTGCCGCCATCTCGCTGTTGGTCGGCGGCATTGGCATCATGAACATCATGCTGGCCAGCGTTACCGAACGCACCAAGGAAATCGGCATTCGCCGCGCCCTGGGCGCCACCGAGCGCGATATTCTTGGTCAATTTCTCCATGAGACGGTTTTGATCAGCGCCACGGGTGGCATCATCGGCGTTATTATCGGCGCCATCATGGCCAAGGGAATCAATCTTTTTGCGGGATGGGATACCGTCATTTCATTTTACAGCGTGGTGATTTCGTTCGGTATCTCAGCGCTGGTGGGAATCGTCTTCGGAATTTATCCGGCGCGCCAGGCCGCGCAAATGAATCCGATTGCGGCCCTGCGGTTCGAGTAAGCCGGGCGCCGTTTGCAACAAGAATCTACAGGATTTCTTAAATTGTGGTGACAAAAAAAGCCGAGGGCAACTGCCTCGGCTTTTTTTATGCGCTGTTCTATTCGTTTACTGCGGCTTTGGGTTTCGCCCCCGCGCCGCGATACAGCAGTTCCAGCGGCAAATCCGGCTGAACCTGCAATTCCCAAAGATCGTGAAACTTGCCCTCGAGCAAGGCATCGCCGCCGTAGATCATGAAGCGTTGGCTGCGCGGATCGTAAATCGCCTGATGATCCATGCGCGGCTGCGGGCCGGGTGTGATATTGATCCACAAATTTTCTTTGAGATCGAATGCCCACACATCATTCAGAAATCCTTTCTCGCCATATCCGCCGAAAATGATAAACCAATCTCGCGCCGAATCATAAACGCCCACGGCATGGCGGCGTTTTGGGGGATGTGATTTGCTGGTTTTGATTTGCCGCCAATGCCCTGCGGTATCGGGCGGTTCGGCAAAATAAAACGCCCAAGTGTCTTCAATATATTCGTTGCTATCGTTATCCCACCCTCCGTAAACGATCATGCGATTCCGCAGGCTGTCATAAGTTGCCACGTGATCGGCGCGGCCCATGGGGTGTTGATCAAAAACCGTCAAATCCTGCCATTTTTCAAATGTCGGCGATTGGGGATCAAGATCAAAAGCCCAAATGTCAAACAGCGTAAAGTCATTGTCGCGGCCGCCGAACAGGACCATGCGTTTGCCGCGGCTGTCAAAAATCGCGGTATGATCCTCCCGCACCGGCGCGGTTGAGTCGGTCATATTGCGCCAGCGCGGCGTTTTCAGATCGAATGCCCAGGTCTTGTTCGTTGATTTTCCCTTTTCCCCGCCGTGCAGGATCAAGCGATAGCTCAGCGGATCGTAGATGACGACATGATCCTCGCTTCCGGGCGGGGCCTCGCCTTCCACAGCCAGTTTTTGCCAGGTATTTTTTGCCAAATCCAATACCCAAACTTCATTCAAATTCTCGTTCTGGTCGTTTTTGCCGCCAAACAAAACGATGCGATGCTGCACCGGATCGTAGATCAAGCCGCAATCTTCGCCGGCAGGGGGCAAGGAGGCCGGGTTGATGACCGGGCTGCGGTCAATCCACTGGCTCAGTATGTTGCCGGAAATACCGGTGTGTGCCGTTGCAGATGAGTTTGCTGTAGCTTGCTTCATTGGTGCCTGGGTGTTGACACTTCCGGCGCAGCCGGCCACAAGACTGAGCAGTAACATTACGCGAAGATGCGCACCGATCATTTTCAGAATGGTTGTTGCCGCACAGATTTTCTCGTTGTTGCCGGTTAAAAGGTGTTCGAAAAGAATGCTCGTGTGCATTTTGAGAAACCTCCGAAATGCGAGTTCCATATTTTTTGAAATGCAGGTGGTTTGATGTGTGAATTTTCTAACTGTTCTTATACAAAACCTACTATGCCAGTTGTGACCTCGGGGCGATTCGTTTGCACGTAGATTTCAGTGATGACTGTAACAGCCTGGCTGGACAGGCACATATGAATCCACTGCGCGCTCAGAGATATAGATGATGAAAGGGGTAATTGCGGACGAGCAGATTGTTTGGCGGGTGGTGTCCGAGTTAATCTAGCGGCGGACTAATATGGAGAATTGAAAGAGCAGAAACAGAAGCCGCCTAAGTTACAGGGACGATTTTCGGGCGTGCCACAATCGCCCGGAGTTTGCGGGAGTAACTGCCGAGGAAATGGCTTCTGTTCAAGTATACTTTCACATTGATTCGAACGCCGAATTCTGCAATCGCAACAGTGGCACGTGGCAGGTGGTGAAATTGAAGGCCCTCTTGCTAAAATAGCTTGAAAGCATTACCTTAATAAAATTTTTTGACTGAAATCAACCCTTTTGGGGCATGCAATGCGTTTGCTGCAAGCTCTCACCTCAAGGAAAGCAGTTTCGGTGAATGGCCCTCGGCCGTTGCGCCAATTCATGCTCGATCAAAAGCGCGAACTGCGCCTGGCGGCTATATTCGTGTTGCTGATTTTTTTGCCCAGCGGCTTGTTGGGTTATTTGAGCTGGCGCGCGTTCGAGAATCAACAACTGCTGGCTAAGCAGAAAGTTGTTGAAAGCTATCGCCAGTTTGTTCGTCTCGCGGCTCGCGAAATAGACGGCGAGCTTGAAAATGTGCAAACGCGACTGCAAAACTCGATCGAGCATGCTCTGGAACGTCTCGGCACGCCGCTGTCCACCGGGCAACTGGACAGCTTGATCGTCACCGAACCTCTGATTTCTTCCTGCGCGCTGTTCGTTGGCCCCGGCCAGGTCGTCTATCCTCCCGAACCCACATTGAAACGGGCAAGCGCATCCGTCCACGCAGCACAAGGCGAGACGATTGTGCGTGATTACGAGCGATACAACGAACTGTCAACTCGCGGCGAGGAGCTGGAATACCAGTTTCATGATCTTGACGAGGCCATTGCCACCTATGAACAAATACTAGTGGAAACAGCTTCACCGCAGTTGCACGCCATGGCGCACAGCCTGCTCGGGCGTGCTCAAACAAAGAAAGCCGATTGGCAGGCCGCACTGCGTACTTATGAAGAACTGTTGCAGGAATATCCGGAAATAAGGGATCTCAACAAAACGTATTTGCGTTTCCTGGCGCAATATCAGATTGCCGTTTGTCTCGACAATCTCGGCCGTGAACTGGAGGCGATCGCGACGCTTTTGCGCATGAACAAGGATCTGTGGGAACGAAGCGACACGATCAATCGACAACAATATTCGAATTTTGCCAATTGGATCAAGGTTTTGTCAGCAAGGATTCTTTCCTCGCCGCGACTGTCCAATGTGGAATCTTATCGGGAGCAATTCCAGGCACTCGCGAGGCAGCAAAAGAAGCGCATTAGCGACAAATACTTTGTACAGGTGTTCGATGAAGAACTGCACGAACTCGTGATCAAACGAAAAAACTACCGGCCGATTATTCGCTATTTCTCCGGCCAGGCTGACGACGAACCGTTTCTGCTTGGTTACCATCCGCTGCCGGATCAATCTGGTTCTTCCATTTCCGGTTTATTGGGATTTCGGGTGAATTTAACACGCTTGCGCGAACGGATTTTTCCGGTCATTTTGAGCCATTTGGAAACTAGTGAGAGCGTTATTCCGGCGATCCTGGACAACGATGGTGCATATGTCATTGGAACGGCGGAACCGAAAGCGGCGCCGGTTGCCACGCAATCTTTGGATTCCCCCTTCAGGTTTTGGCAGGTGGGTGTATTCCTCAACGAAGAGCCCTCGCCGCCCGCAGGCGATTTTGGCCGCCTGTTGTGGCTTTGGCTGATTGCACTCCTGTTGTTGAGCATTTTCTTCGGCGCCTATTTTTTTATCAGGTTTGCGCGGGAGCAAGCGCATCTGTCTGAGTTGAAATCGACCTTTGTCTCGCGCGTCTCACACGAGTTACGCACGCCCTTAACTTCGATCAAGATGCTGGCAGAGCATCTGGACATACAATTTCGCCAGCCGTCCGCCGCCTCAAATCAGGAGTTGCGCATGCGCACCGGTCAATACCTGGGCGTGATCCGCCGTGAAAGCGATCGCCTGGGAAGGCTCATTGAAAACATTTTGGATTTTTCCAGGATCGAACGGGGCGTGAAACAGTATAATTTTGAATATGAATTGCCAGCGGTTGTTCTGCGCAAAGCGATCGACTCTTTCCGCCCACATGCCGAAGCGCAAGGATTCACCATCCAGTCTGAGATCGATGACTTGTTGCCCGTGCTGTTTTGGGACGCCGATGCCATAGTGCAGGCGCTGCTCAATCTGTTGAGCAATGCCGTAAAGTACAGTGAAAAGGAAAAGAGCATCACCGTGCGCGCTTTTCGCGATCAGGCGCACGTTCACATTGAAGTCGAAGATCGTGGGATTGGCATTGCGCCAGCCCAGCTTCCCAGGGTCTTCGATGAGTTTTATCGTGTCGATCAGAAGCTCAACTCCAAGCGCCAAGGTGGAGTGGGATTGGGCTTGACGCTGGTGCAACACATCGTTCAGGCGCATCAGGGCGCGATTCGTGTGCGCAGTGTGGAGGGAAAGGGTTCGACCTTTAGCCTCACGTTGCCGATTCCGCCAGACGATGACACGCCGGGCGAAGAATCTGCTGAACAATCAAACCAGGAACATCATCAAACCGTTGAGCATTCGGCATGAAAAAAATACTTATTGTGGAAGATGACGACGCCATTCTGTACGGCCTTGAAAACATCTTGCGCGACGAAGGCTATGATATCCGGTCTGCCAAATCCGGCCAAGAAGGCTATCGCCTAGTTAAAGAGTTTGATCCGGATTTGATGATTTTGGATCTGATGTTGCCCGGCATGAGCGGCCTTGAGATTTGCAAACGGATTCGTGATGAAGGCATGAAAACGACGGTTCTGATGGTGACCGCCAAGGCCGAGGAGAATGATAAAGTTTTCGGTTTGGAGCTGGGGGCAGATGATTATATCACGAAGCCTTTCAGCGTGCGCGAATTGCTGGCGCGCATCAAAGCGCATCTCCGGCGCGGCGAATTTGCCGGGGGCGCCAACGCCGAAATGCTGCCGGATGAGATCACGTTTGGCGAAGTGGTGGTAAATGTGAAGCGCCACGAAGTGGTCAAGGCGGGCGAACGGCAAGATTTGACCAATCGTGAATTTCTCTTGCTGGAATACTTCCTGCGCCATCAGGGAGAGCTGCTGACGCGGCAGCGCTTGCTCGACGATATTTGGGGCTATGAAGTCTATCCGACCACGCGAACCGTGGATACCCATGTGCGCCGCCTGCGCAAACACATCGAGCCCAACCCGGATCAACCGCGCTACATCAAAACCGTGCACGGCGCAGGCTATCTTTTCGAGCTTGAGGAAAAACAGGTCACCAACAAGCACATTTGAAACCTTATGGGTTTATGCGAAGTTTGTTTGTTACAGGAAGAAAAAGTTTTTTGCGGGGAAATTGGCTAGAAACCTGGCCACACGCTTTCACGGATCACAAGTATTTCACAAGCATTTTACAATCATCCCACATATCAGTGACATCCTGTCGTCGCCATTTTCGTATATTAACGCGAGCGCATGAAGAGGCGCTTCAGCGCCGGGGAATTGAGCGACGAACGAAGAGTTCGAAAAAGGGCGGTTTTCTATGAAAGTGTATTTTTCAATATCAGCTCTTGCCGTTTTGGGATTCTGCCTATTCAGCAGCACGCCGCTGCAAGCGCAGCGCGCCAAGAAATGGACGCAAGCGGAAATCCTTGCCAATGTCAAAGTCGGCCAGTGGATCGAAATTGACGGGGCTATCCAGCCGAATCAATCCGTGACGGCGGTTGAAATCGAATTCCGCGCCGGAGATTTTTTGGACGATGATTGGCGCCTGCTCGCCACGGTCAAGTCCGTCACTCCTGAACAAGGCGAATTCAAAGTGTTCTCGGTGCCGGTAAGGGTGACCAAGGAAACCGAATTTGATGAGGGCATCGCAAGTCTGGACGATATTAAACCGGAGATGCTGGTAAAGCTCGAAGGTTCCTATTTGAAGGAAGGTGTTTTCCTGGCGAAAGAGGTGGATAATCGGGCTAAAAAGCTCCAGGCGGAACCGCAGTTTGACAAGATGCTTGAAGTGGTCGGGAAAATCGCTCAAATTGATGAAGCAAAGCGGGTGATTACGGTCATGGGAATTGACTTTCATATCACCGAAGAAACAGAAGGAAAGTCGCTCATCAAGTAGTTGCCGCCGTCGCAAAGATGGTGGTGGACGGCGCGAGACTCATGTTCTTTCAAATCAGTTGCAACAGGACGTTTATTAGCAGAGGTGTTTATGAACGAGTTTATTTATTTTTCCGGCATGGACCTTATGATCAAGGTCAAACATGCCAAAAAGGCCAATACGCTGCACTACGTCTCGCATCGCGAGATGGAACCCAAAGAAAAGGTGATGGCTGAGCATTACATGAGGGCGAAAATGATTTCAACAAGTGGACACAACGGTGATCGCCCATCGATTTTTATCTATCGCGGAACGGACAATCGGCTCAAGAGAAAGCTGGCCTCGCTTCATGCAAGACATGGCGTGCAACGCCCGCACAGGAAAGAAAGAGAAATCACGGCTTCGGTCAAGAACCTGATCAATGCCGCCATGCGCAATTATTATACGGAAAAGATCGGTGAATTTCTTGTGTGCGCACGCAACGAGTTGAGAAATGGCATGCCGCAGGAAGGAAGGCTTGCGTTGTTAAAACAACAGTTGCATGAATTGGTTTTGGCCTACAACGCTTACGCGGACCCTAAGATCATTCTTGAGGAAATCATACCTCCAGAATTAAAGCCCTTCTGGCTGGGTCTGAAAGAACCGCATTTGTCTGTCGCAGCTTCACGATGAGGTATCGCGGCTGCAGTTGGGCGAAATAAATTTGCCCTGCTTGGCATCCCAGATGATTACGGCCGCCCGGCTGTATTTTCTGCGAGTAGAATGTTGGTTTTTGTCATTTGACGGTTGCTTTCCGATCTAACGCGCCATAGGTTTTCATTTTTTACTTCCCCCAAAATCAAAACTCTTGCAGGCCAAGATGCTCACCGGCCTGCAAGGGTTTGAATGAATCTCTTACAATAAACGCTGCAATTTGATTAATTGATCTAGGGTGTGGTTGATAACCCCTTGTCTTGCATAATCGATGAGGCTAATCATCTGCTTTCGAGTACAATGTTTGAACGAAAGCAGACTTTTCGGCTACACCGCTAGTTGCATGCCTGAGCAGCTCAGAATTAATGTGCATCAGTACTCTACTAATCTCCTTGCAACCTTTTCGATTTGTTGCGTGCTCACCAAAAACGCCTCCTCCAACACCGGGCTGTACGGCACCGGCGCATCCAGCGCGCCGAGCACACGCACCGGCGCATCGAGATACTCAAATGCTTCTTCGGCGATGATCGAGGCAATCGACTGGCCGAGGCCGCCGGTTTTGGAATCTTCCTGCACAATCAACACGCGATTGGTTTGCCGCACGCAGTCGAGAATTGCGGTTTTGTCGAGCGGCAGGAGAGAGCGCAGATCCAGCACCTGGCACGAAATTCCTTCCTGCTCTTCGAGTTTTTGCGCCGCGGCGAGGCAACGATGCACATACGCGCCATAAGTGATCATGGTCAAATCGCTGCCCTCGCGTTTGAGATGCGCGCTGCCAATCGGCATGAGAAAATCTTCGCTCGCCTCCGGCAGTTGTTGTTTGATCGAGGCAAGACGATACAGCGCGATGTGTTCGTAAAACAAAACCGGATTGTCGTCGCGAATTGCGGCTTTCAATAATCCCTTTGCTTCGCGCGGGGTCGAGGGGCAAACGATTTTCAGTCCCGGCGTGCGGTAAAACCAGGCTTCGGTGTTTTGCGAGTGATACGGCCCGGCGCTGCGCAAGCCGCCCCAGGGCAGACGCACCGTCATCGGCACCGGCTGGCCCCAGCGATAATAAATCTTCGCGGCATTGTTGACAAGCTGATTGAAACCGCTGGCAATAAAATCGTTGAATTGAATTTCGGCAATGGGCCGCCTGCCCAGCAACGCCGCGCCCGTCGCGCATCCAATGATGGCTGCTTCGGCCAGCGGCGTGTTGATCATGCGTTCGCCAAATTCGGCGAGCATGGATTTGAGAATGACGAAGGCATTGCCGTAACTTCCGCCGATGTCTTCGCCGAGCATAAATGTGTTCGGATCACGCCGCATTTCCTCAACTAATGCTTCGACGATCGCCTGCCAAAACGTTTTGCCGGTCGCATCGAATACCGCACCAATTGGCTCTGCCAGAGGCCAAAGCTTTGGCGCAGGATGAACAAAATTGCGCCTCGTTGGCAGGGATTGCGGTGTCAGCCATTCGCCATCACTTACAACCGGATGCCCGGCAAGCTTTACCTCAGGCCACGGTGCTGCAATCACTTCTTGCGCGGCAATCTCTATTTCGTGGTCGACGTCCGCGAGCATTTTCTTAAGATCAGCTTCATCCAACACTCCGGAATCGAGTAAGTTTTTTTGATAAAGTTTAATCGGATCCTTCTGATACCAATAAGAATATTTTTCGGCATCGACATAACCGCCGGAGATTTTCGTAGGCGCAACAAATTCGAGAAATTGCTCCGGCTCTTTGCCGAAATACAACATATCATCATGATGCGCATGGCCGCACATGCGCATCACGACGAGTTCGATCAACACCGGACCGTTGCCCGCGCGGCACGCTTCTGCCGCTTCCGTTACCGCAGCGAAAATTTCTTCGGGATCCGTGCCGTCAATCGTTATGCCACGCATGCCATAGCCAATGGCTTTCTGTGCAAAGTTGAAAGCAGCACATTGTTCATGTCCCGGGGTTGACAGCGCGGTTTGGTTGTTTTGCACGACGAATATGATCGGCATTTTTTGCACCGTCGCAAAGTTGATCACTTCGTGCCATTCACCGGACGAGGTTCCGCCCTCGCCAATGCAATTGATGATCACGCGGCCGCTGCCTTTCAACGCGAAACCAATGCCGCACGCCGAGCCGGTGCTGATGGTGATGGGCGCGGCAGGAGGCAGGATGCCGCAGGCGAAATCGCCGATGTGCAAGTCTTTCCCGTTGGTCGGCTTGCCGATCTTGCCCATTTGCGCCGCCATGACGTCGTAAGGTTTTTGTCCCATTGCCAATGCGAGCCCGAGATCACGAATCATGGGCGCAACAAAATCACCGGTATAATTGCCGTTTTGTTTGAACTCATCGCCGCGCCGCAAGCGGATCGCGGCAGCATAAATCGCTTCCTGCCCCATCGAGCGAAAGCCTTTGCCCTGAAACGGCGCGCCATCGGGCTGTTTCACTTCACTGCTCATGAAGAATTTTTTAAGCCGGGCATCGAGATGGCGCGTGCGCAGCATGCCGCGCAGAATCTCACGTTTTTCCGTGCTGCGCAAAGAGTGTTTGAGCCGGATCCGATTGAAGGCAGCCTGTAAATCTTGCATGAGGCGAGCGCTGAAATAATCGAGCACCTCGCCCGTGCTGGTCATGGGGTATGCCTCTGTTGTTCTTTCCGTTTTTGTGAGCCGGGACAGGCGGGCGCGCACGGCATCAAGATAGCGCTTTTCAAGTTGTTCCAATTGCGATGAAGAAAGCTCGGCGGGAAAATCAGCCAGGAGTTTGCGCAAGCGCGTTTTTAAATCTGCCAGCAAAAACGGAGCGCATTGGGCGAGAGTCGCGGACAGCGTTGCTTCCACAGAAGCCGCGGCCAGCGGTATGTGAGCTTCAGTTCGTTCGGCAATGACCACGGTCATAAATGATGAAATCCTTGCTTGAAATTTCAACCGGCTGTAAGAGAGGGAAGAGATACCAAAACAAAGCGGGACGCATCTGGCGACGCGTCCCGCTGAAAGCGATCGAGTTTTTGATCAAGCCGAGGCTTTGACAAACAAATCCACCAACCCTTTATAGTTGTTGGCGACCATGTTCATCGCATCTTCACGGCTGTGCTTGTTGTTCTTGCAGCCTTCCAGCGCATCCCAGAACACCGTGCGGCCGACGGCGAAGCCAATGACGCCTTCGACTTTTGCGCCTTCACGCAGCCAGTGATTCACTTTCTCCGCGTTTTCGCCGCGTCCCAAAACAATCATGCCGACATGATTGCGGCCTTTGCTGCGCGCTTGCGCCACAATGGCCTTGTAATCTGCGGCATGTTCCAGGCCTTCCAATTTCCAGACGTCCGCTTCGATGCCCGAGGCCTGCAATTCCGCAATCGCTTTCTCCATCAAGCCCGGACGAACCGTGGTGTCGAATTTCTTTTTGTCGCCGCCGAGCTTCGCTAATTGCGCTTCATTTGCCGGAACCAGAAGTTCGAACATGAATTTCCGGTTGTGGGAATGGCAATAGTCGCTCAACCGGGCCAGGCGCTCGGCCTGGCGTTTGTTCGATATTGCATCGTCTTCGACATTGTAGCGCACCAGCACTTTCACAAACGTGGGATTAAATTTCTCAATATGCGCACCGAATTGTTCGCCATATTCAAAATCAAATTCATCTTGTCCGCTTTTTTCAGCAGGCATCGCGACTTTGATGCCGTCCTTGAGTGCGTCTTTTGCGCAATCCGCGGCGAATTGTTCATCGACCAAAATCGCGGCTTTATCTTTGGGCACGCCCATCGTCAATGCTTTGCGGAAACCGTCATATACGATTCTCTTATACGATGCGATCAGCTTGGTCTCGTCGTCGGTGGGCTGGCGGCCTTTGATGCCGAACATCTTTGCTTGAAACGAGCCGCGGTGATCGAACGGCATCACGAACAGCTTGTCTTGATAACCTAAATTTGTCAACGCCATAATGCTCTCCTCGGAGTTGGTTTGAAAGTTGTAAATCCGTTCAGTTGAAACCGCATGTGGTGCAGGTGCGTTTGTCGCATGTTTTTCCTTTAACCATAAGTCTTCCGCCGGTGTTCTTCGGCTGCTTCCAGAGTTTTGAATTTGAAGATGCCGCGTTGAACCGGCTTTGGGGGACGCAGCCCGACGAGGAATATTTCCAGCCGTCGCAGGCGGGTGATGGGATCGGCGGGCAGAAGCTTTTCCAAATGTTTTTCCGCCTCTTCGAGGCTGCGGTACTTATAAATAGGCATTATTTTCTCTTGCTCAGTTTTTCGGTCAAGAGAATAACGTCAGCTTTGTCTTTATCCCGAATCGTGCCGCGCTTCATTGAGATCAGGGTTTCGATGGTCGCCACTTTTATGGGAATGCCTTCACTCGTTATGGTTTCATGCGACAAATCTGCATACGTGAAAGCCTCGCCGATGCGATCCATGATGTCGATGTAATAATCCTCTGGTGTGCCGTAACGTACCACGGGATAGTTCACCAGATCGCTTTCGTTCAAATCGTCGATGCTATCATCGTTGAAGACCGTGCGCAGTGCTTTCTTGAGCTTCTCAAGGTTTGCCGGGTCTTTTTTGACAAAAATATTCAAATCTTCGGTAACTCGTGGTATGCCATGGAGAATCACCGCCAGCCCGCCGACCAGAATATACTCGACATCGTGCTCGTGCAGCGCTTTCAAAACCACCAGAAAACTGTCCGTTTTCATATTCATTGGCGTCAATATAGACCTCTTGGGCCTTCGAAGTCAAGATGAAATTATAGTCCGGTATTGCCATAAAAATTACTTGCTGTTTTCGCTGCCCGGCTATAGCTTGCGGGGAACAGGCGTGTCAAGGGAGGTCGCAATGAAGCTCGACGGCAAAATGGTTTTGCTTACCGGCGCCGGTCGCGGCATTGGCCAAGCCGCGGCTGTGGAATTGGCGCGCGCCGGCGCACACATTCTCGGCATCGATTTGCGCGCGGACAGCATGCAGGCAACGGCTGCAAAAACCACGGCGTTGGGAGTTCGCTTTGAAGCGTTTGCATGTGATGTGAGTGACAGAACCGCGACCGCTGCCTTGCTCGAGACCATTGCAGAAAAATTCGGCGGTATCGATGTACTCATCAACAACGCCGGGGTTCTGCCGTGCGGCCCATTTGAGGAGAGGGATTTCAGCGACTGGCAAAAAACGATTGAGATCAACCTGCTCGGGTTGATGGCGTTGACTCATGCCGCCTTGCCGCTGATGCTCCAACGCAATGAAGGCCACATCGTCAATCTCGCCAGCGTCGCAGGAAAATTTGGCAGCGAAGGTTTGGCGGCCTATGCCGCCTCCA
The DNA here is from genome assembly GCA_003576975.1 of Candidatus Zhuqueibacterota bacterium. Taxonomy (GTDB): domain Bacteria; phylum Zhuqueibacterota; class Zhuqueibacteria; order Zhuqueibacterales; family Zhuqueibacteraceae; genus Coneutiohabitans. The sequence goes on from QEVD01000019.1 coordinate 12,988, forward strand.
AGCATGGCGTGGTTGGGTTCAGTTCGGCGTTGCGTGCGGAATTGGCGAACCGGAATATCGGCGTGAGCTGGATTTGTCCGAGCTTCGTCAATACCGGCATGATTGACGGGGTCTCGCGCACGGCCTGGACGCCGCTGGTAACGCCGGAAATTGTGGCGCGGGCGATTCGGCGCGCGATTGAAACCAATGCCAGCGAAGTATTCTTGCCAAGATTGATGCATCTTACCGCCGGCGTCATGCCGAATTTACTGCCAAACGCCTGGCGCAAAATGTTACGCTGGACGAAGGCCTCGCAAGGCTGGCTGCACGCCAACAAGTCGTTGGGAACATCATGAACTCGCCAGTTTTGGAGTAATGAGTTTTTGGATTGATGACGCTCAATAATCTGCAACTTTCAATGTGCGGAACAGGCATTATGAAAAAACTCTTCTTTTCAATTGTCTTTTTGGTCATTTTGAATACTACATGCCTGGCGCAGTCTGCTCTGGTGTTTCAAACCGATTTTGGGTTGAAAGACGGCGCAGTGGCGAGCATGAAGGGTGTGGCGTTCGGGGTAAGCCCGAATCTCAGGATGTTCGATCTCACACATGAAATTCCCGCCTACAACATTTGGGAAGCGGCGCTGCGGTTGAAAGAAACCGTGCGCTATTGGCCCGCCGGAACAGTTTTCGTTTCGGTTGTTGACCCCGGCGTTGGCACAGAACGCAAATCCGTTGTGCTGCAAACCAAGAGCGGGCATTATTTCGTCACACCGGACAACGGCACGCTGACGTTTGTTGCGGAGGAGTTGGGAGTTGCGGCATTGCGCCAGATCGATGAAAATGTCAATCGCTTGCCCGGCTCGCAAGATTCCTATACCTTTCATGGCCGCGATATTTACGCGTATACCGGCGCGCGCCTGGCTGCGGGTGTAATTCCTTTCGAACAAACCGGGCCATTGCTCGAACCGCGAGTCGTGGCAATTCCCCATCAAAAAGCAAAAATAGAGAATGGCGCCGCGCTCGGCACGATTCCGATTCTTGATGTGCAGTACGGCAATATTTGGACGAACATCGATCAAGCGACATTCAAAGAATTAGATATTGCGCTCGGCGCGCTGTGTGTGGTGCAAATCAGCCATAACGGCCGTGTTGTATTTGACGGCAAAATGCCCTATGCCCGTACATTTGGCGATGTGCCTATGGGCCAGCCGTTGCTTTATCTCAATAGTGAGTTGCATGTCGCGCTCGCGATCAATCAGGAAAGCTTTGCGCAAGTTCACCAAATTGGCTCGGGTCCGGAGTGGCGCATCAAGATTGCAAAAGACAAATGAGGTTTTGCTGCGGCATCTGCTTGAACAAATTACGTTAGGAGATTATTGCATGTCGGCATCAAAAGAAAGCAGAAAAGTTCATTCTCCGCCAAGAACACGACCTTAGAGTTTATCTGAGAAATAACACAAGTACTGAAGCCCTCACTTGCTGTACGAGTGCAAGAAAATTGGGGACGAACCTTGACCGACGTCCGGTATCCCTACCTGTAAATTCCTTTATACATGCCAAGCCGTTTTGAGCGGCGAGTTACCCAGGCCAAATCAAGAAATTTTTTGTGTGTGAAGAAAAGCCTTTGCTTTTTCCGCAAAGATGTTACTCTTTATAATTACCAATGATCATCAATTCATTTTTGTCAAATGAACTGGCGAAGGCGGGCTGATGTGGGTAGATTTTTCAGCCGCTATTTGCACGAACCCTTGGAAATTCGATAACTGTTATTCAATTGCATTTGTACATAGCTCGGGAATTTTTGAAGATTATGACGACGCAAGGATTGTACATTCAACTTCTCAGCATACATGGTTTGGTGCGCGGACAGAATCTTGAAATGGGGCGAAATGCCGACACCGGTGGGCAAATAAAGTATGTGATCGAGTTGGCGCGGTCACTAGGCGCTCAAGCGGGTGTGGAAAAAGTCGATGTGTTCACGCGCTTGATTCGTGACAAAGCCTACGCCTCTGATTACAGTCAGCCGATCGAGCCGCTCAGCGAGAATGTTCGCATCGTGCGCATCCCTTGCGGCGGTGGGAAGTACATTCGCAAAGAATTACTTTGGCCGCATCTCGACGAATTCGTGGACAAGACGCTGCAATTTTTCAAGCAGCAAGGTCGCCTGCCGGACGTGGTGCACGGCCATTATGCCGACGCCGGTTTGGTCGCGCTCGAATTGGCAAATTTTTTTGATGTGCCGTTCGTGTTCACCGGGCATTCGCTAGGGCGCAGCAAGAGGGAACGCCTTGCCGCTTCCGGAGCGACGCCGGAGGAGATGAATAAAAAATACCGCATTGATCAACGCATTGCGGCGGAAGAAAAGATTGTCGCGCATGCCGATTTGATCGTGACGAGCACACAGCAGGAAGCTGAAATGCAATATGGGGTATACGAGGCCGGCGCATCAGCCCGTTACAGCGTGATCCCGCCCGGATTGGACAACGCCCGATTTTATCCCTACTATGAAACCTCCGTCGGCTTGCTTGAGAAAAGCGATCAGGAAAAACAGGCGCACTTTTTTGTGCGCAAAGAACTCGAACGTTTTCTCGGGCATCCCGACAAGCCGCTGATTCTGGCGCTGTCACGGCCGGTGCGCAAAAAAAACATACCGGCGTTGATCCTGGCATACGGCACGGATAAAGAGCTGCAAGCCATCGCCAATCTTGCGATTTTTGCCGGCATTCGCAAAGACATTGCCGCCATGGATGACAATGAACGCGAAGTTTTGACCGAGCTTCTGCTTCTGATGGATAAATTTGATCTCTACGGCAAACTCGCCATTCCCAAACAGCATGATTTCGAATATGAGGTGCCCGAGCTGTATCGCCTGGCGGCGCGCTTGCAAGGCGTATTTGTCAATCCGGCGCTGATGGAGCCTTTCGGACTCACGCTGATTGAAGCTGCAGCAAGCGGGCTCCCGGTTGTCGCGACGAACGACGGCGGGCCGCGCGAGATGGTGCAGAATTGTAACAACGGCATTCTGGTTGATGTTAACCAGCCCGAAGACATCAGCGCAGCCATCAAAAAAGTCCTGGTTGATCGCGATTTGTGGAAAAGCTATTCGATCAACGGCATCGAAGGCGTGCGCCGGCATTATTCCTGGGAAGCGCATTGCGCAACCTACCTTGACGAACTGCACAAATTATTTTGGAGTGAAAAATCATCTAATGACTCTAGAGATGCCGCGGCCGCAGATACCACTGTGATCGGCAAGCGCCTGACCAAACTCGATCGTCTGTTTGTGACCGACATCGACGACACATTAATAGGCGATGATGAAGCGCTTGCACGCTTGAGCGAAATTTTAGGGCAATACCGCCAGACCATCGCATTCGGCGTGGCCACAGGCCGCACGATTACGTCCGCGCAACACATACTCAACGCTCACCATGTGCCGGCGCCGGACTTTATCATTTCCTCGGTCGGCGCGGAAATTTATTATGGCCCCAACCTGCTGCCCGATCACGGCTGGCACACGCATATCTCACGCAGTTGGGAGCGCGAGAAAATTCAAAAGCTGCTGGAGAATTTTGACTTTCTGCAATTGCAGGAGCCTGATACGCAGCGCGAATTCAAATTGAGTTACTATATCGACGAAAACCCCGAGAATATTCTTGAAATTTATGATCTCCTCGGCCGCAATCGTTTGCGCGCGAATCTGATTCACTCCTCGGGGCGCTTTCTCGATATTTTGCCGTTTCGCGCTTCCAAGGGCAAGGCGGTGCGCTATCTTTGTTACAAATGGAGCATTGCTCTGAATCATGTGTTGGTTGCCGGTGATTCCGGCAATGACGCTGAAATGCTGCGCGGCGAGATGCTGGGCGTCGTTGTGGGTAACCATAGCGCCGAGTTGGAAAAAATTCGCGGGTTGAAGCATATCTATTTTTCTCCGCATAATCATGCCGCCGGTATTTTGGATGGTCTTGAGCATTATCAGTTTTTGAAAGGAGGCGAACATGCGTAAACTGCTCACGGAGCTTGTTGCTGAAAATGAGATTCAAGATTTTCGCATGTTTCTTTATGAAATTTCCCGGCAACCCAACCGGTTTTTGTTGCGCAACGATATTCTTTTAGAGTTTGAAAAATTTTGTCATAGCAACAACAAGCCGGAGTTGTTGCGCGGCAGCACGATTTACAAGCTGTTGTATCGCACACCGGAGTTGACGCTAAGCGATGGCGCTGTCATTCTTTTGCATCGCTATCGCATGGCGCGTTATCGCATTTACGAAATCGGCTTGCATGGCGAGGGCGTTGAAGTGCTTTCGACTGCCGAATTGCTCGACCGGCGCGATAAATCCGTGCCTCCCGAGCATAGCGATTTTGCCGGCAAGCCGCGTTTGAACTTTTTGCCGTTTTATGATTATGGCCCTTCCATCTCTGATGTCAAACAAGTCGGACGCGGCATTGACTTTCTGAATAAATACATGTCGAGCGGCCTGTTTCAAGATCCCGAAAAGTGGAATGCGCATTTGTTCGAATTTCTCAAGATTCATCATCTCGGCGACCAGCAGCTTCTCATCAATGGCGAGGCGGTGCAAAATTACAAAACATTGATGAACGATATGCAGGTGGTAACCGATTATTTGTCGGGCATCGCGCCTGAAACGTCTTTTAATGAAGTCGCCGGCTACCTGCGCCGGCATGGCTTCGAACCGGGATGGGGCAACACGGTCGAACGCATTCTGGAATCCATGAGTTTGCTGCTGGAATTGTTTCAAGCGCCCGACACCTCCAATTTGGAGAAATTCATTTCGCGCATCCCGATGATTTCCAAAATCGCGATTATTTCGCCGCATGGCTGGTTCGGGCAGGAGAATGTCCTGGGCCGGCCGGATACCGGCGGCCAGGTGGTTTATATTTTGGATCAAGTGCGCGCTTTGGAAAAAACATTGCGCGGGCGCTTGCAGGAATACGGCCTGATGGCCTCGCCTAAAATCATCGTCGTTACGCGTCTGATTCCGGATCATCAAGGCACAACGAGCAACGTGCGTCTGGAGAAAATTCATGACACGGAAAATTCCTGGATTTTGCGCATACCCTTGCACGATCGTCACGGCAACGTGATTCCGCATTGGATCTCACGCTTCGAGATGTGGCCCTATTTGCATCGCTACGCTCAGGAGGTCAAGCAGGCGCTGCTGAGTGAATTCAACGGACGCCCCGACTTGATTATCGGCAATTATTCCGACGGCAATCTCGTGGCAACCTTGTTGTCGGAGCAGTTGGATGTGATTCAATGTAACATTGCGCACGCGCTGGAAAAAACGAAATACCTCTTTTCCGATCTCCGCTGGCACGATTTTGAGAATGATTATCATTTTTCGCTGCAATTTGTCGCCGACCTGATTGCCATGAATATGGCGGATTTTATCATTACCAGCACGTTTCAGGAAATTGCCGGCACGGAAGATCGCCGCGGGCAATATGAATCCTATCAATTTTTTACCATGCCGGGCCTGCTGCAGGTGGAGAACGGCATTAATCTCTTTCATCCCAAGTTCAATGTGATCCCGCCGGGCGTCGATGAAAATATTTTCTTCTCATACAAAGAGCAACGCCGCCGATTGACCAATCAACGACTGCGGTTGGAACACTTGTTATTCGAGGCCGAGGGCGAGTCGATTGTCGGATCGTTGCACGACAAACAAAAGCCGCCGATTTTCACCATGGCGCGCCTGGATCGCGTGAAGAATCTGACGACGCTGGTGGAGAGTTTCGGTAAGAACCCGGCGCTGCAAGAAAAATGCAACCTCATTGTGATCGCCGGCAAGGTCGATCCACAGCATAGCAACGACGCGGAGGAGATTGCTGAGATTCATCGCATGCACGCACTGATACGGGACTATCAGTTGCACGGAAAAATCCGCTGGCTGGGAATTCATTTGCAGAAGGAAGACACCGGTTCCGCGTATCGCGTCATTGCAGATTATCGCGGCGTGTTCGTGCAGCCGGCGCGCTTCGAAGCCTTCGGCCTTACGGTATTGGAAGCGATGGCAAGCGGATTGCCGGTTTTTGCCACCCACTTCGGCGGGCCCTCGGAAATCATTGTGGATAAAAAGAGCGGCTTTCTCATCAACCCGACCGTTCCGGAGCTTATCTCTGGCGCTTTGCTGGAATTCATAAGCCAGTGTGAACGCGATCCGGAGGTTTGGGATCGTGTTTCTGCGCAAGCGATGCAACGCGTACAGGAACGGTTCACCTGGAAACTCTATAGCAACAAATTGCTCGATCTCACCGCGCTCTACGGATTCTGGCGTTACTCGGTGTCCAATGTCGGCAAACGCGAGCTTTCACAATATTGCCATGTGCTGTATGAGCTTCTCTTCCGCGCGCGCGCGCAAAATATGGGTATTTAGCTTGGGTAGATTGCCATAAGGATATTCATGTCGATTTGGTCCTCGTTTCGCGCGTTTCGTGACAAGCTTCAACCTCCCCCTTCACGCAACGAATTACCGGTTAGTTTCCGTGAACGCTTTAAAGCGCTTGGTAATTTGCCGCAGCTTTTTCAGCTTATCTGGCAAACCAGCCCGGCATTGACGAGCGCGAGCCTGTTGTTGCGCATCGTGCGCGCCGCGGTGCCGCTGGCAACGCTATATGTCGGCAAGTTGATCATCGATGAAGTCGTGCTTTTGACCCAGCTTGCCGCCCCGCGTGACTTGACCTATCTCTGGCAACTCGTGGCCACCGAGTTCGGCATTATCTTCTTTTCGGATATTTTGAATCGCGCTTTGGCGCTGGTGGATAGCATGCTCGGAGATCTGTTTTCGAATCAAATCTCCGTGCGCTTAATGCGCCATGCTGCGGCTCTCGATTTGGATTATTTCGAAGATGCCAGTTTTTATGACAAGCTTGAGCGCGCGCGCCGCCAAACCTCCGGGCGCATGACGCTCATGGCGCAAGTGCTCGAACAAGTGCAAGATGTGATAACCATGATGTTTTTATCCATTGGGCTGGTGGCATTCAATCCCTGGCTGATTTTATTGCTGATGGTGACGCTTATTCCCTCGCTGCTCGGCGAGTCGCATTTCAATGCACGCAGTTATTCGCTGATGTATAATTGGACGCCGGAACGCCGCCAGCTTGATTATTTGCGCTATACCGGCGCGAGTGATGAAACGGCAAAGGAAGTCAAGATCTTCGGCTTGTCGGCGTTCTTGACGGAGCGCTATCGGGACTTGGCGGACCGTTATTATCGCGCGAATCGCGCTTTGTCAATACGACGGGCAAGCTGGGGCACGGTACTCGCCATGATTGCGAGCATCGGATATTATGCCGCGTACGTCGTGATCATCCTGCGCACGGTCAGCGGCCAGTTGTCGCTGGGTGACATGACTTTCTTGGCGGGATCGTTTTCCCGGTTGCGCGGGTTGCTGCAAAATCTGATTCAACGCTTTTCAAACGTTGCGGAAGGCGCTCTCTATCTCCGCGATCTTTTCGATTTTTTTGCCCTCCGGCCGCGCATTGTTTCTGCGCCGCGCACGCGAACCTTTCCGCGGCCGATTCGGCGCGGGTTTACGTTCGAAAATGTCGGTTTCAAGTATCCCAACTCCGAGCGCTGGGCCAACCGCCATCTCTCCTTCACCTTGCAGGCGGGGGAGAAGCTCGCGCTCGTGGGCGAAAATGGCGCAGGCAAAACGACCTTGGCAAAATTATTCGCACGGCTCTACGATCCCACCGAAGGCCGCATTCTGCTAGATGGCTACGATTTGCGTGAGTATTCTTTGGAAGAACTGCGCTACGATATTGGCGTCATCTTTCAAGATTTCGTGCATTATCATTTTACTGCAGCGGAAAACATCGCCATTGGACGCATCGAGGCGCTGAATGACGCGCCGCGTATCGAACGCGCCGCGGCACGCAGCCTCGCGAATACCGTCATTGAAAAATTGCCGAACGGTTACGCACAAATTGTGGGAAAGCGTTTCGAAACCGGCGTGGAGCTTTCCGGCGGGGAATGGCAGAAAATGGCGCTGGCGCGCGCCTACATGCGCGAGGCGCAGTTGTTGATTTTGGATGAACCCACGGCCTCACTCGACGCCCGCGCCGAGTATGAAGTTTTTCAGCGCTTCGCCGATTTGACGAAGAGCAAGTCCGCCGTGCTGATTTCACACCGGTTTTCGACCGTGCGCATGGCGGACCGCATCCTGGTGCTGGGCAACGGCGAAATGCTGGAGCTTGGCACACATGAAGAATTGCTTGCCAAGAATGGCCGCTACGCCGAGCTTTTTCATCTGCAAGCTTCTGGATATCGATAAAGCAAAGCTGCCAACCGGACATACGCCCAAGGCGCCAAGAATGTATGCGTTTTCGGTTTGTTATTGAGCGCTCGTTTCGGCAAAAGCGATGATTGTGAAATATATTTCTCAGCATAATTTCATGATACTGAAATATAGCCGGAGTTCCACGATTGTGTGCGCCGCCGCAGACAAATGCGTTGGGCCGGTTTTCACGTTTAGGAGCAGCCTAGGAGATTGGTGATGAGTTACCGCATTTTTGTTACAGGTTCCGGCATTGCGGAGCAGGCGCGGCAATTGCTCATTCGGGAACAGTGTGTCGTCGAAACCGGTGATCCCAAGGACACACCGGCCGATCTTGTTCGGAAACTCAAGGACTTCAATCCCGACGGCCTCATTGTACGGCAAGGAAAGATCACGGCTGACGTGCAGAATGCGGCGCCGCAACTGAAGGTGATCTGCAAACACGGCGTCGGCATGGATAATATTGATTGTGAAAATGCCGCCCAGCGCGGCATTCCCGTGATGTTTACGCCGTTTGCCAATTTCGAATCCGCGGCCGAGCACACGCTTGCATTGCTGCTCTCGCTCGCGCGCCGCATTTCTCAGGAGGATAAACGCATTCGCAGCGGCGTTTTTGATAAGAAGAAGTATGACGGCCTGGAGCTTTTCGAAAAAACGCTGGGCATTATCGGTTTTGGCAAAATCGGACGGCGGTTCGCTGAATTGGTTGCTCCGTTCAAGATAAACGTGCTGGTGTATCATCCCTCGAACACTGAAGAATCGCTGCCCGCCCATATTTCAAAGGTGAAACATGTGGCGGATCTCTTGTCTCAGGCAGACATGATCAGCTTGCATTGTCCGCTCACGCCGGAAACCAAAGGGATGATCAATAAACAAACGATTGCCTCGATGAAGAAGGGCGTTTATATCATCAACACGGCGCGCGGCGGCCTGGTGAATGAAAACGATTTAGTGCAGGCGTTGCAAGAAGGTCGGGTTGCCGGCGCGGCTTTGGATGTGTTCGAAGAAGAGCCGCCTCCGGCGAGTCATCCGCTTTTCACGCTGGAGAATGTCATCTTTACAACGCATGTGGCGGGAATGTCTGACAATTCCGTGAAGAATATGGGCATTGAATCTGCAAAAAATGTTCTTGCCGTTTTGAAGGGTGAGAAGCTGAATCGCGAGGCTTTGTGGAATCCGGAGACCAAGTAAAGTTTTGTTAGGAGAAACTTGACGGCTAAAACCTTGTACACGGTTACGTGATTTATATGAGCATCTTATTTTGTCGTCCTGAAGGATCTTGTGAAGTTCTGGAATCCATGCCGAGTACTTCACAAGATTCGTCTGACACATCGAGTTGGCACTTCTGCAAATTAAGGTGACAGTACATCCCAATAACAACTCCAAAAGATCTTCGCCCACTGAAATGAAATCCCGCAGAAGAAGCTTTTTCTGCGGGATTTCAATTTTTGTGGGCAAATTTTTTTGCAGCGATTCAATTCTAAAGCATTTAAAACTTTCTTTGCTTAATCAGCCCCTCTTCCATATGCGCCTGGCGAATGTATTGCGCCAGAATGTGCATCAGCGATTGGTGCACATCTTCGATGATCCCGTAATTGCCCGCCTCGACATGTAGATTGACATCAGCGATCTTGGCGGACCGTCCGCCGGAGAAGCCGGTCATGGAAATCACCGGGATGCCGTTGTCTTTTGCCCACTGCGCAGCGCGCACAATATTCTCGGAATCGCCGGAAGAGCTGATCGTGATCAACGCATCACCCGGCTTCGCGAGCGTGCGAAGCTGATAAGCGAAAATTTCGTCATAGGAAATATCATTCCCGATGGCGGTAATCATCTCAATCGTCGAACTGAGTGAAACAATGCGCGGTGTAAGTGTCGTATCCGTGCGCACCAGCTTGCACGTGCGCACCAGCTTGCAATGATCGCATACCAGATGGTTTGCAATCGCCGCCGACCCGCCGTTGCCGCAGGAATAAACCATGCCGCCGGCAGAATAAACTTTCGTTAAGATCGCCGCTGCCTGGACAAGTTTTTCACGTTCAACCGTTGCGGCAGCTTCTCTGGTCCGGGCAAAGTATTCGTCGGCATAACTGCCAGCGTCGGGAAATTTATTAACTGGAAACGTCATGATCGTCCTTTCAATTCGCGCTCGCAATGCCTTTTCTCACCGCCGCCACTTCTTCCTGCGCCCGGGCCATGAGAAAGCGATCGTCGCTTTGGAGTGAAGTAAGCTGAAAGCCCTCTTTGATCATCTTGACCGCCACGTCGGTCGAGTTGGTGTGAATGCCGGCCGGGATGCCGTGGCGCTTTGCGGCGGCGAGGATCAGTTGCCGTGCTTCAACCACTGCGGGATCGCTTTGGCCTTTTCGCGGTTCGCTGCCCAATGCCATGGCAAGATCGGACGGGCCGATATAAATCGCGCCGATGCCTGGAACCTCGAGAATGGCATCAAGATTCTTGATGGCCTCGCGCGTCTCAATCTGCGGAATGACCAGGGTTTCATCATTGGCAAACTGATGATAATCGCCGCCGCCGTGCGTGCTTCCTCCGCCATAATATTTTGCCCGGATCGGCCCGAAGCTGCGAAAACCCGTAGGCGGATATTTGCATGCGCGC
>QEVD01000512.1 GCA_003576975.1 Candidatus Zhuqueibacterota bacterium
AGGGACTTCATCAGGTATGATGAATCTCGAAGATCATCATTTGAACCAATCCTGTTTGGGCTGATAGGAAGTGGCAAGCTTGCTTTTGGCATGATGCCGTGCGAAGGCGAGTTGAATCAGTTCATCGAGCAGTTGTGCGTACGGCACGCCGCTCGCCTCCCACAATTTGGGGTACATGCTGATTTGGGTAAAACCCGGAATCGTGTTGAGCTCGTTCAGATAAAACGTCTCCGAATCGCGTTCGAGCAGGAAATCAACGCGCGCCAGGCCCTGGCAATCGCAGGCGAGAAAACCCATGATCGCGGTGTCGCGGATTTTCTGCGACAGCGCCGGGGGGAGATCGGCGGGAATATACAGCTCGGAAGCGCCGTCAACGTACTTGGCATTGTAATCATAAAACTCGTTGGAGGGCACAATCTCGCCGCACACCGAGGCCTTGGGTCGTAGATTGCCGAGCACGCTCACCTCGATTTCGCGCGGGTTGGCAATGGCGGCTTCAATTAAAATTTTATGATCATACTGCGCCGCCTCTTCGATAGCGGCAACCAGTTGCGCGCGATCCCGCGCTTTGTTGATGCCCACGCTCGAACCCATGTTGGCGGGTTTCACAAACGCCGGCAAGCCGAGCGTGTCCTCGATGGTTTGCAGAATTTCGTTTTGGTTCTTGCCACTCAGGCGCTGCGAATGCGCGACCTGCGGCACGGTTTCAAATTTCTCGCTATGCCAATCAACGGCGTGCAACCAAAGATAATCCACCACCGGAATGCCGGCTTGCAAGCAAAGCGCCTTTTGCACGATTTTGTCCATGCACACCGCGGAGCCCAGCACGCCGCTGCCGACATAGGGCAAATTGGCCAGTTCCAGCAAGCCTTGCATGGTTCCGTCTTCGCCGAGCGGGCCATGCAAAACCGGTATCACGATATCGATTTTTTCCTCAGACATCATTCCCGCGCTGTCCAGGTCGGCGGGCGCCGTTGCAACCAGGCGATGCTCGTTGGGATCCGGCGCCACCATGGCGAGCGAGTGTCTCGCTTCCGCGCCGCTTTTCAGCAGCGCCAGGGCATTGTCGCCGCCAATCCAGCGCCCGGACTTGGTAATGCCGACCGGAATAACTTCGTACTTGTTTTTATCTAATGCTTCGATTACCGAGGTGGCGGACACCAGAGAGACTTCATGCTCGCCCGAGCGCCCGCCAAAGATGACGCAAACACGGATTTTTTTCATGGAATGATCCGTTGGTTGATACAGTTTGTGTGGCACACCGGCCGGCGGCATGACAAGCGCTGGCATGCCTTCTCAGCGCGGTTGCTCCGTCATAGCTCCGCCTGCAAACAGACACGGCAATATAAAATTTCGCTTTTGAATAGCAAACATGAAGTTTGTTCGAGATTTTCGCTTGAAATTAGGAGATTAAATTTTTACTATGGCTGGGGTTGATAACGGCAGCGGCCACAATACAAGGGGATTGCAAGCGCCAAGAATCTCTCAACTTTTTCGGTATTTCGATTTATATGTTCCATAACGATCATCCCACACCGCACATTCACGTTTACTATGGTGAATATGGTGCGACCATGAACATTCAAACACTCGAAGTCATGGAAGGGAAATTGTCGGCGCGGACCTTACGCCTTATCCGAGAATGGGCCGTGCTTCATCGCGACGAGCTGATAAGGAATTGGAATCGGGCTAGAAAAGGCGAAACGTTATTGAAGATCGAACCGCTGGAGTAATACGATGCCACATTATATTAAAGATGTCACGCCCCTCGAAAAGTTTTGTCTAAAAGTCGCTTTTCGCAACGGCGAGATCAGGGTATTTGACGTAATGCCGTATCTGAACGGTCCGATCTTCGAGCCGCTTCATGACCCGAAGTATTTCAGTCTGGTTGCTGTGGATGATATTTCTGGTTCGATTTTTTGGCCCAATGGCGCTGATTTTTGTCCTGACTTCGTTTATTCATTGCCGGATGTCAGCATAAAAGAAGCCGCGACCGTGAAAATGGCAACGGAATTAGTTTAGCGGGGCGCCGTTTTCGAATTCTTCTCTTTTTTCATACCTAGCCGCAAAGGCATGATCATGACGTTACAATGGCAATTCATCGAGGCAACACCGCACGAATCGGTTTTGCGCCTGGCACAGGAGTTGAGCGTGCCGCCGATTATCGCGCGGGTCTTGCTCAATCGCGGCATTGATTCCGCCGCCTATGCGCGCAATTTCTTTCGCACCGATCTCGAGCGCCTTCATGACCCGTTTTTAATGGCGGACATGAAGCCTGCCGTGCGACGCATCGCCTCGGCGCTGGAACAGAACGAGAAAATGCTGATCTACGGCGACTACGACGTCGACGGCGTCACCAGCACCGCGCTGCTCAAACTTGCTTTTCGCAGTCTGGGTTATGAGGTACCACACTATATTCCTGAACGGCTGCGCGAGGGCTATGGCCTTTCACTCACAGGCATTGAGAAAGCGGCGGCGCAAGCCATTACGTTAATTGTTGCAGTTGATTGCGGTGTTTCGGCGGTGGAAGAGATTCGCTTTGCCCGCCAACTTGGCATTGATGTGATCGTATGCGATCATCATCAACCCGGGCCGCAATTGCCAGCGGCAGTAGCGTTGCTCGATCCCAAGCGCAGCGATTGCCCGTATCCGTTTAAAGAGCTAGCCGGCGTCGGCGTTTCGTTCAAGCTGATGCAGGCGTTGTTCAGCCATTTGCAGCAAGATCACAGCAAGCTGTTGCGCCATGTCGATCTTGTGGCCATCGGCAGCGCGGCGGACATCGTGCCGTTGGCAGATGAAAATCGCGTGCTGGTGAAAGCGGGCGTCGAGCGGTTGAATGCTACGGAGAACATCGGTCTGAAAGCGCTGATCAACGTGTGCAGCTTGCAAGGTAGTGATCTCGGCACCGGACACATCGTTTTCATTCTGGCGCCGCGCATCAATGCCGTGGGCCGCATGGGCGATGCCAATCGCGCAGTGGCGTTGTTGACCTCGAACGACACCGACGAAGCGCAAAGCATAGCCTGCGTGCTGGATGCGGAGAATCGCGAGCGCCGCAACATCGATGACAGCACGTTTCGTGAAGCGTTGGATTTGATTTCCACGCAATGCGATCCGGTTAAGGATTCCGTCATTGTTTTGAATCGCGAGGCGTGGCATACCGGCGTGATCGGCATTGTGGCGTCGCGGTTGGTTGAAAAATTTTACCGGCCAACGGTTTTGATTTCCACGGACAACGGCGTGGGCAAAGGCTCGGCGCGCAGCATTCCGGGCTTTGACATTCACGCGGCGCTGACGCAATGCCAGGATTTGATGCTGGCCTACGGCGGCCACAAATACGCCGCGGGCTTGAGCATTCGCACCGATTCGCACCGAAAACATTGCGGAGCTGCGCGCAAAACTGCAGCAAGTCGCGGCCGGCGTTATTAAAGAAGATATGCTGAAGCCGCGCTTGCTCATCGACGGCGAAATCGAATTTTCGGACATCAACGAGCGCTTCATGAAATTCCTGAAAGTCATGGCGCCTTACGGTCCCCAAAATATGCGGCCGGTGTTCGTCTCGCGCGGCCTGCGGGTGATCGGCAATCCGCAGATCGTCGGCAACAACCATTTGCGCTTCAACGTCATGCAGGGCAACAAGCGCCTGGATTGCATCGGTTTCAATCTGGGCGATTTGCGCGCGCGGCTCACTGAGGGCCGCAGCGACGTCGATCTTGCCTATCTCGTCGAAGAAAACACCTGGCAGGGCCGCACGACGATTCAATTGCGGGTGAAGGATATTCGGTAGAGTTTGATTTCAAACGTGAAGGAGAAAAAATGGCAACCACCGTTTCTCAAATGACAAAGGACGAGCTGCAAGATATGCTGGGAAGGCTCATCGAACAAAAATTGCTGGAATTGTTAGGCGATCCCGACGAAGGTTTGAGCGTGCGCAAATCGGTGCGTGACCGGTTACTCACTCAAAAGAAGGCGGTTGGTCGTGGTGAGCGCGGCGAGGGTTTGGAAGAAATTGCACGGCGTCTTAACCTGGAATAAAAGAGATGAATGGTTGGCTGCAAAGCGCCATCATTTCGATGATGAAAGCGAGGTGCACGATGAAAGTATTGGCTTATGAAGGAATTGTTGACAACGGTTTGATCCGGCTGGTAGAGGGCGTTCGGTTACCGGAGAAGGCCAGGGTGTACGTCATCTTTCCGGAATTGGATCCGAAACGTGTCGCGCATGTATACAGCCCGCGGTTGGCGCATCCGGAACAGGCTAAAGATTTCGTCAAGGAAGTGATTGAAGGGCCTTCTGATGCCAACGTATGATAGTATGTGGTTCAATCCGCCCGCGCCATTGGCGCGAGTCACATTACGGAATCCAAACAGCGGCGGCCTCTTGCCTGGTATTCCCATGCTGCTTGATTCGGGCTCTGATGTGACGTTGTTGCCTCGCGCCTCCGTCAATCAACTCGGAATGGCTGCGGTCTCTGAAGAAATCTACGAATTGGAAGGTTTCGATGGCCGTACAAGCTTCGCTTCTGCCGCACAATTGGAGTTGCTCTTTCTCGAACGGACATTCAGAGGGAAGTACTTACTGATCGATCAAGAATGGGGGGTTCTGGGACGGGATATTCTAAATCTATTGTCCCTGTTATTCGATGGCCCGCGCCTCAGTTGGAGTGATCAACGTCCGATCGTGAAGAAGTAACCCGCGCCGGTACGCAACGCGAAGAAATCGCTTTCCCTTGACGGAGCCTGCATGAAACTCTTCCCTTCCCAACTCGACACCAAATCCGAAGAATACAAGAAACGCCGCAGTAATTTTTTAAGATTACTCAGCGAGTTGAATCTGCGGGAAAAAGAAATCCGCGAACCCTCTGCTGAAGCCGTAAAGAAACTCGCCAAGCGCGGTAAATATCCGGCGCGAGAAAAAATCCGGCGCATTCTCGACCCGGGAAGTGAGCCGCTCGAAATCGGCTTGTTTGCCGCGTGGAACATGTATCAAGACATTCCCGGCGGTTATCCTTCCGCCGGCACCATCGTGCAGATCGGCCGCGTCTCCGGCAAGCTCGCGGTGATCGTCGCCAACGATCCGTTGGTGAAAAGCGGCGCGTGGGTGGAGATTACCTGCAAAAAAAATCTGCGCGCGCA
>QEVD01000513.1 GCA_003576975.1 Candidatus Zhuqueibacterota bacterium
CTGCTGCTGCGCCGTGCCGCTGAGCGTCACGGGAAACGAACCGCTGTTGGTGTAGCGCCCGAATTGCAAAACCTGATTGCCGAAAAACAAATCCGAAAGCGCCAGCGGATAGCGATCATAAGTCTGCAAGCCGCCGAGATCAAGATCAAGATTCGACAACACCGGCTTGGAAATGCGATTGACATGATTGGCCACCACCAGCGCGATGCTGTCGGTTGCCGTGATGTAGGTGGGATAACCGCCGTTCGCGCGCGCCAGCGCAATCAACAAAGGCTTGCTCACGTCATCACCGATGCCGAAGGGAAAGATGCGCACATTGTGCTTGTTGCGCGCCGCCGCGCTGTCCACAATGGCGTTGACGTTCAGCTCGCCCCAGGTGGGATAGCCGTCGGTGAGGAAGATCAGATTGTTGGAAGTGGCCTCCCGGAACGACTGCTGCAACGAGGCGTGCAGCGCGCCGTCGATGTTGGTCAAACCCAGCGCGCTCAGGCCGTTGACAAATGCGCGCGCGACCGCGATCGCAGCGGCCTCGGCCGGCACCAAATCCGGTTGATACTTCACGACATTGGTGCCGAAGGTGACAAGATTGAAACGATCCGCAGGATTGAGATGATCCAAAAAACTGTTGAGCGCGGACTTCAATTCCACCAAACGCTCGCCTTCCATGCTCGAGCCACCAAACGCTCGCCTTCCATGCTCGAGGACACATCTGCCGTGAACACGAGGTCACGCGCCAGCGTTTCCCCGGCCTCAATCGTGTCCGGCGGCGTGATCCACAACGCATAAAAACTATCCACGCCGAACGAGTCGGTGGCCACAGGCGTGTAGGTGATGACGTTCATGTCAACCGACTCGCGCTTGGTTTCGAAGCGCAGCAGAAAGTCGCGGTCTGGCGTGAAATTCTCATCGCCGAAAATGACTTCATACTGGCTCGGCGAAACTTGTGTGATCTGCATGCCGGTGGAGTTGGCGTGGCTGGGCGAGGTGAAGGACTTGAACTCTTTGGCCGTGGCCGCGGCAATATTCAGCGTAACGCGCTGCAACGGCCGCGGCGAAAGCCCGGTGGTGCGCAGGAGAAAGCGATAATCGACGTTGCCGAATTCATAAGCCAGCAGCTCGGCATAAGTGATTTCAAAACGAACATCGGTTTGCGGATTGATGGGCGCGATATTCAATTTGAACAAATTGTCGCCGAGATACTGCAACAACGCCGGGTCGATGAGCTGGCGAATGCGCTCGTCATACGCCTGTTGCGCGGCCTGGCGCTCGCGGACGGAGGCGACGAAGCGCTCGCCGTTGAGCCAGTAAACCAGTTCGGTGATCACCGCGCCTTCAGGCAGGGGAAAAATGTAGGTGGCCTCGACAATGTCATTGGTTTCGTTGAAGCAAATCTGATCGACGTGGGTCACCGCGATTTGATCCTGGATCGCCACGCTGGCGTCATAGGTTTTGATCCAGATGGTTTGATAGGTTTGATTGCTGCGCAAAGGGCGCACGAACAGCGCGCCGGTGGCAAACGCGGATTGCTGCGCGAGCATGGCCCAAAAAATGGCGGCAAGAATGATTCTCATGAGCCGTCGCATGATGAACCTCCTCAAGCGAATATCAACATGGGAAATTTTAATGGAGATGGAGAGAGAAACGCGAAGAGTATGCGTACTCTGGTGAAAAAAGCGGGACCGGTCGTACCGTTGCGCGGCAATCCTCCGCATCCAGGATCGACGCACGCCGGTCGGAATGGCACCCTTTTCAGGGTATTGCTCTCGCCAATCCGGATGAGTTGTGCCCTTGCGGGCAAGCCTCCCTTTCGCGAATGAGGGCTGCATCACGATCCGGTCCGTGCTTTTGCACTGGCACTTGCCAGCGTTACAATGAAGGTATCTTAAATCATGACAATTAACGTGCCGGAAATTAGCCTTCAGCTCAAACGACTATAAATTATGGATTTGTATGGCAGGGGGAAGCAGTGGCAGATGGATTTTTGTGCAAGTCTTGCACAAAATTTATGGAAAAGGTGCATGATGTGCACGGAGGGCATAAGGCGTAATCGGTGCCCATTCGAAAACGGCCAGCTTTTGAAATGTTTCTGCAACGGCTTGGCCGCTGCATTGAAAGCTCTCTCGCTACCAAAGGATGATTCCACAGCCGAACATTAGCGCGTTGTTTCTCCAGCTTTCAAGAAAGGTGGCGCTTTCATTTTTTGTCAAGCCAATTCAGGTAATTCGAATGCTGCGCAAGGAATAAAAGCAGCGTGAGCAGGGTTGACACGCACAAGCAAAAAAATAGTTTTTTCACTGTTGGCGCTCTTTCAATAAAATCAAAATCGATACCCCATTGACAGATTCCAAATACGAAGGGGAACGTCTTCTCCTATTACAATGCTTGATACCCAATCCACATAATCAACCTGATAACGCAGACCGATTTGGAACTTTGAATAATGAACGGACATTCCGAAATTTGGACATAGTCCCCTTCCATGATAGGAGTAGTTCTCGCCAATCGAGTGTGTGCCACGATAATCAAAGCGGAAGCTTTGGCGCTCCTCCTCGGTCAAATCTGTGGATTTTATTTCTCTCAAAAGAGTGCTTCTGGAAGCATCTTTTGGAGGAAACTTTAAAGAATAGCCTAATTCCAGCCCGATGCTCAGATTTTTTCGCAGCGTCTTTTCCACTTTCAATAAAATCGGTATTTCAAGGTATCTCAACTGAATGTCGATATCAATATAGCTAATTGTCGTTTCTTCAGCAGGGAGATAAGGAAAAATAGGAAACAAATCTTCTCGTCTTTGAACCGATTTGTTTCTCAGAGCCGTGGCGGAATTTGTAATCAGAACTTCGGTTCTCAATTGAATCCAGCGATAAAGACGCCAATCTTTGCCGATTCCATATAGGTAACTCATGCCAGGGTCACCGTATGATGGCTCTTTGAGATAGGAATAAGTGCCGCCGGCCTTTATGAAAAGCCTATGCTGAGCGCTTACATTGCCAACCACAAAGCCGCAAAACAACACCAAGCCAAGTATGGTTTTTGATAACATTTTTCAACCTCCGTAAATCGCCTCACATCTGTTTGCCTAAATCGAATCGCCCTTATTGTTTCGCAAACCGGCATCCCACTGAAAACGCCAACGTGTGCAACCGCGTCTCATTGATCAACGGAAATATTTGATCGGAATGATACAATGCCGAATTCAAGCTTGCTTTGAGTAGGAGCCTGCCAGCTTCAAGCTCGATTGCTGTAACCAAACTGAGGAAGGGAGTCGTTGGGCCGGGTTCGTAACCATCATAGATAAAATCGTAGCTCACGGATGGGAAGCCCTCAACATTTTCCCTTTGCCGGATATTGTAATCCGTTTTTTCGAGAATTTGCACGGACAGGGCAGGGCCCAGCGCAAGATGAAGCCGGGCTTTATCGAATGTCGCAACTCTGACTTTGCTTAATATCGCGATGTCGATGTATGCCACTGAAAAACCGACATCACTGTGCCAAATTTCCCTCGTAAGCGCTCCGAATGAAGTATACCGTAATCTCTGCGAAGGGAGAAGAAATCGCCGGTGATTGTAACTTGCTTCAGCCTGCAAATAAACTTTGTCACTCAAGCGGTAGTTGTGGCCCATGCCTCCGGAATAGCCGAGCCGAAGATCAGTGACTTCGTAGTTTGAAAACGTCACATTGCCGCCGGATACGATATACCAGGTGTTCATGGGAAACCTTACCCCCCTTCTTCTCGCCCAGTCTTCATATAATAAAAAAGGCGCGACACTTCCGCCGATCAGCACGCCTCTCATGATATCCGCAAATTCGCCATTGTAGGCTCGTGAATCACCCAGCAAAGTGCCAATAACAGCTCCGCTAAAGCCGCCTAGAAGCCTGGCCGGAAAGTGGTTGTGCTCCGGCACATTTGATATTATCTTGTGGGTGGAAAATTTGAACTTTTCACCCAACTTGGTTACGGACTATG
>QEVD01000514.1 GCA_003576975.1 Candidatus Zhuqueibacterota bacterium
CAACTGATGGGCTTCCTGAAAATACTTGAGATTTCTCACCGGATCGCCGCTAATCCCCACGATCGTGGCGTGCAAATCATCAAGCCCTTTTTTTTGATCCCGATAACTGCACGCCTGTTTGGTGCAGCCGCCGGTCATGGCTGCCGGATAGAAATAAACCACGAGATAACCCTTGCCGACATAATCCGTGGACTTCCAGAGATTGCCGTCCTGATCATTGGCAACGAACCCGGGGGCGGCGTCGCCCACTTGCAGCATGCTGCCAACCGCGGCGAAAAGCGCGACGCCGGCGGTTAGAACGAAAAGCAATGCCAGCACGCCGGAAAAATTTTGAGTGTGCATGTTATTCACCTTTGGTTTAATCAACTGCTGCCATTCAAAGAGCAGGCGCCCGGGTAATGTGCTCGTAATCGTTTTTTATAACTTTGTAGCGCATCGTTTTGGGGCTGGCGATACTCACGGCTTCCCCGGGCTGTTCGGCCCGATGAGGTCCCAGAGATTTCCGTACAGATCCTCGAATACCGCCACGGTTCCATACGAAGCGGTTTTCGGCGGCCGGACGAACCGGATGCCCGCCGCAATCATATCACGGTAATCCCGCCAGAAATCATCCGTGCTCAGGAACAAGAAGACTCGTCCGCCGGTCTGTTTGCCAATGCAAGCTTCCTGTTCCGGGGTGACAGCCCGCGCTAGCAGGAGATTCGTTCCTGTTGATCCGGGAGGCGCGACCACCACCCAGCGTTTGTCCTGTTCCGGCTGGTAAACGTCTTCGATCAGAGTGAAATGAAGTTTGTGGCAAAAAAAGGCGATGGCCTCGTCATAATCGCGAACCACCAACGCGATGTGGACAATCGACTGCATCATGCGATAAGGGATTCAAAGCTAGAATAATCCCGCAGCGGCGAGCCTGACAGTTTAAGCGCACCACGGATTGATGCATCCACTGATAAAAAAGCTTTTGTGGAATCTTGTGAAGCATGCCGCCAGGAACGAGTTTTCATGTGAGATTTAAACTTTTAGCGAGCCACGGAATCCCCGGGCGGCATAGTAAGATTCCGCGCCGTTGTGTTACACGAAAACCGTGTTGTAGCGGCGATCACAAAAGAGCGCCCCGCCGAGTTTTCGAATCTCAGCTGGCGTTTTCACCCAGCTCGAGGTTTTCGTATCGAAATTTCCAAGTTTCTGCAGCTCGCGATATTGTTCTTCCGTTAAAAGCTCGATGCCCAGGGCAGCCGCCATGCTCATTGCGCTGTCTTTTGGTTTATGTTCTTTTCGTGACTCCAGCGCTTCACGGTCGTAACAAACACTTCTGCGGCCGCCGGGACTTTCCGCGGAACAATCATAAAAAATATATTCGCCCGTCTTTTTATCATAACCCACGACATCCGGCTCACCGCCGGTTCGTTCCATTTCATTGAGCGCCCACAGTTTTTCAGGATTCGCTTCTCCCGCACGGCAGGATACTTTAGCCCATTCAATTCCTCTATGGCGATTCATGTTTATCTCAAAACGGGCTTGCAATGTGTTGAGCAGCTCTTCGCGTTGTTTTGCTTTCAGGTCTTTTGCTTTTGGCATTCTTCTTCGCCTTTCTGCCCTATTCCTTGGTTGGATGTTGTTCGAAGCTCTGAAATGAATCGCCGTCCCCAGTTTTCCATCTTCGCTTCAAGGCGTTTTGTGCAATCACAGTCGCAACACGCCCAGGCTTGTGTTCCATTCAGGTCCTGGCAACGCCGGTGATTGTGTGCGTTCTTGATTTGCAGCAGCTCAAAGTATTCTTCCCAATACGGACGCTCCTCCTCCAAAGGTGTTGGGCAAAAACAGGTCTCGATCCAACACACCGTATGATCCGCAAGCTGCCGGGCATGGGCCATGTCATGCAAATACTCACTCTCTGCAACCGAACCTCGACCCAACTCCTCACGGTCAATTGCTTGCAATAAGCCGTCCCGTTTGCCCGGCTTCAATTTTGCTTTTATTAAATAGCGCATAATGGTTGTTTGGCGAAGCGCAATAAACACAAATAATTAAAGAGTAAAAAGTTGTGAAGTAGAGGTCACGAAACTTGCGCCCCGATTTCCTTTCAGTGCAGGGCGGGTTCCCGTCATCTGGCTCAAGCATTTCAAAAACTGGGCTGCCTTCGCGATACGCCTCTGGAGGCCAATTGAACCGCCGGATGCAGTCTCGCATATCCGGTGGTGTGGGAGGGCAGGAGAGAAGTCTGCTCCGATTCGCTTAGAAACGATAGTTTGCATTTACCACAGTTTTTTCTCGAACTCAAGTAGAGTATTTATTTCTTTCACGAATCTGCTTTTGCTCAATAACTCTTTGTGTTCATCACCAAATATTGTCTTGCGAAATGGTAGTCACAAGCGTTTCTTCTGTAGCAGTTTTGCAGATTTCACAAGTTCATCTCTCAAGCCTTTTTCGATTCGAGATGTAAAGACTTTGCCAACTGACGTTTGTACAATTATTTTTACGGTTCTACTCGAAATATGAGGATGTTTTTCAAGAAAATCCTTTGCAAATGTTTCAAGCCACTGGGCTTCACCATATAAAGGAATATAGTATGAAGCCCTTTCCCCATCATTGAGTTGCGTTGGCATTCTACTTGAAAAGCCATCCTGAATCGTCATTTGTACAGATATTCGTTTCCTTAAAAAACCTACGCTCCATCCAACGTTAGTTATATTGGCAACTCGTGCTCCAACATTAACGATTTCGATGTTGAGATACTCTATGGGCTTTCCAGTTCTTCCGGGAATCAACATCAGTCGATGACCGGCTGAAACTTTCAGTTGTATTTTTCTCTCTCGTCTTGCTAAATACAGAGAGATAATAACAGCAGCAAGGGTTCCGATAGCAGAAAACCACGATGAAAACGTATTAATGAAAATCCACGTTTCTTGATCGAACATTGCTTATGTCATGTAATCTTTTAATGGTCATCTTCGGTCCGAATGACATATAGTATGCTGCACAACACCGCCAATCACAGTGCCCGCCGCACCGCTTAAAACGCCGCGCAGGTAAAGCACGGCAATCTTAACCATCTGTAAAACAAAATCCAATCTCTCTGTTTCAGCGCCTCTCACCGGTTTTAGACGGCGCAACACGTGCTGTGCCCCTATTCAGAAATGGCTGCACCGCAGCGGGCTTGAATTCATCAACTGCTGCCGCCGTTGCGGGATCAAGAATTCAATTTTCATCTTGCCGGAGCACAGTCAGAAATTTTGCTTCAACGCGATTGCCCGCTTCGAGTTTGTAGACGTACACGCCGTCCGGCAAATCGGAGGCGGAAAGGGTGATCTCGTGCGCGCCGGCCGGCTTCTTGCCTGAGACTAGAATCATCACTTCCCGGCCCAACATAAGAAATTTTGGTAACGGATTTGAACGGATTCGGATAATTTTGAGCAAGAACGAACGCCTCCGGCAATGCCTCATCCGCCACGCTGGTGTTCGCGTCACTCGCCTCGTAGACGATATAACCCCACGCCGGCAGCATCAGCGGAGCATCCGCCGCCAGCGTCACCGTGTCGCCGGTAAAGACGTTGCGATAAGCGCCGATAAACGCCGTGCCGTTGAGCGTGACGCTTTGCACGCGATCCGACAGGTTCAACGCCGCGAAAACCGCGATCCGACAGGTTCAACGCCGCGAAAACCTTATCCCCATCCTTCTCCCGCACAAACGCGAAAATATCGGCGTTGTTGGTCGTCAACACGCGCTGCAAACGGCTGCCGTGCTCGCCGTTCCACAACGCCCGGTTTTGCCTTTTTAAATGTAAAAGCGTTTTATATAAATCCGCATTTTTGTGGTCGCGCCAAAGAATCTGATCTTTGTCGAAGAAACGCAGCCGCTTGTCAAGCCCCGCCTCCTGCCCGCTGTAGATGAGCGGCATGCCGTTGAAGGTGGCGGTGAGCACGGCAAACATTTCGGCAGCCCCACCGAACAACTCCGCCGTTGTTCCATGCCACGAGTTTTCATCGTGGTTCGAAGTGAAATACAAACGATAGGCGCTCGCGGGATAATTCGTCCTTTCGGCGGCGGCGTAGCCATTCAAACTGACGGCGTTATCGACTCTATCCACAATTCGTTTCAACACGCCGTTGCCAAAGCCGTAGAGTCCCCAGGCAAAAGTCATGTCAAAGCCGGCGTCATGCCACGTGCGTCCGTCGCCTTCCGCCAGCATAAAAATATCGGGCTTCACCGCCTTGAGTTGGGCATTCGCCTCTCGCCAAAAATCCTGCGGCACAAAACTGACGGCGTCACAGCGAAAGCCGTCAACACCAACCTCTTCCACCCAAAATTTCATGGCATTGATCATGTAGTCGCGCAGGCCCTGTTGCGCAAAGTTCAGCTCGATGACATCCGACCAGTTTGTGCCGGGGGGAGGGATGAAGTTGCCGTTGGCATCTTTGACATACCATTCCGGATGCTCGATCGTGAGGGGATTATCCCAGGAGGTATGATTGGCGACCCAATCCATGATCACATACATGCCGCGATCATGAATCTTCTGCACCAGGCTTTTGAAATCATCCAGCGTGCCGAACTCCGGGTTCACTCCCAGATAATCGCGCACCGAATAATAGCTGCCCAAACTGCCGAGGCGGTTACGCTGGCCAATGGGATGAATCGGCATAAACCAGAGAATGCCGGCGCCCATCTCTTGCAGCCGGTCGAGATGGGTTTCAAACGCCGCAAACGTTCCGGCGGCGGTGTATTGCCGGACGTTCACTTCGTAGACACTGAGATTGTAACTCCAATCCTGGTGGCTTTGCGCGGTTGCAATGACGGGCAGCAGAGCCAGCAAAACGGCAAGCACGGCAAATCGGCGCAATGACTTTTGTCTGAAATTGATCATGTTTAAGACATTTAAAAAATCAGTGGAAATCCGTGTCTATCCGTGGCCTCAAAAGAGCTTTCAGATTCCATGTTGATTGGTGTGGGTCATTGCATGACCATGACGCCACGGTGGCGACGATACGCCGAAGGCGTTACAGATATTAGCCCAGGGTGCCCAGCTTCTGGGTACCCTGGGTCAAATAAC
>QEVD01000515.1 GCA_003576975.1 Candidatus Zhuqueibacterota bacterium
CCTTGAATCGTCGAAAGTGCCGGCGTGCCCGTGGTATCCGTTGCCACCTGCATGCTATAGTTTCGCGTGATTGTTGCCGGCGGTTTAATGGAAAAACCCACGCTGACGAAACGTCCGGTGAGAATGCTGCTCAGAGTAAATTCCGTGCCGCTGAAATCCGAAGTGCCCGTCTTGGTGATTCTGCGGTAAATCGAATCCGCGCGAAAAGCATTTGAATAGAATGTGAGTCTTCCTCGGGTCACCTCTTGCTCGACGTCATCACTGCTGCCGTCCAAGATCATCCCACTGAAACCAAGGGAAACATTTTTCATCACGCTGCCGGCCAGGGCAATGCCGTAACCTTGTAGCGAGCCTGCACGAGAACGTGACGTCTGCGACCAATTCACCGGCAGGGGATTATCATCACCCGGGCGCAGTGTTGGCAGCGGGCGTTGCGACAGGATGTTGGGAGAAAGGACATTGTTGTTTTGATAATAATGATTCAAGTCGGCGTAGTTGACTGCGCCGATTCCCGCAACCATTTTGATCTTTCCCAATGAAAACGGCATTGCCAGCAATGCTTGTAACGGCTTGCTGTGATTTTTCGAGCGTGACCAGTTTGGCCCAATGTTGTCGTAGGGTCTTTGCACCGTATCCTGCGCCGTAAAACCGACGAGCATCGTATCCGGGTTCGGAATTCTCGCGGTCAGGCCTTCCAACAGCAGGCTGAGATTCGAGTAGTATCTCACCGGCGCATAATTCTGCTCTTGTTCCAAATCCTGGGAGAACCAAAGTCCGCCAAGCGCTGCCTGTATTCCAGTTATTGAATGCAACGCTGCCGGATTCTGAAACATCAATCCGGCATCTTGATTGACGCCGATGGTGACGCCGCCCATGGCCCGGCTTGCGGCAGAATGCAGCGAGTAGTGATCGATTCCCTGAAACGTCAGCGCGCCGCCGTTGCCTTGCGCGAAAAGTGATCGCGCCAAAAGAAAAAGCAGCACGCAAAACCGCAGAGTGGCAGAGAATACGCAAAGTTCCTGCTGGGCGATTTCTCTGCGTCTTTGCGCCTGTGCGTGAGAGTTTTTCCTTTTTCTGTAGACGATGAAATTTTTCATGGTAGCGCAATCCCTAAACTGATCCGCTGAACATTGCCGAGATAGGTGCCCATGGCGCCATAGCTGTAGTCTGCCGACAGCCGGATGCCTTCGAGTGCGTGCTTGACGCCGCCGCCGAGCGTCAATCCGTCGAAATCGTAGTTGAACTTGTAACCGCCGCGCAAAGCGAACGAACCGGCAAACTCATATTCCACGCCGGCGTGTATCTGTTGCGCGTAATCGTTGGGATGGAAGATGTCAAGTGCTGCGCTCAGCCGGTTCTCCGTGCTGCCGGAGCGCAACAGACCCTCCGGCCCGATGATGTCCGCGCCAATGCCGAAGCGAAACAGCAGCGGCACAGGATTCGATTCCTTGGCATATTTCACATCCGCTCCGAAATTCTGCACCGCAGATCCGATATGAATCGAGCGATAACCGGTGTTGTAGCGAATGCCGAAATCGAAGAGCAAGCCGTTCGCCCAGGTGTCGACCTCTTCGAGCACGCCTTGTCGCACTTGCGCCGTCAGCTTCCGGCCATCATACAGTGATTCATGTGCGTATTTCAGGCCCAGGCCCACGGAGAACTTGTCGGTGAGATCGCGGCCATACGATACGCCGACGACGTAGCTGTAAGGGCTGAAGGTTCTTCCCGTCAGGCCCGGCCCTTCGGGATTGCTGATGTAGGGGCGCGCGGTGGTGGTTTCTTCGAATTCACCGAAATCGACATACTGGACTTGCAGGCCGAGCGCGCCGAATCCTTCAATGGCAAGCGCGAAGGCGAGTGCGCCCTGTTGGGAATCAAAGAGCCAGTTGGTGTAGGTGGAAGTCAATTCCATGTTGTCGAGCCTGGCGAGGCCGGCGGGATTCCAAAACATTGCCTCGGCGCCAGTGGCCCACACGGCATATGCCTCGCCCAGCGCCGTCGCACGCGCCGAGGGCATCACTTTCAGAAACTGCATCGAGGTGCTGCCCACCTTCTGCGCATGCGCGGCGGGGAGGCAGAGGACGCCAGCGCCTATAAGAGCGGCGCTAATTTGCATTTTGAGAGAATTCATGATGATTCTCAGTATTGGTTAAAAAGGCAAAACCATTTGGGGCAAAACCATTAAAGGCTTCATTTGAGAATTGTTCTAAAAACCACGCGATCATGATCAAAGTTGATCCACTGAACAGCTTTGAGCGAGGTATAGTGAAGGAATCGCCGCAAATGCTTCTCATTGGACATTTCGTCCCTGGTCACAGCCGAAATCTTGAACGCGACACTTGAATTGAGCAAATGAGCCTTTTGACTGCCCAACACGCGCGAGCCATCCTTAATTTCGAGTTCTGTTATTACCTTTGCTTCGCCACCAAGCAAGTGAACAATGGCATCATAGAATAAATTAAAATCAAGAAACGCACCCCACTCCTCCAGAAGATGTCTAGACGTTCGCTTGAGCCAAATGCTGTCTTCATCAACCTCTTGCCAATGGTTATCGTCAATACGAAAAGCATAGCGACTCTCGGGAGTCAAGTTGGTGGAGACAAAGCGATGTTGAACCGAGGGCGGCCGCATGTTGATGAGCTTGCCATGATTGAGTCCGGCTAACAGGAGATAATTAATTGTTTGCTTCTCGTGTTCGCCGGTGAGAGCCTGTGCCGTCTTTAATTCATAGATGCCGTTATCGATCAGCAAATCGATTTTATAGATCTTTGTGAAGTCATTGAATGACACGTATATTGGAGCCTCAAATGCAACTCTTTCGAATCCGGCTCTTTTGCACCTATAAGCAAGTTCATTCTGATAAATCCTTTCATCCCAAAACCTTCCGAGGTCACGATGAATTGAAAAAACGATTCCCATTACTTTATAGTCCAGCGCGTGAAAATCGTCACAGGAAATCGGCTTTGTCTGAACCCCCGACCGAATCGGCATCGTTCCCACCTCACTCTCAAAATGGTTTTGTCCTTAATGGTTTTGCCTTCTGTTTTTCTGCATTTAATGAATGACCACGAACTTGCCGCTGGACCGTGCGCCGGTGTCGCGGTCTTCGACGACAAAGTAATACACCCCAGAAGCGATGATTTGATTGTTGATGCTGAGTTGATACCACGGATTGCCGTACGTTTCCCGGTCATGCTCGCGCGTGATGATTAACTGCCCGGTGTAAGAGAAAATTCTGATGGTGCAACGCTTCGTCAATCCCAGAAACTGAATGCGATCGTTGATCTCTCCACCCGGATCCGAACCCGTCAAACCGCTCGTCACGATCAGCGGATTGGGCACGACATAAACCTT
>QEVD01000516.1 GCA_003576975.1 Candidatus Zhuqueibacterota bacterium
AAAATGTGCTGGCCAAGCCACAGTACTTTTTCGGCATTTATTTGAAGCAGTGAGGGTACAATTGCCGACGGAACGGCAGCGAACATCTGCCGGAAGGCACAGCCCTGGCGACCAGCCCTCCCAACGAAACCGGTCGGGCGCGGCACAGGCTGCGGCAATGGATGTTTGAGGCGGATATGTTGGCGCCGGTCTTCAATTTCTGAAAGATAAATCCAGTTCACCATCAAAAGGAGAATCAAATGCTCACGCAACTTCCTGCTTTCGTTGCCGTTGTTGCTCTGCTGTTCGGCGGCAACGACAATTTGAAAATCAGATGCTACGATCCCGTTGCTTATTTCACTGCCGATAAACCGGTTAAAGGTGATTCCAAATTTGAACAGGAATGGCGGGGAGCAACGTATCGTTTCTCCAGCCGAGAGAATCTTGTGCGGTTCCAAAAAGAGCCGGAAAAATATGCGCCACAATACGGCGGCTATTGCGCCTATGCGGTCAGTCAAGGCTATACCGCGCCGGTCGATCCCGAGGCCTGGGATATCGTGAACGGCAAGCTGTATCTCAACTACAGCAAGGCGGTCCAGAAAAAATGGCGTGAAAAGCGGGACGAGTACATCGCCAGCGCTGACCGGAACTGGCCCGAACTGAGCGCCAAGCAACAGCAAAAGAAGGACTAGGGCTTTGTGACTTTGATTTGTACAAGTGATTCTGCGGGTCATTTGAAGAAGGAGTCTCGCGAGGAACTTGGCGCCGTGCTCTAATCTTCACAGGATCCTTGCAGGATGACATGGGTGGTGGCCATTCAGTTCAAGGTAACAGGCCACGCGTGTGCTGTCTGGCAACGCCGTCCAGCAGCATTCGAGTCGAACGATTCGCAGCCATAAAGGAGAATTACCATGTTCTGCATTCATTGCGGCAGCCGCGAGCACAACAGCGGCAAGCATAAACCTTGCTATTACTGTGGCGGAGAGGCGCACAGCACAGGCGAACACAAACCGTGTGTGCATTGCCGCAGCAGCGAGCATGCCACCGGCGAACACAAGCCGTGCGTGCACTGCGGCAGCAATGAGCATGATACGAATGCACATGCCTGACACGGCAAATTTCCCGGTGCGGCGTGTAAGGATTGCGCCGCGCGCACGACGAACGGAGAAAGGAGACCGTCATGACCAAAACCGCGCAGATAAATACGCCACGCCCCGGCCAGGCTGGGCCGCTCGAAAAGTTTGAAGCTCTCGCGATGCCTTGCCTCAGCCAGCTTTACTACACCGCCTTGCGGCTGACGAGAAACCGGCTCGATGCGGAAGACTTGGTGCAGGAAACCTATTTGAAAGCGTGGCGATTCTTTCATCAATTTGCCCTCGGCATCAACTTTGGCGGATGGATTTCTCGCATTCTCCTCACCAATTTTATCAATCGCTATCGCAGCAAAAAACGTGAGCCTCTTTGGGTTAATATCGAGAGGCTGAGCGGAATTATCCCGCACCACGAAGCACGCGACGTTGAAAGAGTGCCGGATTCCGGCGTTTGCGAGAATTATGGCGAGCTTTTTGACGACACAATAACTGCCGCGCTCAACCGCGTGCCAGAACACTATCGTTTGATCGTGCTGCTTTCCGATGTAAATGATCTCAGCTATAAAGAAATTGCGAAAATCGTCGGATGCCCGATTGGAACGGTTATGTCTCGCCTGAGCCGCAGCCGGAAGATGCTGGCGCGCTACTTGAGCTCCTATGCCTATGGCAATGGTTACGTGCGAGATGTGAAGCCGGGGATTGTGAAAACGCAGGGACCTGCGATGATATGCTGAATGTAAGTATTTCACGGTTGGCGCGACCAATGGTAAAAGTATTTTGAAATCATTGGCATCAACTTTATTCAAGGAGTCTTTGCGATGGAATTGACCAAAACACAACTCGTCCTGAGCTGGGCGCTGCGTCTGGCAGCGGCCGGCATTCTGCTGCAAACGCTGTTTTTCAAATTCACCGGCGCCGAGGAATCGAAGTTTATTTTCAGCACGCTGGGCGTTGAGCCCTGGGGCCGCATCGGCTCGGGCGTTGTCGAGCTGATCGCCGCGGCCTTGCTGTTCGTGCCGCGCACGGTCACCCTGGGCGCACTGCTCGCCAGCGGCGTGATGAGCGGTGCGATTTTAAGTCATCTGACTTTGCTCGGCATCGAAGTGAAAAATGATCGCGGCCTCTTGTTCGCGCTGGCTATTGCTGTGTTGCTCGCCAGCCTTGGTGTTCTCTACATTCACCGGTACGAAATTCCTTTTATCGGCGGGAAATTACGTCCACATGCCGTTTGACAAAGTTGCTCTGCGTGCTCTCGCTGATCAAGTAGCCTGTTTGATATCTTTTCGTTGCAGGATAAGTTGAGCGCTGTCGCAGATTACCCGTTGAATTAAATTTGTCTCGACAGCGCTCAGGTTTGTCCTGTCCGGCTTTCACGCAATGTAAAGCCCTGCGGGCCATTGAAGCATGACTGTGTGCTTTTAGCATTTCTTCTGGAGATCATTGGCTCGTGAGCTTTGCCGACTCTTCACCGCATCTAACCTCCCCTCACTCGCCACAACGAACTGTGCCGTCCGATCACTTTTCTACCCCCCTTGCGAATTGTTTCAATTTTCTTATTATAAGCTCCACCATATTTGCAATGAACCTTAGATCTTTCCGGCGCTGGTTCGATCTGCGAAATTCGAAAAGCGCTGGAGATAGTTGACGTGAACAATGTGAGAGGGTAGCTGCTTGAGCCCGGACTATAAAATCCTAGCAGAAATTCATCGTGGCCGCAAGCGTGTTGTGTATCGCGGACAGCGCCTGTCTGATCAAGCGCCGATAATCGTTAAAACGTTGATTGATGGCTTTCCGCATCCGGCTGACATTGCCGGATTGCAGCGTGAGTACGACTTAATCAGTAATCTTCCCATCGAAGGCATTGCCAAAGCCCTCGCCTTAGAGCACTATCACAATAGCCCGGCTTTGATTTTGGACGATAGCGGAGGCGAGTCTCTGCGGAATCTGATTGACAGCAAGGGAATCGATCTCGACATTTTTTTTGAGATCAGCCTTCAACTTTCGGCGACGCTGGCTGCGATACATCAACACGAGATCATTCATAAAGACATTGCGCCCAAAAACATCATCATCAATCTTGCCAAGCGGCAAGTCCAGCTCATTGATTTCAGCATCGCCTCACGGCTTCCCCATGAAAATCAAAAGATCAGCCACCCCAATCTGCTCGAAGGAACGTTAGCCTATATGTCGCCGGAGCAAACCGGGCGCATGAATCGGTCGATTGATTATCGCACGGATCTTTATTCGCTCGGCGTTACTTTCTACGAGATGCTCACCGGCAGG
>QEVD01000020.1 GCA_003576975.1 Candidatus Zhuqueibacterota bacterium
ATGGTTGGCAACTCATGCTCGACCATCAAAAAAGCGCTTGTCTTGGTTTTCATGCCTTCATATTTTAACACAGCGCCAAGCCGCGAATCAGTGATTTTTTGTCATCCCTTCGGGATTCACCGTCGGCGGTACATCTTCGGCCCTGCCGATGCGCTTTCTGTAGCAGGCAATGTGAAGCACCATCCCGAACCGCGAAGCGGTGACAAGATTATAGCCGTCGGCACCAGGCACCGTCCCAACCGCGAAGCGGTGGCAGGATCATAGCCAACAGCACCAGGCATCATCCCAACCGCGAAGCGGTGACAGGATTATAGCCAACAGCACCAAACACAATCCCGAAACCGCGAAGCGGTGACAGAATCGCGGCCCTTGGTTGCCAGACCGCTGAGAAGTGTTCGCTTTGTTGAAGTCAGGCGGGATAATGGTTTTATCCTAATCATCCTCATCACCAAACATGATCGAATTCTTAGCCTGTCAAGCAATCCTTCCTTCCAACTGGAACCACATATTCCATTTTCAGAAGTTGTACCCCGCTTCTGGCTCTGCCGGCATGCTCCTGTCAACGAGAGTCCTGCGCGAAGCAGAAAACTACAAATACCCGACGGACTTATCGTAAAGTCACGGCAAAATCAATGCGAGACGGTTCGAGAGTATTGAGATCAAGATTGTGAAAGGCTCCCGGCTCGCTGGGCTCGATCTTCAAGAGTCGCTGATATTGCGCGATTACTTTGTTGGGCGCAAAAAGATCGATGGCGCGGGCACGTACATGATGGTTGAGCGCGTCCAGAGATTCGCGATGATCGAGCAACCGTTCAAAAGCCAGTACAAACTCCAGCCAGCTTGCTCCAGCAACTACTCCCATTCGCTCACGACTGATCAAACCATCCGGGTCCAATTCATAAGACAATACCGGCACTTCTCTCAACCAAGCCTCGACCATCGAATTCGGGATGCCGTCGCCACCGCGGCTGCTCGTGTTGACCAAGAGAGAGGCTGTACCCACAAGCTCCAGAAGCGCATCGCGATCAAGCCAATTCAAATGGCGAAAATCGCAGACCTTGGCAAGGCGGGAAATCTCTGCGGCCCATTCGTTTGTTGCAGAAATCGGCCCGATCATACGGAACGCCACGTTGCTGGTCTTACAGGCATCAACCAGTTTGAGAAAGAGTTCCGGCTGCTTTTCCCGTGACAACCTGCCAATCCACAACACGAACAGCGGGTTGGCCTTCCGAAACGGTCCGGGCGGCACTTCCTGCATTGAATAGATGACATTGCCTTCACGCTGGAAGTGTTTTGCCAACGCCTCTTGCTGGCCCTTGGTTTGGTTGACGAGGAAAGAAGCCTGCCGAATGCCACGGACATAGGTAAGGTCTTCCAACGCGCCCTTTGTCATGCGGTAGAGCCTTCTGAACGGTTGAACGTTGGCCCGTTTCGCCTTGATGGTGAATTTCCACGGATCACAACCATCTTCACCGTTGGAGCCCCAAATGAATTCGGCGTCTCGCCCTGCAGCATAAGCCTGCGCCACACCGACGAGCCACGAACGGCCCTTGACATAAACGAAATCCGGAGAGAGCCGGCGCAGCACCTGATTCACTTCCCTCCAGAAAAAGATGAAGGGCGCGATTTCGCCGGTCTTCACGTACTCAACGCCCATTCCCTCATAACCTTCGGGAACCGCATCAAAGACCCTTGCCGAGGCCACCACGAAGCTGACCTTCATACCGGACTTGCAGAACTGCTTGGCAAGATTGTAGTTCTGCAAATGCGTGCCGGTCCAGCCTTTTAAAGCCGGTGAGTAGAGGCTGTCTTGTAAGAAGCAAATGTGTTCAATACGCTGCATGATTGCACCACGGTGCGGACGCTTGCGCTCAGTTTACCAGGGGTTGGTGATGTTGCCACCAGGCGAGCAGAAACAGAATTGCCCACAACCGGCTGTGATGATCCCGCCTTTTGCTTTCATGCTCCCGAGCCAGCCTCGTCACAACCTCGCGATTCAAAATTTTTTCAATGCCAGACGCGGCCTGCCATTTCTGCTCCAACAACGACGCCAGCGAAATCTCGCGAAACCAATATCGCAGGGGCACGCTGAACCCGCGTTTGGGCCGGCCGGCAAGCTCCTCCCCCAGCAGTTTGGTTGCCAGCCGCCGCAGGGGATATTTCAAGGATTTTTCACTCAAGCTGCCATTGCGACGCACGCGCAGCTTGCTGCTGACCTGCATGGCCAGCGCCATCATCCGTACATCCAGCATCGGAACCCGAACCTCCAATGAGGCCGCCATGCTGGCGCGATCGACCTTGGTCAGACCATCCTCCGGCAAATAGCTATTGACGTCGATCCATTGCATAACATCGAGCAAATCGCGGCCACGTCCCGCCTCGGCAGCCAGGCCACCAAGATAATCGGGCGTCGAGCAGGCCGCAAAAGCATCCGGCGACAGAAGCTGGCGCAGACTGCCATCGCTGAAGTAAAGCTGCAGGCCACGAACAAAGCGCTCGAGCGGTGCCTGCGCATAATAGGCCAGTGACTGCTGCTTCCACTCAAAGGGCCATAGCGCAGTGCTGACCGCAGCCAGAGCGCGGCGAGTTCTTTGTCCAAACCGGTCAAGCTGCTCCTGGTAGAGCAAGGCGGCGAGATAGCGTTTATAACCGCCCCACAGTTCATCACCGCCATCACCGGAAAGCACAACTTTGACATGTTGCCCAATGGTCCGGCAAAGATGATGAGTAGGCAGGGCCGAGCTGTCGGCAAAGGGCTCATCGTAAATGGCGACCAAGTGGTCTAGTTCCTGCTCGACACAGTGACTCTCGAGCAATCCGACATGATGCTCCGAGCCGATCTTTTGCGC
The DNA here is from genome assembly GCA_003576975.1 of Candidatus Zhuqueibacterota bacterium. Classification (GTDB taxonomy): domain Bacteria; phylum Zhuqueibacterota; class Zhuqueibacteria; order Zhuqueibacterales; family Zhuqueibacteraceae; genus Coneutiohabitans. The sequence goes on from QEVD01000020.1 coordinate 2,850, forward strand.
CATGCTTTTCGCCGCAGACGACTCATCATACTCCGGCTCAGGGAACGCCATGGTGAAAGTATGAATCGGCTGAGTGGAGGAACGGGCTCCGAAATGGGCCACCAGGCTGGAATCAATGCCACCGCTGAGAAAGAAACCGAGCGGGACGTCGCTGATCATATGATCTCGCACCGATTCGGCGAGCTGATATTCGAGCTGTTCCAGGCACGCTGCTTCATCGCGCAACGGTATATCGGCAAACGTTAGCCGCCAGTAGCGCTGTGGTTTGAGACGAGCCGCCCTTTCCCAGTTGATTTCAAGAAAGTGGCCAGGGAGAAGTTTTCTGCAGCCGCGGTAAATCGTGTGCGGGGCGGGGATGTAGCCCCACCGCAAATAAAGACCCAATGCCTGCCAGTCCAGAGACAACTGTTGATCCATGGCGGCAAGCAAACCTTTGAGTTCCGAGCTGAACAGAAAACCGTGCGGCGTAAGCGCATAGTGCAACGGCTTGATGCCGGCATGATCGCGTGCCAGAAAAAGCTTCCGTTCATCCAGCCGCCAGATGGCGAAGGCAAACATACCCTGCAAACGCTGCAGACAGCCGCTTCCCCAGGTGAGATAAGCATTGAGCACCACTTCGGTGTCCGATTGGGAGTGAAAGCGGCAACCGTTCTTCTCCAGCTCGAGCCGCAACTGGCGATAGTTGTAGACTTCGCCGTTGTAAACAATCGCCGCCCGCCCATCGCAATCCATCATGGGCTGCGAGCCACCCGCGAGATCGATGATACTCAGGCGGCGATGACCGAGCCACAAGCGGCCATCACAGTCGCTATAACAACCGGCCTCATCCGGGCCACGGTGACGCTGCGCTTCCGTCATGGCGAGGATCGTCCGTTGATCGATGGGGCTGTCTGAGAGAATTCCGGCAATGGCGCACATGGGTGCTTCAATAAAGTGTGGCTGTGTTGTGTGTTTTCATGACTGCTTGCCCTTTTGTTGGTGCAGGGACGTCAATACTCGCTTGGCTGATTCGGCATTGTTGGATGGATGGAGGCAATTTCCATTCTTTTGAAGAATCCCAGCGATGCGTTCATTCAGCATCCGAACCTGATTTTGAACGGTGAGGCCAAGGGTCTCCAACGAACGGCGGGCTTGCTGGCCAATGTGCCGACAATCATCCCGACACGACAACAATTCACGGATCAACTTCTGCAGTTCCTCGATGTCGCCGACCAGAAAGCCATTCTGATGGGAAGCTATGATCTCGGCCGTGCCACAGCCATCTTTGAAAACGGCGACCGGCACACCGGCAAACATGGCCTCCAAAGCAGCATTGGAAAAGGCTTCATTGTCAGAGGGAAGCACAAAAAGATCGCACAGACTCAGCACATCATAGGGATTGCGTCTGGTGCCAAGAAACTCTACTACTGCGGCGATATCGAGTGACACGGCCAGTTGCTCGAGCGGCCGCCGCAAGTCACCGTCACCGGCGATCAATACCCGCAGCCGAGAACCGGCATGCACGAGCGGGGCTACGGCCTGCAGGAGGCGATCCAGCCGTTTGCGAGGATCCAGACGGCCAACGAAGCCGATGGTGAAAAGCTCATCTCTCTGCGTGCCCTTGCGGGCTCTCTCCAAACGTTCTGTTTCAAGGGAGGCGTCGAGACCACTACGTGTGATTAGAAGTTTCTCATCAGAGAGTCCATACTCTCGCTGGCCAACGGACTTGAGAAAATTCGAATTAACCAGAACTAAAACTGCACGACGCCGCAGAAAATTGACGAACAACAGCCAGCGAATAAGGCGACGAATCCGAACGGCGACGTATTTCGCAGGGTGTTGCAGAGCGGCAGATGTCGGTTTCAAGTGCGTCACCTTGCTGGTTGTCATCGCTGACTTTTCATCCGGTTTGAGCGGGGCGCGCTGGAAGGGCCAGGGCGCGCTCATTTGCAAACCAGAAAGCCGGTAAACGACGGGCCGATTGGCAAGCCACAGTCCGAGCAGAAAGGGAATGCGCGGACTGTGTAGAAATGCGACGTCATGCTGACAGGCGAGGCGCAAGGTTTGAATGGCTGCCCGGAGGCTCGTTTCGTTAGGTGATTTCAAGCTGATGACACGAATGTCAGTGTGATCAAGAAGAGCTTCGTAATTCGGCCCGGCAGGATTTTGAAACACGACCGTCACCTGGTGCGCAAACTGACGGGTTTGTTCCCTCGCGATCAGCACAAGCTGCTTTTCTCGACCGCCCATCATGCCACTGCCGATAAAATGAACGATTCGACGGCCACGAGGTGAGAAATACGGGACAGCATCCTCCTGTGCCACCGCTTTTAGCTCTCCCCTTTCGTTACCGGCTGGCGTTTCCAAAATCAGCTCAGTGCATTCGATTCGTGCCGATAGGTCTTGGATATTCATTTCTCTTGTTCAGGGAAACATTGCGAGATTTCACTGAGACCCAAGCTGGACACTTGGTGGCGCGAAAAAAGAAATTCGAGGGCCTGGTCCATACGCTGCAAAAGTACACCAACCTCCGCCTCATTCTTGGCATAAGGACTCGCGCCGGGCCAAAACTCGACATTGTGGAACATCATATTTAGTACGCAGGGTTCGTCTGCATGCTTTCGCCCGATCAGGTGGCGCGCCAGGGCAATCATCTGCTCACCGCTGGCATAGGTCGGCCGAAACCATGTGGTTTTCTTCTGCACTTTCAGAATCTTGCCCATCAAGAAGCTCTGATAGCGGTTGAGTGGATTCAAACAACGCAGCAAGAAGCCGGGAATGCGGTGCCAAAAGCAGTTGTGCACAGTCACAGGCACTTCGAGAATCCGAAGTGAGCCGGCTTTGCGAAAGTCAATAGGAGACGGATAGTAAGGTTGCTTTGGCGCACCGAGAAAATTGACCCCATGCGAGGCGTCTGCATACCAGGCCATAAACGGCGTTACGCTGGAATCGACGCGATAGCCCAGCTCCTGCAGCATTGGTAGCGATTGCCGGCCGATGCCAAAGCGACCGGCGCGAAAAGAGGTGGGCGCGTAACCAAACGCGCGCGTGAAGGCCAGCGTGAGATTTTCCAGTTTCTGCCGCTCAATCTCCGGGGAATACTGCGATTGAAAGGCGGCCGTCGCCTCCGCCTCCCAATCAGCCTGGGGCTCGATATATTCGCCATGAAGGTGTGTCCCCAATTCCACCTTTCTGCCCAGGCGCTGAAGCGTGGCCACCGAATCGGCGTCGGCAATCACTTCGGGGCTGAGCAGGTAGGTGGCCTTGATGCCGTAACGCTCGAACAAAGGCTGCAGGCGTTCCGGAATGCCACGGTTAACCGCTTCGAAACGCATCGGCTTCTGCACGCGCCAGCCGGGCCCCTTGTCGCACTCCGTGTCGATCGTAATCGCCAAATAAATCATTTTACACCAACAGCCATAAGATATTGCGCGTTGTTCTCGGCGAGGCCGAGTTGATTCAGAATATTTTCCGCAGCGTATCCGAGCGCAGCCGGCAGATATTTTCTGATTTTGTTTGGCATACGGATAATGCCAAAACTCCGAACATTTCGGAAGCCCGCTTCTCTGAGTAAGTTCGCGATTTCATCCTTCGTAAATGCCATGCGATAGAGACCTGTGCCATTATAATTCTTATCTTCTTTAGGCTGAGGCGGTTTGATCCATCCACCCCAGCGGTAGGCCGTCAACACGAAAATACCTCCAGCAATCAACATGCTGTTGATATTTCGAACTGTCTCCACGCGTTCGGCGCTGCTCGAAATGTGCTGAATGGTGTCCAGGCACATGGCCCTTTCAAAACGTCTTTTATCAGATTTAAAATTCGAAATGTCGGCAACCTCCGTCTCGATATTCCGAAAGTCATGCTGGCGGGCTTGACTATCAAGAAGCGCAATGCTGGCAGGAGAAAAGTCCGTCGCAAAGATGCTGACCTCGGGAAATCGCCTGGCGAGTTCGAGCGTATAGATGCCAACGCCAGCCCCCGCATCATAGACGCGATGTCCCTTCTGCGGCTGCAAAGCGCGCATCACCAGGCCGGCTTGGGCTCGAATCCAATATTCCCCGCGATGCGACTTGATGAAATCGTGGTAGTCTGCCGCTTGAGCATCCCTCAAGCGAATCTCTTCAAGCTGGTTCGAGCTGGGGTTGTTCTGCACGACTTGTTTGCCCCGAATGAGATCGGTATTGGTTGAAGAATCCATAAAAGCCCCGTTCATTTAGCCAGCGTATTTGAAAATTGGATCTGAATTGTTTCGTCCAGCGGGTTTTGTAATCCGAATCACCGCGCATAAAATTGAATTCGTTCACGCCGGAATGGAAACAGCGCTGAATAACCTCGGCCAACAGAACCTTCGAAGGAGAAAGCTTCTGGTGAGCGGAATCAAAACCGATATTCCAGTAATAAAAAATCTTCCTGAAATGAAATCCCAAGACAAAGGCGATCGGCTTCTTGTCAAGCAGTAAATAAAACAGCCGGATTTCGCCAAACCTTTTCAGCTCTTCCATCATGGCGGCAATGAACCGCCGGTAACGATCACTGGCATAGTATGAGCTGCGCGCCTTACGCGTCTGGCTGCAATGATGCAGGAAGTAAATGGTTTCAATCTCTCGGTGAATATCAGTCAAAGGCGATTCCACCACCTCCCAGTTTTTGTCGCGGAGATGATTGTGCAAACGTCGCAGATCCTGCTGAACAAAACTTTTGCTGGTGGTGGCATAATATTGTTCCGGGTATCGATGTAATAACACTTCGTTTGCTCACGCACAATCGCACTTTCACGAACGAGAATATCTTTCAAGGCGTACAGGTTGGGAGACGTATCGGAAATATTGTGAAACAGCATCTCACCCCAAGTTAGCCGACTACGAAGCCTTGCGAAAATCGCACGAAGGGCTTGTTCCCGGTGACGCGCCACAATGAAGTCAGAAAAATCCGATTCGGGATCGCCCAGAAAAAGAACCTGGCGATAGGGAAGCATACCCCTCAGGCGAATTGTACGCACTTGCAGAGGCGCAAACCCGATAGTATCGTTCCCCTCGCGAAGGCGCAGAACCAACAAATCTTTCTTTGCCAAAAAGTGGGCGGCCCAAGTGTAGAGCCATTCATGCCGGAGATGAATGCTTTCAGAACCGGAAGCGGCAAGCAGATCATTCCATTCCTCGCGCAGGCTCGCAAACTCGGCAAGTGTGTCAATGCGTTCGATATGAATCATCGGGTCCTGCCGCGAAAGAACTTGCGGTGGAGGGCATGCACAACCACCAAATCATCGGTGTCAAGACGAAGCATATACACCGTTGCAGCATAAACACACCAGAAAATGACAAGCTGCAGAAACCAAAGCGGCGGCGCTACTAAAAACCATTCGCTCCGCAAACCGAGCACACCCAACAAGGCAAGTCCGGCGGCAAAGGGTACTTTCCACAAGCTTGCTTTGAAGGGGTGAATGTTGAGAAAATGGCGAACCTCAAACAAGCGCACCACGTTGATGACACAATGCGTGACCGCATAAGCAAACGCAGCGCCCACGATACCTTTACGAGGGATCAAAAGAAGATAGAGTGTTACACTAAGCACCGTGATCACAACGGAATTGGCAAGATTGACGCCCGGCTTGCCGATCATGGTCAGCACTTGCCCGCTCATGCCGAACATATCGGCAAAAAAATTTCCCACACCGAGGATGAGGAGGGCTGCCACTGCGCCGTGAAATTCTTTACCAAAAATGCTCAAGATCGGCTCGTAAAACAATACGATCGTCAAGAAAATGGGGAGACTAAATGCCGTGGTCCATTTCGTCACGGTTTTGTAGAGTTTTGCCATTTCGTTGTGCTGCCGGCGGGCGTGCAACTCAGCCACAATGGGGCCGAAGATCTGCATGATGGCCGTGTGCGGCATGTAAATCAACGGTTGCAGGCGTAGCGCAACTGCATACAAGCCCACTTCCAGCGGCTGACAGAACATGCCCAAAAAAACCACATCGAGTTGAAAGGTGTGCTTGTTGAACAGGCTGGTGGCAAACAGCGTGCTCGAGAATTTCCACAACCGTTTTTTCTCGGTGGTGGCCGGCAAGCTGCGCTCACGCAGGCCGGGAAAAACTTTGAGAAGAAATGTTCCAGCCAAAACGAGAACGATCAAATCCTGCAACAGGCTGGAGGCCAGCGCGGCATAAAGCTCAAAGCCAAAGGCAAGCAAGACCACCAGGCTGATCAACTTCGTTAAATTGGCGACAACAGCGTTGGTCAGAACGACATAACCCTGCTGTTGCAAACCATTGAGCGCCGCAATAAAGATGCTGTAAAGCGCAGTGAACAGAATGGCGATGCTCACAAACCGAAATGCCGTCGCATACTCCGGCTGTTTGATCACATAACGGCAAAACGGTTCGGCAAACAGCGCAAGCCCGAGCGCCAGTACACTGCCGGCGATAAATGCAATCTTGAGCGACAGCAGAATCGCGCCTTTGGCTTTGTCGAGCCGGCCTTCGCCCTTGTAGCTGGCGGAAAAACGATTGAGCATGCCGGCAAAACCCAACGTGGAAAAATCCGCCAGCATGCTAGTCCAATACGTGGTGAGGGTATAGATGCCATACAGCTCGGCGCCCAGCGCTCGCGTGGTGATGATGCCGGTTATGGGTCCGAGAACCTGGCTGAGCAGTTGCCCGCCGGCAGTGATGCCTGCATTTTTTGCAATTTTCTTGAGGTAGCCAGCGGTGTCGGTGCCAACCGGCGTCTCAGTCGCCGCAGTTGCCGCTACACGTACGGTTGCTGTATCATGGCTCAATTGCAATTTTTAAAGACGAATACGATTTTATGTGAAAACAACTTTACCGGGTTCGAAATAACAACCGGCTTGGCAATTGCTTTAAAGGTTGTGAACAACTCCACGTCCTGAAAGTGCTTTTTGCCAAGGCGATAAATGCGATTAAAACTGCAAAAATATTGATGCGTTGGATCATCCGCGAACAACCGGCCGACTTTGTGAATTAACCACGGTTGACGTCGCGTTGCCTCTTTCGGCAAAGGCGCCGTTGACTCGTTTGGGTAGGTCTCCGAAGCAGCTTGATGCGGTTTTTTGCCGTTTACCCCAAATGCCGGAATTCGTCCGAACAGACTCAGAATACGGTGGGAGAAATCATAGTAACGCTTGATGGGATAGTTCGGTGTTGAACCGACAACAACGCCGTTCGGTTTGAGCACGCGTGCAATTTCATGCAACAGCGGCTCCACTTCCAGCTCGGGAATATGCTCAATGACTTCAAAGAAGATGATCGCATCAAAGGCTCGATCGGCATAAGGCAGGCGAAAACCATCAACCTTTGCGCAGGTGAAACCTTTTTTGTTCACTCGGTCGACACGAATCTGGCTGATCTCCGTTCCGAACAAGTCCCGCTTGGGAAGCGATTTGGCCAAATACTCCAGATGCTGACCATCGCCACAGCCGAGATCAAGTACCTTCATTCCAGGTTTGATATACGTGTCCATAACATATCTGCGAGAGGCAGGTATATAACCATGCATGCGATGTGTTATGGCATAGCGCTCAAAATCCAAACGAGCAATCTTAGCGGTGCTAGTCATAAAGAATCAGTACGGGGAGATGAAATGATCGGGTTTCGCTTGGCGGTGAACATTGGCACTGCGACGACATCATTCCACATGAAACGGACAGGCCGAAATACGGGATAAAGGAAGGATAACCGACTTGGTAACAAAATAAATTTGAAATCGCTAAACGTCGGCGTGATCACCCGCCGCCAGCAAAAACTCACGCGATCGCGCCAGCGCTCTCGAGCATTGAGTAAGAATGAAAACTTGGCAGCGGCGCTGGGCTCCCATTCGGCTTCCGGAAAAAGGCCGGCATGAACGCGGGCGGCAAGGCCGGAAACGTTAGGTTCAGCGCTGAGATTCGCGGCGGCCGCGGGCAGTTCTGCGCCAAGTAATTGGTGCACCAGGTGAAGCCCCACGCCCAGCAAACGCTGGCAACCGCAGCGTTGCGCTTGTGCTGTCACGTATTGCCAATCAAGCTGAGGCGCGGTGCGCAAGAGTTCTGCGACATCGCAAATCCAATTCAAACCAAACCACAGATGCTTGCCGCCATGAAGGCACAGAATCAACAGTAAATCTTCGGGTGAAAGTTGATTGATGGTCTGGCCCGCCAGCGTTGCGGTTTGCATGCGCTGCCAGATGAGGTCGAGATCGAGCGGCAACGCAAAATATTTACGCATGAAATCCCAATGCAAGTCCACGGAAATGTTGTTCTGCTCTTGCACGAATGTGTAGCCGCATTCATAACGCAAATAAGTCGCTTCCTGCCCGGAAGAGAGAGTTTCCCACGGGCGAAAACCGTGGGCGAGCAGCAGGGCTTTGGCGGCGTGAAAATCACTGGCCTCGATGAGTATGTCCAAATCTTCGGATTCACGCAGCGCAGGATCGCCATAAAGCGCGGCAGCCATGGCCGGACCTTTGAAGGGCGCAGCAGCAATGCCATGATCTGCCAGCAGGCGCAACACTCGCAACAATTCGCTCAATTGAAACAGGCTTTGGTGCGCTAGCGTTGCGCTTTGCCTGCGCAATTGCTCGAGCACAGTTTCCGGAACCAGGTTTGCGGGAAGTTGCTTGAGCTGGAGCATCAACAGACGTGTGACGCGATGCCAGGAAGCCAGCCACAACAGATAATCCCAATCCAGCTTTTGCATGAGCAGAAAACGCAGGCGCTCGGCGACGGCAGAATCCATTTGTGTGCGGCTGCACGCCAGCAAGACCGCAATTTCATGGCGGCGCGGATGCGGCGCGGAGTATATGTCAACCTTTGAGCGCATCAGCGATATTGCCGCGCTTGCGTTTCAAAAAGTTGCGCATAAACGCCGTCACGCGCAAGCAATTGTTCATGCGTGCCGTTTTCTGAGAGGCGGCCATCTGCTAACACATAAATATTATCCGCCAGACGAACCGTGGACAGGCGATGGCTGATGAGCACGGTGGCGCGATTCTTTGCCAGCTTCCGAAAGCGTTGAAAAAAAGCGAACTCTGCTTTAGCATCGATAGCGCTGGTGGGCTCATCGAGCACGATGATTTGCGCGTCGCGCAGAAATGCGCGCGACAGCGCGATCTTTTGCCATTCACCAATGCTCAGTTCCTCCCCATCTTCAAACCATTTGCCCAGCACGGTTTGATAACGCGCCGGCAGCTTGGCAATGACGTGATCGGCGCCGGCATGTTGCGCGGCAAGAGGAATTCGTTCATGCTGCAGCGGCAAGGCGACATTGCCCAGCCAAATGTTTTCCTGCGCCGTCAAATTGTAATGCGCATGATCCTGAAAAATGACGCCGATCTCACGGCGTACTTCATCGCTGGCGTAATCGCGCAGATCAACGCCGTCGAGCGTGATGTGGCCGGTGGTGGGATCATACAAGCGACACAGCAATTTGATCAATGTGGTTTTGCCGGAGCCGTTCTCTCCAACGAGGGCGATGGTCTCCCCCGGTCGCAAGCTGAGATCAATATCTTGCAGCGCGATTTTGGAGGATTCCGGATAGCGAAAACTGACGCCGTGAAATGCAATGCCGGTTCGCATCGGGCGCGGGAACGGCCGCGGTTGCTGCGACTCCGCCACACGCGGCTTCAGTTCCAGGAATTCATCGAGATTCGAAAGGAAGAGATTGTCTTGATAGAGATTGGCAACGGCTTGTAACAAGTCTCGAAAAAAACTTTGGCCGCGCACGAAGGCCTGCCAGTACATGACCAGGGCGCCGAGCGTGAGCAAACCGGCGATGGTTTGATGCGCCATGAAGGCGCAGGCGCCGAAAACCGCCAGAGTTGCGAGAACTTGCGGCGCAAGCTCGGCAAACGCGCTTTTCGTTGCAATCGCCAAACGCTCACGGCGAATGGTTTCACGCAGGGCGCGAAAGCGCTGCATGAAAAGCGGGCCAAGATTGAACAGGCGAACTTCTTTGGCATATTCGCCGCTGGTGAGCATCCAATTGTAATAATACGCCCGGCGTTCACTGGCGGTCCAGTGACGTTGCCAGCGATACGCTTGATCCGCATATTTCAGTCGAACCCAAAGTCCGGGGAGGGTGGCGAGAAACAAGAGTGAAGCGAGCGTCGCGTTATAAGAAAAAAGCAGTCCGGCAATCGCCAGCAACGAAAGGCCGCTTTGTCCGGCTTGCATCAGGCTGTTGACGATGCTTTGCGGGCGAAACGGGGCATCCTGTTGCGCGCGATGCAGTGCGTCGTAATAATGCGCATTCTCATAATATTCCAAATCAACGGCGAGAGATTTGGCATGCAGCATCTCGTGCATGCGATCGGTGATCAATTGCGCTTGCGCCTGGTTGACAAAGCTGGTCAGCGAGCGGCAAATTTCCGCGAGTAAAGCCACCGCGCCAGCAAGCGCAACCCAGAGCGCGGCCGATTGCCATGCGGCATTTTTATCGGAGGCGCTGAGCGCCAGAGTGACGGCATCGATGATTTGTTTGGTGAGATAAAGGCTCGCGACCGGCAACGCGCTTTGCGTCAGCAACAAGGCGAGATTGGCGAGCATCCAGGTGCGGGCGTTCTGCCAAACGAGACGCACCGCGCGATCGAGACGCAGAGCATGGCGCAGCTTGCGCCGGGTTGATTCGTGGATGAAGAGCATGCAGGGGGCAAGGGGCAAATTGCAAGAGGCAAAAAGAAAAAAGTTGAACGGATCGCTTCGACAGGCTCGGCCAGCGTTGCCTGAGCTTGTCGAAGGCAGCGGTGTTGGCTTCGACAAGCTCAGCCACCGGTTATCCAACAACAACCAACAACCAACGACCTACCGGCCGCCTCCACCCTACTCGCTGTAAAGCAACGACAGCTCTCCGACGCGCGTTAGAGCAGCGGGCCAGGTTGGAAAATGCTGCGGGAATTGTTGCGTCAGGTCTCGCGCGATGTCACCCAGAGCCTGTTTTTCACTCATCTTATGCAAAACAACCTGGGTAATTTGGCCGTCGTCATTCAGGCTGGGCACAAAATTGTCTGCGCGTTTGCGTAAGTGCTGCGGTGAAAGCGGCGCGCTGAAAAACGTGGATTGTTGAAAATCGATCTTGGGTTTCACGCTGTTTTCAGCAGCAAACACGCGCGAGTTCCAGCTCCAGATATAATCGTTGTCCACGAGATTAGCCTGCACACGCACAACAACTTCGTCGCCGGCAGCAAGCTCCACCGGCTGCGGCCAAGGAAAATAAGCGCGACCATAAATCATTTTGGGATTGCCAGGGGCGTTGGAAAACTGCACGCCATCTGCTAGCGTCGCATCAAACCAAAGGCCGAGACCATGAGCCGTGCCCGGTGAAGTAATCTTCCAGCTTAGCTCGCCTGAGAGATTCGGTTCCCGCACCGTGCGATAGTCGAGCGTCGCCCAGCATTGCGGTTCCACTAGCAGTTCTTCGGCGGTAATGTCAACGCGGCGCCAAGCATTGGCAAGCAGGCGCGAACAGGCTTGAGTATTGAGGCCAAAGAGATCGTCTTGCCAGGGCCGGAAATGGCGCTCGTAATGCGCCGGGGCGGAGAGCAGCGCGGCCCACAGCGTGTCCCGTTGCGGAATGAGCACGCCGCCGGGCGCGAGCAAGCGTTCGCGGGCATCGAGAAGCGACGGGATGTGCTGCTCCAGCAAGGGCAGCACCCCGCGCAAATCCGAGATAATGACATCTGCGCGCTCGGGCAAACTCACGCGCGTCGAAAGCCCTTGGATGAAGGTGATGCGATCGGTATAACCGTTGGCCGCGGCCATCTCGCGCGCCACTTGAATCGCATTATTGTACTCAATGGCATAAACCCGGGCCGCGCCGAATTTGCATGCGAGCAGCGTGAAGAGACCTGAGCCGGCGCCCAGATCAATCACAACCGCGCCGGGCTTGACAGCCTGACGCACCGCTTGCGTGTACGCTTCCATGCGCACACGGTCTACAATCATGTCGCCGTAATCAAAAATGCTGTACATGTCGATCGTCCTTGATCAGGTGGGAGATTTTTGGTTGTGTGCGTGCGTTTGAAAATCATCAATGATGGCGGCGCACAGCTCCGGCAGCCGGGCGGGATCGGTATGCGCTTTCACACGCCGCATGGGCACATGCCTCGCCACGCGGCTCAACACTTGAAACTCCAGTGCGCGTTGTTGCGGGTTGATGACATTCGCCGCGTAGCTGTTTGCCAGCAAGGCCAGCAAACCCTCGCGCGCGGAAACTTCTGCAACTGCGGGCGCACTGGCGCAACGCTCATCCAAAATATAAATCGCTGCGAGCGGTGATTCTTGTGTGTGAAATTTATACGCCTCGCGGGTGAGATCGAGGCCGCGTTTTTCCCAGGTGGGCGTGAGACAGGGCAACGCCTCGGGCGAACCGAACAGCGCATCCACCGAAGACGGCCATAGCCGCAAACAGGGATAGCCGGGTTGCGTCAAGAAATGATCGCGTTGATCTCGCAACGGCACGACGTCATCAGAGAGCACGGGATAACCCAGGCGCGCAAACATGGCGGCGGTGGTGGATTTGCCTGCGCCCGAAGGCCCGAGCAACGCGATAGCCCGATCCTTAATGGCAACTGCGCTGGCATGCAGGCAAGTGATATTCCGCAATGCCAAAACAAATGCCATGATCGGGCCAACGAGATATGTCACGGCATCTTCGTACGTCGTACTCTCCCGCCAGGTCATGCCGATCACACTGCCGGCGCGATCGACGAGAAACTGCACGCCATCCTCGAAGCTCAGGCGAAAATAGTCGCCGCACACGCCGCGATGTATTTTTAAAGCAGGCGTGCCTTGCTCATCTGTTTCCGCGCTGACATAGAATACAAGCTCGGCAGTGGGGGTAATATCGCACAGTTCCGGCGGCATGGCGTTCAACCACACCCGCACGTCGCCCGGCATGACCGCCGCCGGCGCTGCCGCCACCAACCCGGGAATGGGAAGGTTGGAATGCAAACGCAGGCCATAAAGAGAATAGTCACACCACAAATCAGGGTTCAGCTTTAGACTCACTGCAATCTCGTAAAATTCAAGCGGCCCTGCGTGGCATTATCCAGCCTGCCGTCAGCAGCGGTCATCCGGGTAATTTGCTGGATTGTGCCATAGGTTATCAGTTGCGGAGGTTGATAGTTTTTTTTCTCAGGCTGCTTTTTTGTCGGTGGCATTGGTGTTTCTCAAAGTTTGTGGCATGCGTGCATTCCAGGCAACCAGACCTGGTTGCGAACAACAACATGATCTCATGCCGGTCGGGGCAAATACCATCGGTATTCCGCCGTCGGTGTGATTTCGCAAATCGCACCTTGTGCAAATATCAATCGATTTGTTAGATAATGCAAGGGTGCGTCCGATGCGGTTTCTGCAATTAAGCCGTTCAAGCGAATCAGAAGTTGATTCGCCAAGCATCTCATGCGATACCGGATCTTCTCATTCCCATAACTGTCCCGCCATCCAACATTTTTACGGAGCCTACAGATTGTGTAATTTCACGAATCGCACCGTAGGTCAGCAATCGCGGGCTAATATAGTTCTTTTTTAGGATTTTCTTGGTCGCTTTCATCATCGTTCCCTTTTCATACTAGGTGTTTTGCTACCATACCCGGTATACTGTTGCCGTGAAGTTTGTCGGTGCAACTCCTTGTGAAGCGGTGTTTTCGCCAACCGGTCCACGAGGGCAGCGTGATTACAATCAGGGTCACAGTATGCCGTTGAATTAATTTGATGCGTCTTGCCTCCTCTCTCTCTTCTCCAAAAGAGGTTGTGACGCCTCCCGTTCATAGCGAGGCAACGCTTCGCTTCATCATATTCACAGTACCACCGTCAAGCATCATGTAAGGGCCAACTGCTTGCGTGACTTCACGTATGGCGCCGTAAGTCGTAAAGCGCGGGCGTTGATAAGCCTTTTTCTCGAGATTAGTTTTCATGAGCATCTCCAAAAGGTCAAGAATTAGTTAAGGTGATTCAACCGCTGTAACCAGCAGTTCAAACCGAGAGGGCGAAGGTGAATACTCGGATCACCTTGTTCGAATTTTCTTCCCGCAACTTTGGGAATGTTAACGCGCTGCACAAATTCCGACAGCCGGGGAAGTGGAACAAATTCATCGAGCCAGCGCGCGTCCGGCCGTTGCAGTAAATTGACCACCGGATCCTCTTGCAACGGCGTTTTGGGGCGCCGCAGCACTTTTTCCGGCAGGATGCCGTTCATCGCGAGGCGTAACATTCCTTTTTCAACGAACCAGGGCAAGGGCGGAATGGCTAATGCAAAGTCCACCAGACGCAAATCCAAAAACGGCAATCGGAACTCGAGCGGGGCCAACGTTACACTCGCATCATTGTACTCGAATACGCTTTGCCACAGCGGCATGGCCAAGCGGTGATACGCTTCGGGACGCAAGCGATGCCTGACCGGCAGTTTCATATGATTGATTTCGTTCCAGCGGGCTCGCAACTGGCAACGGGACGCAAAACGTTCATCCAGCCACCCGGGAAAATCAACTTCAGGATGAGGCCGCTTGCGCCAATTCCGCAGCTTTTTGCACAAGCCCAGCCCCAAAGGCGGCATTCTGCGATACGTACGCAGATACTGTGCGGCATCAAACAGGGTCTGCCACATTCGCATGCCTTTCAGCATCTGCGCCAGACCGGACGGAAACAACAACTCATCGCCGCCGTCGCCGGTCAACACCACATGGCCGCCGGCGGCACTGACACGCATTTGATCGGCATGTAAAGCCAACAATGGCTCTTCCGATGGCTCCGGCCGCTGTAACTCCGGCTGATCATAACGCTCAAACAAGCGGTAATGATCTCCCACCAAAAATTGTGTCGGTATGCCGAGTTTTTTACTGACGAGATCCGCAAAATAGCGTTCATCGTCGGGAATCAATTGCTCATAGACGACGGTCATTCCCGCAAGTTCGGCGGGCTGGCCTTTCTCGAGCATATGCGCGCGTGTGACCGCTGCAATCGTCGCAGAGTCGAGGCCGCCGCTCAACCAAATGGTGAGACGATCGGTGCGCAGACGATCAGCCACGGCTTGTTGCAACAACGCTTGAAAATGATCAAGGTAATCTTGCGCATGCTTGTAACGAATGCTTTCCGGAACCGGCAACGTCCAATAACGCCGCACCGAGAGCCGCTCCGGGGTAATGCTCAACGCGTGACCTGCCGGCAGCCTTTTAATATCTGCAAAGCTGGTCGTGGTTAGATCATAATTGCATCCGAACAATAAAAAATCACCAATCGCGCGATCGTCCAGGCAATCACTAACCTGCGGATGCCGGCGCACGCAATTGAGCGTGTTGCTCAATACAATGGTTTGGCCGACGCAGGCATAATAGAGCAACTTCAAGCCGAATTGATCGCGGGCGCAGAAAAGGCGCTGCTGGCGTTGATCCCAAATGATAAAGGCAAAATCGCCGAGCAAATGCTGCACACACTCTTCGCCCCAAACGTGATAAGCATGCAAAATCAATTCAACGTCATTGGCTGCTTCGACCTCACGCCGGCCGTGTGAGGCCAGCCGTTGTTTGAGCGCTTGACGATCATCGATGCGCGCGTCCGCGGTAATCCAAACCCGGCCGTCGAGACTGCACGGTTGCTGCTCGTGCTGTGACTCAAATGTCGTGCGCAACATGGCGTGACCCAAGCCCACATTGCCGTCTTGCCAGGAAGATTGCGCATGCGGCCCGCGAAACGCCATGAAGTTCGTCAACTTCTGCAGCAGTCCACCGTCAACTGGCGCGCCGTCTTTATTGAAAATGCCGACGATTCCGCTCATGGCTGTGTGCTTTCCAAGGCCGGCAACAAGGTGTAGCGCGCGAGATCCTCGGAATCTCCGATCACGATATTCCCGCCGCATTCCAGCCAGGCATGCGCCTGCAGACGCCCGGCTCCATCTTTGGCGACTCCGATCTGCATGCGCGTGGCGTAACCGTGTCGTTTCAGCCACACCTGCGCTGCCAGCGCCTGCGTGAGGCAGGTAGCGCGCGGCACAAACGCGCTTAGTACCTTAAGCGCGCGAATCATGCGATTGCCGTAGTACGGGTCCAATTTATGACGCGCCGGCGTTGCAGAAAAATGCGCCAACCAGGATTGCAGGCGTTGAAACGGCAAGAGCCAGAGTCCCATGCGTACGGATATTAGCAATAAATATGCCTTCACCCACAAACGTTGCTCCACGACTGGAAGCCGGAGGAATTTAACTATACGCACCATCAGCGTAATTTGCCAAACCGGCTTGTACGAGTTGTTGCAGTAATGTCATCACATCGCGCTCGCATTGCTCCGGCGCCACTTCGTATTCGGTCAAAATCGCGTCGCGAATCTCGCCGACTGTGCGTGGCTGTTGGATCAAATGCCACACGCGCGCCCCGACTTCATCGAGGCCGTGATACACGCCGGAGGCAACATTTAAGATCACAATTTCGCCGCCGAGATCGGAAAAAATTTGATCCCTGGCGGCGACGACACGCGTGTTTCCGGAAAGGTTGGTTCCATTATGCCATTCTCCTTGCATGCGTAGCTGTCCCGACGGCTCTCCCTGTGAGCTTGCTCGGTGGTGAAATTTTTCTCATCTGGCTATGTTCGATGTTGATGGCCACAGCCTGGCCGATGGCCTCGAACGCAATGACGAAGCGTTGCCGGCCCTGCACCGATTGCAGCACGCCGCGCAGGCCGATCAAAGGTCCGCTGGTGATCTCAAGCAAATCGCCCGGCATCACATGCGGAATCGGCTCCGGATCAAAATCGTGCGCCAGCATGTTCTTGACGGCGGTAATTTCGAATTCAGGAATGATCGAGGGCTGGCCGTGATGTCCCAGCATGCGCACGACGCCCTCCGGCGTTAACGCGAGCAAGCGTTCTTTGGCATCGGCTTTCACAAAAACATAGCAGGAGAACAAGGGCGCTTCGATCCATTTTTTGCGATCACTCCACTGCCGCAGGGTGGCGCGCAGGGGTAAATACGGCTGCACGCCCATTTTTTGCAGCTCTTGTTCGACACGTTTTTCAAAATTGGGACGCGTGTAAAGGGCGTACCAGTTGCGCATTGGGTCTTGTTGCATTCTTGTCGCTGGTTACTTGTTGCTGGTTACTGGTTGCTTGTTGCTCGGTGCTTGTTGCTGGCAACCAGGAATCAGCAACGAGGAACATTTTTACGACCACGGCCAGGAGAGCAGTTTCCGCTGCGTTTTCGGCAGCTTGCCGTTGCTGTTCTGCGTGTAGTAATGATAATGATAGTAATAGTAATAACTGCCGTACATGCTCTCGACTTTAACCGAGTTCAAGAGCGTGCCCAACACCTTGGCCTTCACCTGATTGAGCAAGGCATAAGAACGAAAAGCGGCTTCTTTGCTGGTATGTCCCGCTTTTACGACCAGGAAAACTCCATCTACCCATCGCGCTAGTACAGCCGCATCGGTCACAGCAATCACCGGAGGGCTGTCAAACAACACCACTTCATAGTCCTGTTTCAAGGCCTCCAGGGTGCGCTGCATGGCGCTGCTGCCCAACAGTTCCGAAGGATTTGGCGGCAACGCGCCGCACGGCATAATGTGAAGATTTTCGATATCTGTCGGCGAAACCGCCTCGGCAATATCTGCGCGGCCGACCAATACATTTGACAAACCTACGCGCCGGTCGAGATTGAATACCGTATGCAAAACCGGCCGCCGCAAATCGGCGTCGATCAACAACACCTTGCTGCCCATTTGTGCCATGACGATGGCAAGATTCGCAACCGAGGTCGATTTGCCGTCGCCCGGCCCCGGACTCGTCACCAGCAGTGTGCGCAATGTTCTGTCAATGTGCGTGTATTGAATATTCGTGCGCAACGCGCGATAAGCTTCGGAAATGGGCGATTTCGGCGCAACATGCGTGATCAAGCGCGCCGCGGTGGGCTGTTGCTCAAGCTTGTTTTCAATTGCGGAGACTTTACCGTTGGAAAGTCCATGGTGGACGCCGTTGGGTGCGCCGTTTTTCGAAATCTTCAGCCGCGCCAGCGTTTCCCCTTCTTTGATCATCGGAATCGAACCGAGCACCGGCTGGCCCATGCGCTCCAAATCTTCCATCGTGCGCACGGAATTATCCAGCATATCGAGCAGAAACGCCAGGCCCACGCCCAGGCCGAGACCGAGAATCATTCCCAGAATAATGTTGAGCTTTCGATTCGGGCCTAACGGAGTCTCCGGCAACTCCGCCGGCTCAATGATGCGTACGTCCCCGAGTTGGCCGACTTCTGTGATGCGCAACTCTTCGTACTTCTCTTTCATCATTAAAAAAATCTTCTCATCCACTTGCGCTGAGCGTTGCAGCCGCACCATCAGCAGCTTTTTCTCGGGCAGAGATTCCAGTTTCTTGGCATAATCATCGACGATGTGCTTGAGTGAAGCGACTTTTGGTATGAGCGTCTCAATGTTCGCTTCCACCTCGAACTTGCGCATGAACATCTCGTCCTGCAGATTCGCGGGGCCGCCCAAACCTGCGGCCGTAAAGCTGGCCAGTTCGGCGCGGAATTTCTGCGTCAAGCGTTCAATTTGACCATCCAATTCCTGCAGCCGTGCATTATTTTCATCGAGCCTGCCGTTTTGCGCGAGATAAGCGAGATATGCCGCGCGCTGCTGTTGCAAGTCGGCCATTTCTTTTTTCAACTCGTCCAAGAACGAGGTTGCGGAAATGGCGGCAATATCACCCCGCTTTCCCAACTGTTGGTCGATAAACTTCAAACGTTCACGCGCCGCCTCCAGATCAGCCAGTGATTCTTTATATAGCGATTCGAATTCCACCAGTTTCGTCACCAGGCCGTTGGTTTCGTCCGTAAGCGTCATCGGCGTTTCGCCCTTCAGATAATCCTTCAACGCCAGCTCGGATTCCGCCAATTGTTGTTGAATCACGCCCAATTGATTCTCCAAAAAGTTTTTGACCTGGCGCACTTCCGCCTGGCTCATGGCGCGGTTAAGCTCGCTGTACGCTTCGACGTAGGCATTGGCGATAATCATGGCCTCTTGCGGATCTTCCGAAACCACACTCAACAAAATCATGTCGGTGCTGCGAATCGGCGCCACGCTGATATAACCCGGCAACTCACGCGCAACGGTTTCCACCTCCAGCAAAACGGGCTCTTGCATTTCGTTTCTGGAATCATCCGCCGCGCTGCTGCCGAACAGCGCGTTGAGAAAGCGCGAGAAGCGGCCGGAGCGGCTTTGCAAGTGTTTGTTCGCCCCCAAAATCGGCAGTTCATGTGCCTGCTCTGATTGCATCAGTTTTTGCGCCACAGCTTTGGCCAGGGCGCGACCGCCAATGATCTCGACCTGATTGCTGATCATCGTTTCGGTTTGCCAATACCCCATCGCTTCGAAACCGGGCAAGCCAATGTTCGATTCTGTTTTGAACATGACTTTGGCGCTCGCCTGATACAACGGCACGGCTGTCATGCCCAAATACACGGTAATAGCCATCACGGCGAGAAATGAAGCCAGGATGATCCAGCGGCCGCGATAAAGCACGCGGAGATAATCCGCGAGGGGCGTCTGTCGGGCAATTTTTTCTTTCATGCTGAACTGGGTTGAATCAAAACGGCGCACACAGCGCGTTGCATGCGCAAGTCATACAGCAGGTTTCGAGTCCATTCTGCTGCTGAAATTGGTTTATTTGATTGAATCGTGACTATTCCAAAATGCGATATTCTAGACGATGCTCCTGCAACGGTTTGGCTGTGGTATTATGGCTCTCAGAACTCTCATGCTCTCAAGATTTTATCGACCCGCGCCGTGCCACGGTCGGAACATTTTCAGATGGACATGAAATGCTTCGTCCAGGCACAGCTCCGCCATGTCAGTCCCATTTTGTACAATGGGCATCACAGCCAAACCTCGTTACTTCACTTTGCTTCAGAAACAACCAGACACACAACACCCGTCGTTACAACTCCACTTCACCAATGGCAAAGCCAGTGCCACATGGCGATACCATCGTTTGATGGCAAACTAACGCAGCCAAGATTCTGAGATGATTATGTCTCGCTTGGAAACAGCCGGACACAATCCCTGCGGCGCCGGGCGCCTCTGGGAATGCTTTGCACGATGAGTGTTAAAAATTTTCACAATATTTGCGTCTCCCGCAGCGACTGGCGCGACGCAAGTATATAAATCCGTTATCGAAAAATTTTTGCGGGAAAAATGACTGGGCAAGAAGACAGAAATGGCAAAACCTCGCGAGGAGTCCGCAGGAAATCCCCCGAACTTCTCACCGCAACGGTGGCCGCGGCCCCAATTCCAACAATTACTTGCATACGCGGACATCATGAGGCGAATGGGATCAAGCAAACATGAAACCTTGCTGGCGATAACCAAAAGCGATACACGCATATGGTTTAGCAATCCTTGCTGAACTGTATTCACTAGTCTGCTCCCTGCATAGCCGCGCGCCGTAAGTCGCCCTAGCATTCCCTTGCTAGACCTGCTACGCGCAGTGGCTTTTCGTTTTTGCAACGAAATCTCATGGCATTGCTTCCTGCCGGCCGGGGCGTCTCTGCGGCATGCTTCATTTTTATCAGCATGCGCAAGAGAAGTACAGATCGTATTCCATGAGCCGATTGTGAAGGTCAATGCAAATGTTTACCTCGTACAATACCGCCGGAGGAGGTGAAATGCTGAAATTGGGAGGGAAAACTTTCAGATAAAGTGGCGAGAAAATTTCAATTCTATCATTTATCTGACAAAATTGAAAACGCCCGGGCAGCGCCAGACAATGTGCGCCCGGGCTTCTAAACAATGGCGGAGATTAACAAAAATTAATAATCCCAGCGCAAACCTGCGGAAAAATTGCGCACTTCGTTGATATTCCTCTCGACTTGATAGTAATTGTACCGTAGCAAGTTGCGCACGCCGAGCTGCGCCGTCACATTATTCCAGGTATAAAGCACGCGCACATCCAATTGCTTTTTGGCCACGCGCTGATCGTCTTTGAAAATTTGTACTTGCTCACGCAACAACTTCGACGCGATGCTGTAATCCGCTTCGAGTGAAACCGGGCCCAGCGTGATAAACGGCGAAAGATAAGCCACGACGCGCGGGCGGTAACTCAGCAAATCGCCTTCCTGAAAAGTGACGGGGATGTCGCTATCGGGATCGACTTGCGTGATGACGGGATTCGTCCACGTTGCGTTCGCGTCAAAGCCCAGGCGATTTTGCCAAAAACGAAATCGGCTAGAGGCCTCGATACCTTCGACTTTTGCTTGGGGAATATTCACGAGAATAGCGTAAAAATTGGCGCCTTCAGGCACGAACACCGGCTCGATCAAATCCGCATAGCGATTCGAAAATGCGGTCACTTCGACATTGGCGAACTCGCCGAAGCGCTGGCGCACGCCCACCTCCACCGAGAAAGATTTCTCCGTCGCGATGTTGACGTTGGGCCGGAACGGAATGGGAATGTTGAATTGCAGGAAACGTTCGCCCAACACCGGAATGCGAATGCCGCGGCCAAGCGAGGCATGCACAACAGTTGAAGAGGTGAGTTCGTAACTCGTGCCGAGCTGCGGACTCAGATATTGTTGTTCCAGGCCATCGGGCAAAGGGTTGGCGATGTCGATCAATTCGAACCGTTCTTTAATTGGATTGTACACGGTTTTCGTGTAACGTTCCGGCCCGGGCATCAAATAATATTGATCATACCGCAGCCCGAGATTGATTTGCCAACTCGGGGTGGGCTGCCAATTCTGTTGAAAATACGGGGAGAGCGTGTAGGCGAAGTGGCGGCCGATTTGGCGCTGCTCGGCAAAATCATAATGATACTCGACGCCGAGCGTGAAGCTCACGGTGCTGTCGATTTGACTACGGATCTGGAAATCCGCGCCCGGGCCTTGCGCCGGCGCAAAATCTCCCGCAATTCGGAATTGATTGCCGGTCAATTGGCGCACAAACGAGGCGCGCCACTTGAATTCCAGCCAGTCATTCAAGCGCTGGCGATATTGGCCATACAACGTGTAGGCATCGACTTTCAGGCGATACTCGGCAAAATCTTCAGGCTTGCCGCCGGTGGAATTCGGCACGAGATAAGGATTGCCGAGATCAGACCAGACGAATTCACCGCGGCGATCACGCGCAAACGCGCCGAACAGCGTAAACTCCGAATTCGTGGCAAAGCCCCAAACCAATTTCGTGGTGGCATTCCAGCGGTGAAAATGGCGGTTCTGGCGGTCGCCGGAAGATTCCGAGCGCCCGGCGGAAAATCGAAACCCAAGCTTGCCGATTTGCTTCGAGTAACTCACATCCTGCCGGTTGAAGTTGAGCGTGCGATCGGTCCATTTCCATTCGGCATAATAAGGCTCATCGTAAAATCCGGCGCTGGTGTGCACACTCAACTTGCCCTGCGGCGCCGGCGCTTTGGTGATAATGTTGATGACACCGCCGAGCGCAAACGAGCCATAAAGCGCAGAAGACGGGCCTTTAATCACTTCGATGCGCTCGAAATCCGTCACCGGCAGAATATCCCAATTCATGTTCCCAAAATCCGTGGGCAGCGCCGGCACGCCATCGATCAAAATCAACACGCGGCTGCCCAGACCGCGATTGTAGCCGGAGCTATTGCGCACATTGACGTTTTGTTCGACGAGACTCACGCCCGGGATGCTTTCGAGCGCGGCATCCATGCGCAGGGCATTGCGGCGCAGCGCGGCCTCGCCGCTAAGCGCGCTGATGCTGACCACCGCGGTTTGAATCTCTTCCGGTTGGCGGCTGGCCGTGACCACGACTTCATTCATTTCCAACGTGCTGGCGTTGAGTGCGAATGCGACGCGGCTCACGGAATCCACTTCTACGGTCACTTCGGCGCGCGCCGTTTGATAGCCGATCAGACTCGCGCGCAGCGTGTATGCTCCCGGCGACACACGCTTGATCACGAATGCGCCTTTGGCGTCTGCGCCCGCGCCCAACAACGATCCGAGAATTTGCACATTCGCGCCCGGCAAGGCTTCGCCGGTTTGCGCATCGACCACGCGGCCTTGAATTTCGCCCAGCATTTGCGCCTGCAAAACACTGCTTCCCACCCCGACGAACGCGACTACGACATATACAAAAAAGCCCCGTAAGCGAGGGGCAGGTTTCTTTCGTTTCACAAAAACCCTCCGGAGTAAGCACATGATCGGTAATTCAGATTTGTTCGGCCCCAGCTTGGCCGCGGCATCTACGATGGTCAAGCCAGAGCCAGGCCGTGACAACATTACCGAACTTGAATGTCACAACTATTACGGGCACGGCGGGCAGTCCTTGCAATAATCAATGCCCCGCGGTAATGTGGAAAAATTGACTTCGAAATCAACATTCTCCACGACCTGATCCTTGATGGCGATGACGGATTTGGGTATGAGTTGCCCGTCGTCACTCTCGCCGCAATGATACAAACCCACGGCACGAATATCGAGAAACTGCCCCTTGCCGTACCAAAACAAGGAAATAAATTTGACCTCACCACTGTTGACCGCGATGCGATATTCATCCTCGGCTTTGAACAGGCCTAGCGTGAAATTCAAACCTTTCAAATTGCCGAGCACGGTCGGCAAAAACGCCGCGCCGCCGGGCGGAACCACGCCGATGGCGGCAACGGCAACGGCTTGTGAATTTGCCGGCCAGGGATCTTTGTAAATGATCTTGCCGCTGATAATCGCATCGCGATTGGCGAATTCCCAATTCGCGAAAATGTTCACGCTGTCGGCCACCGGCTGATCCTCTCGCACGACGACTTCTTGCAGCGCAAAAACTTCACCCGGCGCAAGATGAACTCCAAGAATATTCGCGATATCCCACGGCGCACCCGATTTGCGCCACAACACGCCGGCTGCGGTATAAACGCCCGGATCGGCAAATAATTCGTAGTGCAGCGTATCGTCTTGCTGCGAGGTTTTATCGCGATTGAATGCCAACGGCGGGCTGTAAATCACCTCAGAAAGAAGATTTTCAGGAGGCAGGTTTTTCACCAAAACCACCACAGCCTCGGCAACATAATCCGGCGGCTTCGGCCCGGTGAAAATAATATCGCCGGATACTTTGGTGCGCACCGGCTCAACGCCATGATCAGAGCTGCAACTCATCCAAAAGGAGGCGGCGGCAATCAAGAAAAACAACAGCGGCTTCCGGCGCGCGATGGAACGGCACAAAAAACAATTTTGCTTCATGATTCCTGCAATCTTAAAATGGAAGTAGTTCGAGTTTTGCAAACAGACTTCACGACGAGACACACTTTTACAGCCGTAATTCACAGCAAATTTTACGAAAAAAAAACAAGCTTCGCAATGAACATTCTCGCAGAGCATCGTCTTGCGGTACGATCAACGCCTTGCCCCTTTGGTTTTTCCTTCACGTCGTTGGCAATGAATTTTCGTTATGTGCAGGCTTGACAATGTAACATTGATGTGACAAATTTAATTCATGCGTCTCGTTCCAAACATTTTACCCGATCTACCCCTCGGCATCGAAAGTGAAACCACGTTCATCGCGATCATCGCGCTGCTCTTGCCGGCATTATGGGCGATATTCCTTTTACTTGCCGGCAATGTTTTTGACCGCGCCGCAGTGGGAACATTTTTCATGGCAGTCGGTCTGCTCCTCGGGTGGTTCACGGCTGCCGCGATTAGCTTGTGGCTGGCGCTTCTGCTTGCGTTTGTGATTTTTGCTGCCGGCCTCGCGCTTTATTTTTATTCGCCGCGCATTGCCCTGGCAATCGCCATGTTCTGGCCGCTGCCCACGATTTATTTCGCACACTTGTATTTCACCGGTTCCTTTAGCGGCAACCCCTGGGTGGGACTTGGTTTGCTTGTGGCAGGCCTTGCCTGCGGCATTCTGTTGGCGCGGGCGAGTGTTGCGATCATTGCCAGCGCACTGGGAGCGCTCATTTTCGGTGTTTTATGGCCGGATCAACTTCAATTTATCGGCAGTATCGCAATTTTTATAACCGGCGCGATTTGGCAAATGCTGGTGCAACCACGTTTATCATTTTTTAAGAAATGGCCAGTCGCCTCGCTTGCGGTTTCACCGGAAGATCGCAAAACGAAATACTGGGGCGGTTTGCGTATCGCCGCTGCACTTTTGCTTGCCAGCCTGATCAGTGTGGCGTTCCTCGCGCCGCAACCTTTGCCCTCCTCCCCTGTTCATGAAAATCGCCTGCAAGCGCTGCGGCAAAACGGCGGACTTGACCGGCCCGCTTTGATCTTCTCCAGCGCGAATGTTTTTTATCTCACGGACCGCGCCCTGCCAGTCGCAATCCTTGCGGAAAAACAGAGCTGGTGGAATCGTCTTAGGCTGATTGTCGCGGGGAAATCGTCCGCCGCTGCGATTCACCGGTTGCGCGCGCACAAAGATGAAGACGAATTGGAGAAATTGCGGCGCGCGGCTGCCATCACGTCGCGCGCTTTCGAACACATTGCGCCACTGATCAAGCCCGGCCGCAATGAAAATGAGATTGCGCAAGAAATTCTAAACATGTTTCGAGAAAATGGCGCAACCGGCCTGGCCTTTCCGTTGATTGTCGGCTCCGGCGCCAACGCCACACGGCCACACTACAGCGCCAACAATGCCGTCATGAACAAAGGCCTGGTGGTGATCGATATTGGCTGCAGCGTCGAGAATTATGCCAGCGACATGACGCGAACCTTCGCGGTGAATGGCCGCTTCTCCGCGGCAGAACGCGAGTTGATGAACATTGTTATTGCTGCCGGCGACAGCGCCCGCGCGCATTTGAA
Organism: Candidatus Zhuqueibacterota bacterium; assembly: GCA_003576975.1. Lineage (GTDB taxonomy): Bacteria > Zhuqueibacterota > Zhuqueibacteria > Zhuqueibacterales > Zhuqueibacteraceae > Coneutiohabitans. Next base: position 28,549 of record QEVD01000020.1, read on the forward strand.
GCCCGGCGCAACCATGCGCGACTTGCATGAACGAGCGGCGCGGGTCATCGCTGCTGCGGGCTTTGGCCCATATTTCACACATATGCTCGGCCATCATGTCGGGCTGGAGGTACATGATCCGCAAATCAATACACTGGCAGCGGGCATGGTGATTACGATTGAACCCGGTATTTACATTCCTGCGGGCGCGGCGGTGGATTCGGTTTATTGGAATCTCGGCGTGCGCATCGAAGACACTTACATTGTGACGGAAAACGGCTTCGAACAAATCACGCATTTTCCGCACATCTGGCCGGCGCGCGGAGATTCTCTCCCGGCGCGTTTCGATCCATGAAAAACTTGAGCGCGTTGAGATTTTGCGCAAAGTTGCCGCCCGTTGCCTCAAAATTAGGGTTGCAAAATAGAGATTATTTGTTACATTGAACGAATTTTTCGCAAATACGCAAAACATCTCATTCAACATATTGGAGGTTTATTGTGGCTGTTATGCATGCTGTTTCTCGCAGCGCAGAAGCGCCCAGCATTAATGCACAAACGGCGCGTGAATGGTACCGCCAGATGCACACCGGCCGGTTGATCGATGACCGGGCCTGGATTCTCTTCAAACAAGGCAAGGGTTGGAGCTATCTCGCCACCTGCTCGGGACACGAGCCGATTCAATTGGCGCTGGGCCTTTCCTTTCGCCCCAACAAAGACTATCTCTTTCCCTATTACCGCGATCAATTGACCTGTCTGGCCGCCGGACTTACGCTCGACGAAATCATGTTAAACGGTTTGAGCCGGCGCGATGATGTTGCCGCAGGCGGCCGTCACATGTCGAATCACTTTTCCAAACCGGAAATCGGCATTCAAAACACCTCGAGCTGCGTCTCGAATCACGCGCTGCATGCCGTGGGTGTGGCGCGCGCGGTGAAGTATTACAAATCCGACGCCCTCACGTTTTGCAGTTTCGGTGAAGCCTCGGCCTCCGAAGGCTATGTGTTCGAGGCGTTCAACGGCGCGAGCCGGGAACAGTTGCCGGTGATCTTCGTCATTCAAAACAACAAATACGGCATCAGCGTGCCGGTACACGAGCAAACCGCGAATGAAATTGTTGCGGACAATTTCGTCGGTTTGAAGCATCTGCACATCATTCGTTGTGACGGCACGGACCCGATTGACAGCCGTTTGGCGATGGATGAGGCGATGGATTACGTGCGCACCGGCAAAGGCCCGGCGTTGGTGCACGCGCAATGCGTGCGCATCGGCCCGCATTCCAACAGCGACAAGCAGGAATCCTATCGTTCCGACCAGGAAATCTCCGAAGTCGCGACGCAAGATCCGCTGCCGCGCTTTCGCGCATACATTCTTGAAAAGGGTTTGTTGAGTGAAAAAGAGCTGGGCGAGATCGAGGCGGAAAACAAGCGTCTCGTGAACGAAGCCGCCGCCCGCGGCGAGGCCGCGCCCACGCCGGATCCCAATTCGATTTATGATTTTGCCGTGGCGCCGGTGTATGAAGCCGAAGAAACGCCCACGCCCGCCAGCGATGAAAAAGAAAAAATGCGCGAATCCATCAACCGCACGCTGCATGAAGAGTTCAAACGCAACCCGCACACGTTTTTGTGGGGCCAGGATGTGGCGTCAAAGGACAAGGGCGGCGTGTTCAACGTCACCAACGGCATGCAGCAGGCATTCGGCAAAAGCCGGGTGTTCAACGCGCCGATTGCGGAGGATTTTATTGTGGGCACGGCCAATGGCATGGCGCGTTTCCGTGAAGATATGTGGGTGGTGGTGGAAGCCGCGCAATTCACCGATTATGTTTGGCCCTCGATGGAGCAGATGGTGGAGTTGAGCCATGAATATTGGCGCACCAACGGCAAGTTTTTGCCGAACATCATCGTGCGGCTGTCGTGCGGCGGCTACATCGGCGGCGGGCTGTATCACTCGCAAAGCGCGGAAGGTGTGTTCGCCATGCCCGCGTTCGCCGACGATGCCGCGGGCTTGCTGCGCACCTCGATGCGCTCGCGCGGCGTCACGATCATGTTCGAACCCAAATTTCTCTACAATCATCCCATGGCGCAATCACCCAAAACCGGGCCGAACTATTTTGTGCCCTACGGCAAAGCGCGCATTCGACGGCCGGGCAAGGATTTGACCATCGTCACTTACGGCAATGCCGTGCATTGGTCGCTGAAAGCCGCGGATAGACTGGCCGAAGAAGGCTACGATGTTGAAGTCGTCGATCTGCGTTCGCTGGTGCCATATGACATGGAAACGGTGCGCGCCTCGGTGCAGAAAACCAATCGCGTCATCGTTGCCAGTGAAGATCACAAAACCGGCGGTTTTGGCGGCGAGGTGCTGGCGAGTGTCAGCGAGGAATGCTTCAAATTCCTCGATGCCCCGCCGCGGCGCGTGTGCACCAAAGACACGCCCATCGGCTTCAGTCGCATTCTCGAAGCCGCGATTCTGATCAGCGAAGAGGATATTTATCAGGCTGCGCAGGAAGTACTGAAATACTGAGCGCCGGCTGTTCGTTTTAATAAAAAGGGCGACCAATGCTGGTTGCCCTTTTTGTTTTGTTGCATATCTTTTGGGGCTTTCACCAAAGCTCTTGTTACGGCAGCGTCAAACTTTTTTCCATTGCAAAGCTTTTGCAAGTAAACTTCCCATTAGTCAACATACACTTCAGCTAAAAATAGGTGAACTTATGGGAAGGCTCAGCATACTTGTGGCTGCAGTATTGATCGCCACTCAAGCTCGTGCACAATTCGAGAATTCGAATTACTTGCATTGGGAAGATAAAAAGCTGGAATGGGCGGACTTTCAAGGCATTCCTCTGCAGGCCTCGCCATTCCATTCCGGGTTGAGCTATTTTATCGGATATACAACAAAAAAATACAAGGTAGATGATCTCAAGATCAAAGGATTGGTGGCTTTTTGCTATGTCGACAAAAACGCCTCATGGGTAAAACAGGGATCTCAAAACCAAAGTCTGCTGCTTTACAACCAAATCCTTTTTGATCTGGCCGAGCTTTATTCCAGAAAGTTGCAGAGTGCGCTCAATCGCATTTCAGGTTCGGAGCTATATAGAGCCGATGAGATTTTACACAATTTAAACTCCCAATTCAATCAACGTGCCAATCAGTTCTCAGAGTCATCGGAATACGGGAAGAAGAGTGATGTTATCGAGGCATGGTCGGCAGCAATCGCATATGAATTGACGCAATTTCCACGAGAAAGAATGCCAATTTACCGGGAAAGCAAATTTGGTTTGGGCGCAACCATAGGAGGCGGGTACGGGATTTTGACAAATTCGCTGGATGATTATTTTTCAAACAATATCAACCTTGACTACGGCTTTGATGTGGCATACGGCAAACCGGTGCTTTATTTGAGAGCAACTCTCGGACTGAATCATGTAAATGCCGAATACACGAATGCCGGCAAAATATGGGAAAAGGATCTAAAAACCACTTTAGCGGTTTTAGAGGCAACGCTGGGATACCCGGTTAGCGATAATTCAAAGTTCAGAATTTCGCCGTTTCTTGGGATTGCCGGGTTCGAATTCTCAGCAAGAAGTTCGGACGAGGCTTATGGTGATTTCAGGGTGGTCAAGGCTGTGGGAGTGTTTGGCATAAACTGTGATTATAAGTTCTCTAAACAACTCTCGCTAGTGGATATCTTCAAAGAAAAGGTTGACTGGATTATAAGGATGAGAATTTTTGTAATTCCTGCTCGTTTCGACAGCGATTTCAAGGGCGCATCGATAAATCTTTCGGTTGGTATTGGTGGCTTCGCAAGATTTGCGAAAACAAATTAGAACGGCTCCCGCCGGGAGTGAATCAGTAGGTGTTTGTTTTCTTTATATTGGTCAGACGGCCTCGCGGCTCATGTTAGGAGTGAATAATGGATATTGACGCCTACCTGAAACGCCTCAACTACGATGGGCCACGCACACGAACGCTTGAAACATTGCAGGCGCTGCATCAAGCGCATCTGTTGGCCGTGCCTTTTGAGAATCTCGACATTCATCTCGGCCGGCCGATTGCCTTGGAGGAAGAAGCGTTATATGACAAAATCGTGCGCCAACGCCGCGGCGGATTCTGTTATGAAAGAGTAATGGAGAATGGCAAATTCGGCCCGGAGTTCGATCACTTGACGTTGTTAGTGCCGCTTGAAGAACGCTGGCTGGCCGATGTCGGCTTTGGCGATTCGTTCCGTGAGCCTCTGCGGCTGGAGGAATCCGGCGAACAAATTCAATATGGCGTTGCTTATCGCTTACGCAATGCTGACGAGTTATGGACGCTGGATCGACGCTTCTCTGATCAGGCTTGGGAACCGCAATACCGCTTCACGCTGCAGCCACGCCAGCTTACTGATTTCGCCGGCATGTGCCGATATCATCAAACCTCGCCGGCATCGCATTTCACGCAGAAGCGGATTTGCTCGCGCGCGACACCGGAAGGACGAGTGACGCTGAGCGACATGCGGCTGATCATCACCGCCAGCGGCCAACGGCAGGAGACGGTGTTGCAAGATGAGGAAGAATACCGCCACGCTCTTGAGGAACACTTTGGCATTGATTTGACTATATCAAAATCATAGAGTCTTTCCGAGATGCGATGGCATTACTGTACCCTCTTACCAAACTTGTAAAACAAGCTCGGCACCACGATCCAACAATCCGCCCAGAATGACAATAGCCATCGGGGTTTGAATTTCTTTGCCGGGTTCGCCGCCGCCGAGCGCCAATGGAATCAAACCGAGTCCCGCTGCGAGCGCGGTCATGAGAATTGGATTCAATCTTTCCAACGACCCTTGCACGATAGCCTCGCGGAAAGATTTGCCCTCGGCAAGCAGATGGTGATAGTGCTCGATCATTAAAATGCCGTTGCGCGTGGCGATGCCGAAAAGCGTGATGAAGCCGACGAGCGAGGCCACGCTGATGATGCCGCCGGTGAAAAACACCGCCCAAATGCCGCCAATCAGCGCGAGCGGCAAATTGACCATGATGAACAACGCAGGACGTAATGCGCCGAACTCAAGATAAAGAATCAAAAAAATCGCGGCGATGGAGACGAGGCTGAGCAGCGTCAACAGTCGCGTGGCGGCTTGTTCGCTCTCGAATTGGCCGCCAAATTCGACATAGTAGCCTTGTGGCATAGAAACATTTTTGTCCAACCGCACTTGAATGTCATCAATCACGCTGCGCAAATCGCGGCCTGAAACGTTGGCTTGCACGACGATCTTGCGCTGCACATTTTCGCGGCTGATAGTGTTCGGGCCTTTTTCATAAACCACTTCGGCGAGTTGGCTGAGCGGCACTTTCGGGCCCACCGGCGTATCGAACAAGGCGTTGCGAATGCGCTCAATATTGCCGCGATTTTCCTCGTTGAAACGCACCACCAAATTATAACTCTGTTGGCCTTCCAAAATTTGCGAAGCGACTTCGCCGTTGAATGCCACGTCGATAGCCTCGGCCAGATCTCCGACCGTGACGCCGTAAGTCGCCATCGCGCTACGATTGGCTTTGATGCGCACTTGCGGCACATCGACTTGCTGCTCAACCGCCAAATCCACAACGCCGGGGATATCTTCCATTTGCTTGCGTACGCTTTCAGCGAGAGAACGTAAGCGATAAAGATCCTCACCAAAAATTTTCACCGCAATGTTCGCGCGCGTGCCGGAAAGCATGTGATCGATGCGATGGCCGATGGGCTGGCCGATGGTGATATTCGTGCCGGGAATGATCGAGAGCGAGCGGCGCAGCTCGTCAAAAAATTCTTCCTTGTGTTTGCCGTTCAATTCGAAGCGCGCGTCAAGCTCCGCCGCATTCACGCCTTGCGCATGTTCGTCCAACTCGGCGCGACCGGTGCGGCGCGCGGTGGATTTGACTTCGGGATGTGATAGCAAAATTTGCTCGGCAAGTTGGCCGATTTTGTTGGATTCATCCAGCGATGTGCCGGGTACGGTGAGCACGCTGATGGTGAGCGAGCCTTCATTGAACTCCGGCAAAAACGCGCGACCGAGAAACGGCAAGATTGCAATTGACACGACCAACGCAACCGCTGCGCCGGCGAGCACCAGTTTTGGAAAACGCAGTACCAAGTCCAGCGTTTTGCGATAAGCTCTTTTCAAATGTGTGACCAGCCAACTGTCGCCCTCCTTTTTCATGAAGTCCGCGTTGGGTAAAAGAAAAGAACACAAAGCCGGCGTGACTGTGACGGCAACGAGAAGCGAAGCGAAAATCGAAGTGATATAGGCATAACCCAATGGCCGCAACAACCGGCCTTCGACGCCGCTGAGGAAAAACAAAGGCACAAACACGATGATAATAATCAAGGTCGCCATAACCATTGGCGAGCGGATTTCACTCGAAGCGGAAAAAACGACTTCGAGCGTAGGGCGTCGCTCTGCCGGGAGCCGCTGCTGATTTTCTTTCAGCCGGCGAAAGACGTTTTCTACGTCGATGATGGCGTCATCAACCAGTGCGCCGACTGCGATGGCGAGTCCGCCGAGTGTCATGGTGTTAATCGTGATGCCAAAAATTTGAAAGACGAAAATCGTGACCACGAGTGCAAGCGGAATCGCCAAAATCGAAATGACCGTGGTGCGCACATTACCGAGAAAAAAGAAGAGCACGATCATGACCAAAATCGCGCCGTCGCGCAAGGCTTCGATGACATTGTCAATCGCGACGCGGATGAAATCCGATTGCCGGAAAATTTGGGTGTTGATGGCAATACCGGGCGGTAAAGTCTTTTGAATTTCAGCGACCGTGCTTTCGATGCGCTCCGTCAACTTCAACGTATTGGCGTTGGGCTGCTTCTGCACCATGATAATGGCAGCGGGTTTGGCATTGGCGGAGCCGTCACCAAATTTGATGGCCGGGCCGATTTTCACTTCCGCTACGTCGCGAATGAGCACGGGCAGATTGCCGCGCAGGGCGATGACGGAAGTAGCGATATCCTCCAAATTTTGTACGCGCCCGATGCCGCGAATGAGATACTCCTGTCCGGCATCCATGTACGCGCCGCCGGAAGAGTTGGTGTTGCTTTGCTCCGCCGCATGCAGCACTTCATTGAGCGAGACATCGTATGCCGTGAGTTTTTCCGGCGAGACTAAAATTTGATACTGCTTGACGTCGCCGCCAATCGGCACAACTTGCGAAACGCCGGGCACCGAGAGCAAGCGCCGCCGAATCGTCCAATCGGCAATGGAGCGCAAATCCATTGCATTGATGGAGTGCCCATTGCTTGTCGCAGCAGAATCAAGGCTCACGCCGATGAGCATGATTTCGCCCATGATGGAAGAGATCGGCGCGAGAATCGGGCGGTCGATGCCGGCAGGCAAAGAGGCCGCGGCGATTTGCAATTTCTCGTTGACGATTTGCCGCGCGATGAAAATGTCGGTGCCCCAATCAAATTCCACCCACACGATGGCAATACCGGCGGCGCTGGAAGATCGCACGCGCCGCACGCCGGTCGCGCCGTTCACTGCGGTCTCAATTGGAAACGTCACAAGCGTTTCAACCTCTTCGGCGGCCATGCCGTGCGCCTCGGTGATGACCGTCACGGTCGGTGCGGTGAGATCGGGAAAAACATCAACCGGCAGGCGAATGGCCACCAGCACGCCGGTAATGAGCAACAGCAACGCCGCCGCTAAAACGATGAGGCGGTTTTCGAGCGAAAGCTTGATGAGTTTGTCAAACATGAAAAGCTCCGGTATGCGAAATTAATGTTCGTGTCCATGGCCAACCGGCACTGAAGTCGAAAGCGAGGCAAGGCGTACTTGATAACCGCCGATGGTAACGACGCGCTCGCCTTTGGCAATGCCGCTGAGAATTTGCGTGAAGCCTACGTCATTGATTCCGGTATGCAACGCACGCTTGGCAAACGCTTCGCCCTCGATGTGGACATACGTGACCGGCGTGCCGTTGTCGTCAAAAATCGCATTCGTCGGAATCGCCAGCGTTTCTTCAACTTCGCTCGTTTGCACAGCAACTTCGGCGAACATGCCGATCTTAAATTTGTCGTCGGGATTGTCGATCTCGAAAATGGTTGGAACGGTGCGTGATTTTTCGTCAACCGTGCTGCCGGTCGAAATCAATCTGCCGTTGAGCTGGTCAACGCGAAATTCTTGCTCGTAGCCTTCGACTTTGAAGGAAGCGCCGGTGGCCGCTTGCACACGCGCAAGGAGCGCCAGTGGTATATTCGCCTTAAGCCAAACGCGCTTGGGATTGGAAATGGTAAAAAGCTTTGTGCCGGTCTCAACGGTCTCGCCAAGATGAAAATGAATTTCTTCGATGATGCCCGCAATCGGCGCTTTGAGATGAAAATGCGGGGTATTGTTGCTGCCGTCTTCAGCACTACCGAAATCGACTTGCTGCGCGATGACGTCGTAGCCGGCGCGCTTAGCTTCGAATCGCAATTTTGCTTCATCGAGCCGCCTCTGGGAAATCGCCTGTTTCTCGAAGAGTCGTTGCGCGCGCTCGAATTCCGCTTTGGCAAGCAGATATTCATTGCGAACGTTATTGAGACCGGCTTCCGTGTTGGCGGGCGGCGAGATCACAGCAAGCACGGCGCCCTTTTGCACCCACGCGCCAACCGAAGGCAGATTGGCGTTTTGATCGGCGAGAATAACACCATTCACCAACGCGGGAACTTCGGCATGCCATTGCGCCTTTGGCAAAATTTCACCGACGGCTTTTACCGAGCCGGAGAGCTTGCGTTTCTGCGCCGGTTCCGTGCGGAAATCAATTTTCCATTGCTGCTCTTTGAGAAACGTGATTAGTTCTTCTCCTGTTGCGGTTTCTTCTTCATGTGGGATGGCGGCCTCGTCAGCAAAGACACGTACATTCGGCACGTGAATGGTATCAGCAACCTGCTGTCCTTCGAGTCGCAATTCCATATCATAAACACCGGCATCGGAAAATTTAACGACCGGCCGGAAGATGCCTGGATGGCTCGGCGATTCCGCGACGAAGGTAATTTCACCGCCGGCGGCATTTTTAAAAACGCAAGTGAGGCGGCCTTGCGTCACCGCTTTGAAATCTTTCATATCGGAAAGATGCACGGCGAATGCCGCCTCTTGTCCAACGATGAGCGCCGGATACTCCATGAACAACTCGGACTTCTCCGTCCACAACGTGACGGAGGTGCCTTCATGCTCGTGCTCGGCTGTGGCCTCGTTTCGTGTTTGACAGCCGAGGCAAAAGGCAGAGAGCAAAAGGCAAAAAGAAAAAAATGAAGAGCGTAACATGATTTTCTCCGTTTAAAAATTCGCCATAGAAGTCGCAGCAGCTTTCTCCAGGTCGAAGATGCTGAGTTGATATTGCAACAATAAATCAAAGTGGGTTTGAAAAGCTTCACTGTAAGCGCGGACGCCGTCGAGCAGCTCGACCAGCGACATTTCGCCCTCGGCATACGAGAATTGTGCGATCTGCAACATCGACTCCGGTAGTTCGGCGGTGCGCGCTTCCAACAATTCACGATAGAGGCGATAGTGGTCGTGAGCTTGCCGTACTTCCAGCGCGACTTGTTTTTCCAGCAACTCTGTTGCAGTGATTTGTTGCTCATAAGCGGCGCGGGCGCTGCGCACTGCGCCTTGATTGCGGTCGAAGAGGGGAAAACCGAGATTGACCTGAATCACCGCGCCTTCGAAATCATCCACCTGCTTTTTGTAACCGGCAGAAACGCTGGCGTCCGGCAAACGCTGCCATTTGGCCGCGCTCAATGCCGCTTGTTTGCTGCGCGCTATGGCGCGCGTTGCTTGTAGATCTGGACGATTTTGCATCGCGTGTGCGAGCAGATTTTCAAAATTTATTTCGGGCATCGGCGAAGTCGGACTTTCGCCCGCGAACACTATATGTTGAAAGCTGCCGTTGCGAAAGTCCGACTTCACTTCGACTGGCTCAAACTGCATCTCGCTTTGCGTCGGGTCGAGCAGAAAAGCCAGTCGTCGCCGGCTGTTGATGAATTCCGCCTGCGCTTCGCCGGCGGCCTTTTGGTAGTGTTGATGTTCGAGCGCGATGCGCTGCTGTTCGTAACCGGAGATGTCGCCATCGGTCAAACGGATATTGCCGGCAGTCGCGGCCTGCTTGAAGACGGCGGCTGCTTTATGCCAAGCTTCGTAACTTTGGGCGGCGTAATAGCATTCGACAAACGCTTTTTGCACTTCAAATTTGACCAAGCGTTGTAGGTTGGCAAGCGTAATATTCTCTGCTTCAACCTGCGCGCTTGCCGCATCAACTTGCGGCCAACGGTTCCAAAGAAAATTCAGCGGCAAACCGGCGGAGAAAATTTCTTCACCGCCTTTCTGTCCGTGGAGATCGAGGTCTTCCTTGTAATAAGAAAGCACCGGATTGGGCAAAAGGCCGGCAGTGGTTTTGTTTCCCAACGCTTGCTCGATTTTATAACGCTGAATTTGCAGCGCCGGATAATTTTCCAGCGCGCGCTCGAGGGCTTGTTGCAGCGTTAATGTTTGCGCCGGCTTCAGCTCTTGCGATATTACCATGCTCGAAAATCCAAACAAGAAAAGAAGCCAAGCGGCGAATTGAATATGTTTCAAGACGAAATCCTCCGCTTGTTTGCACTTTAGAAAAAGAGAGGGTATATCCCGATGATCTCTTGCGAGATTCGGTCAAGTCAAATCGGAAAAAGATAAAAATAGAGGAGAGCAAGGTCAGGCAAGCGGAGGCGAAAGCCCTGTAGCAGTTAGAGCGAAATAATCTCGAGCGGTTTGAATGGGTGGGAGTTTGAGGACAGTTTTGACGACAGAATTTTGGGCAGAATTTTCAACAACGGGCGCAACAAAGGAATCAATCTGCTGCACAAATTTACCGGGAGTGAAAACTTGACCGAAATGCGCCGGGATCGCGGCTTGCATCTTCTCGAATAGTGGTGCGTCTCCGAGAAGATGCAAAGACCCTCGTGAATCGTGGTGATCTTGCTCAAATTTCTGTACATGCGAAGCTAACGCCGAAACATGTGAATGATAGGCACTGCCTTTCATCTCGGCATGGTCATGATCGGGATGCTGATGAAACCATAACGAGAAAAAGCACGTAGCGAGATAGGCGCTAACCAATGCACTGATCGTCAGGTTTTTGCTATTTTGTCGAAAGAAGAGAATCATCATTTTTAATATAGTAATTTTACTTCGGAAAACCAGCATTTCTTACAACGATTTTCTTTCTCGGCGTGTTTCAATCCATTGATAAACGGCCGGCAAAATAAACAGGGTCAACAGCGTCGAAGTTATTAAACCGCCGATCACTACCGTCGCCAGCGGGCGCTGCACTTCCGCGCCGGTGCCGTGCGACAATGCCATGGGAATAAAGCCGAGCATGGCGACGAGCGCGGTGTTCAAAACGTTAAAACCTTGTCGCTGTCAACCGACCATTGTGCCAGCTCGCTCATGTTGCTGATTTCAACACCCTCTATGAGCTTCAACTCCCGAAGACCGCGCGCATCGATACAACTGCCGCAGGCTTTCACTTTGCCGCCCTTGGCAAGGATGGACTTGAGCATGCGCTCGATGTTGTAGTAACCTTGCGGCGTGTTTTGATTCGGCACGGCGCAGCTCACCGCATCCGCCATTAGGAACACGCGAACTTCTACCTCGGAATGTTCTTTTTGCAAAGTCATTCCCAGGCGTAAAGCGTTGTAGGCCTTCTCCGTGCCATACGGCGCGTCATTGATAAGCAAGAGAATTTTCATGATTCCGCTTCCTTTAAGAAATTATAATCCAACGGCGAGCTGCACGGTAACGATGCGTTGGCCATCTTTGTTTTGATGATCAACAAACGTGTAATCCAAACTTATCTTGCCGTTGTGGCCTTTAAGATAGTAATTGAGGCCACCGCTGAAAAAATTGGTATCGCTCTTTTGGTCGACCGCCGCGGTTTCGTAGCGCATGTAAGGTTGGACCCGGCCCGCGCCGATTGGGGCCGGCAGATAATAGCCGGCATGAAGGTAGAAAATTTCGGCATCGTCGCCAGCAGCAAGCTGCGAGAAATTGTGCGTCTGAGTATTGTTCCGGATGTGGATGTAGGCCGACTCCATCGTGACGGCGCCCGTGGCCAGCGGATGGTCAAAGAACGCATCAGCCGTCCAGACCAAATTGTCCTGTCCCGTTTGATTGTTCAAAGTTAAATCACTTTGGTTGTCCATACCAAAACCCAAACTTAAAACCTTTTTCTGGCCGAGATAGGTGCCCTGGTTGAACCACTCTTTCTCCGGTTCCAGTAAATTGATCGCCATCCTGCCGGCAAAGCGCAGATGGTCTTTGGGATTGCTGTTTTCCTCCACTCCCTCCGAAACCATCAGGCGGTATTGGATGCGGCCGCCCAACGGATTGCCCCAGAAAGTCACGCCGTCGTCCCGTCCCACTTTGCTGGCATAAAAAATAGTGCCACGCACGCCGCCCTGAAAAAAGGATAGGTCGGTGGTCAACAGCGCCTTGGTGGAGGTGGTGCCGTAATTGCGCGTGAGAGGAACGTACATGCGCCCGACCTGAATCTTAAAAGCCCCGCTCAGATGCCAGGTGGCCCATGCGTCCCGAAAAGCCAAACCGCTGCCCAGTCCCAGCGATGGATTGTCCAAGCCATCCTGACCGTAGCGATCAACCGCAATGTGGGTGAAAAAACTCAGATAAGTGGCCGGTTGACCTTTTACAGAGAAATAGGCTCTTCGGGCCATGAAGTCGTTAAGCCCATTGCCGTTCTTGCCGTTTTCCACATACTGATACCAGAACTGGGCCCAAAAGCCGATCTCGACTTTTTCTTGAGAGACAGCGTCTTGCCAAAAAGCAAAACTCAAAACAGAAATTAGAAGCAAAAATGAAGCAGGCTTTTTCATTTTGAGTAAGCCTTCCTTTTCATCGACCAATGTCGTAGGTCATAATTACTTTCTATTACCGATGGTCGGCATCCACTTGTAGAATGGATAGAACAGCCGCCCAATTAGATGGCGCGGAAAACTTTCCATTCCTGCAAATCCCAAACGTTCCGGCTGGCCTTTCTCCGGCAGATAAGCCGTGCCAAAGAGCCAATCCCACACGCTCAACGTAATGCCAAAATTCTGGCCGCCCTTGCCGCGAACCACTACATCGTGGTGCCAGACGTGCATCCTGGGAGAATTGAGAAGATATTTGAGCGGGCCCCAACTGATCGAGAGATTGGAATGATTAAGATGGCCGATGAGCGTGCCGATGATAGCGATGATGAAAATCACGTTGGTATCAACCCCAAGAACCACCAGCGGAAAATAGGAAATCGATTTGTAGATCACCGCTTCCATCCAGTGGAAACGCATGTTGCCGATCCAATCCAGCTCTTCGATGCTGTGGTGCAGCTTGTGGAATTCCCAAAGCCAGGAAACTCGGTGCAGCATGCGATGGATATTCCACTCGATGAAATCCTTGACGACGAAGAATACGGCGAATTGCAGCCACAGCGGTGTGCCTTGCATCAGAGCAAGGGATTCCGGAACCGGCAATCCAAGGTTATAGAGAAAAGTATTGAGAAGCTGAATGAGCTTACCGGAAACGATGGCGATGATCACCCCCACGTAATGGCCGTTGAATATCAACCAGAACACATCCTGCCAGAAGCCATTACGAAAAGCTTTTTGTTCCGGCCGCCAGGGTTTGAGGCGTTCCAGAACAAAGCAGAATGCTGAAATCGCAACCAGCCAAAAATAATATTGCACGTAGATGGGCATTTGATATTCTCCATTGATTCGTGTAATGAGTGAAACGTAAGGCGTAAAACGTAAGGCGCAACGTTTACGCATTACGTTTTACGTTTCACTCCCGCCCATGCTCCGAGCACGGCAAAAATCGTGAACGCGATGCTGCCGAGCGAAAGCAGAGGAATACCGGTCAGGCCGTGGCCAACGGTGCAGCCTCCTGCCAGAGAGGCTGAAGCACCCAAGACAAAGCCGCCAGCAGCCAGTTTCCAGATTGCCGTTCCCGATATATTCGACCAACTGAATTGTCCATTGCGAGAAACCGATAGGTAGCCGCCGACTGGAATACCCAACACAAAAAAGAAATCCCAGCTCAAAGCGCCAAGTTTGCCAATGGCCAGCAGCTCGAGCGCGTCTTTATTGCCTGGCATAACCGCCATGCCGAAATATCGACCGGAAAGCGAGGAAGCCACCCATGCGATTATGCCTATTGCGCCAACCCATAGTCCGGTTTTTCTCCAGTTCCAGCCTTTCTCGGGATTGGCGGGTGAATTCTTCAACAAGAAAAATAGGAGAACGACAGCAAAAGGTATGCTAATCCACCACAAAGGCAGATCCAACAAATTGGCGATGGTCATGGTTTCGATACGGCTATCGCTGCCAATGGATTGTATCAACGTGCGCAGGGGTTTCAACGCGCCGCTTTCGGTTGACGCATATCCAAGAATCAACCCAATAATGGCAACGAAAGCGCCGATACTGCCGCTGCCGAGTTTGTACCAGACACCACCCGCGCAGCCGCCGCCCCAATTCATGGCGAGACCAAAGAGAAATCCGCCCAGCGCTGCGCCGAGAGGGTAGAATGTGGGTACGGTGAATTTGACGATGCCCAAAAGTTGCAAGAGTGGCAGCATCAGCATCTGCACGGCAATCGCCAGAAAATAAGCTTTGAATCGAGTGGCGTCCCTCCTGACCAGGAGGTTGCGAAAACCCGAATTCATTCACAGATTACCGCGATGCGAGACGTAGCCAAAGGCCATGCCATTTGACAGGCCAAGCAAAAAATTGGTGATAAGATTTGTCACCGGCATTCATCTCCGTGCTTTTATTTCTTTTTTATTTGGCATACGTCCATTCCCCATTTCAATCGCCAAGCCCGCCTGTTGCCATTCATAAACTCCATCTTCCAAGCGTAGCGCCTTATAGCCGGCCCTTTTCAGTATGGCTACTGCTTCCGCGGCAAGCACACAATAGCGGCCACGGCAATAGGCCACGATCTCGCGGCGCTTCGAAAGTCTGTCAAGACCGCTTTTCAACTCGATTAGAGGCATTGATACGGCGCCTGGCAAATGCCCGTTTTCATATTCTTCAATCGGCCTGACGTCGAACAAAACGATTTCGTTATTTTTGAGACGGCGTTGGAGTTCCGCGATCGAAACCGGCTCGATGGGATCCCTTTCCGCAAAGAATGATTTGGCCATTTCTTTGATTTCCGTTCTTCTCTTCTCGGCCAGCGTCTGCAAGGCTTTCCAACAGGCCAGCACCCCGTCATCAGCAAGAAGATAGATGACGCTCACGCCTTGCTTGCGGCTTCTGACGATTCCGGCGCTCTTCAACACCTGTAGGTGCCGTGAAGTGTTGGCGATGGTCATCGACACTTCGTGCGCCAGCGTTTCCACGCTGCGCTCGCCTTGCGCCAGGATGTCAATGATCTCGAGCCGCTTGGGGCTTGCGAACGCTTGCGCGATCACCGCAATTTCCTGAAAGACGAAATCTTTGAATTCTCTTCCCTGCATGCTTGATTCCTATATTCAATTGTTTAATTGAATTATAGAATAATTCTAGAAAAAGTCAAGAAGAAGAATTCTTTTTCTGCCGTGCTTCCATCCATTGATACACCGCCGGCAAAATGAACAGCGTTAGCAAAGTCGAAGTCACCAAGCCACCGATGACAACGGTTGCGAGCGGGCGCTGCACTTCCGCGCCGGTGCCGTGCGAGAGCGCCATCGGAATGAAGCCGAGCATCGCGACCAGCGCGGTCATCAATACCGGGCGCAATCTCTCTGAGGCGCCGCGCACGACGGCGAGATGCACGGAAATGCCTTGCGCTCGCAGTTGATTCATGTAGGTCACCAGCACGACGCCGTTGAGCACCGCCACGCCGAAGAGGGCGATGAAGCCGATGCTCGCGGAGACGCTGATGTGCAAGCCGCGAATCAACAGCGCGAAAATACCGCCACTGAGCGCGAAGGGCAGATTGGCAAGAATTAAAAGGGAATGGCGAAAATTGCCAAACGTGGTGTAGAGCAATGCGAAAATGATGAAGATGGAAAGCGGCAATACGACCATGAGCCGCCGCGTGGCGGATTGTTGATTCTCGAATTGTCCGCCCCACGTGAGATAATAGCCGGAAGGCAGTTGCACTTCTGCGGCGATTCGGCGTTGCGCTTCGCCTACGAAACTGCCGATGTCGCGATTACGCACGTTGCACTCAACGGCAATGCGGCGCTGGCCGAACTCGCGGCTCACTTGCACCGGCCCTTCTTCGGCGACGACGCGCGCGATTTGCGAGAGCGGAATGGCGCCGCCGCTGGGCAAATGCACGAGCGAGCGTTCTATGGGTGCGATGTCGTTGCGCTTGTTTTCGGGATAACGCACGACGACGGCAAAACGTTTATTGCCTTCGAAAATCTCCGACGCGACTTTGCCGCCGATGGCGATTTCGATGACTCCTTGCACGTCGGCGACGTTGAGACCATAACGCGCGATTGCCGCGCGATCAACATAAATGTTGAGGTACGTTTGTCCGGCAATTTGTTCGACCGAGACATCTTCGGCGCCGGAGATTTCGCGCACGACATTGGCAATCGCATCAGCTTTTTGTTTGAGCAAACTGAGATCATCGCCGAAAAGTTTAATCGCGAGATCGGACTTGACGCCGGAGACCAGCTCATCGACGCGCATGGCAATCGGCTGCGTCATGTTGTAATTGACGCCGGGAATCTGTTGCAGCTCATGCACCATTTTATCGACAAGCTCTTCTTTCGTTTCTGCCGTCTTCCATTCGCTGTGCGGCTTGAGCGTCACGTAAATGTCGCTGAGATTTACGCCCATCGGATCGGTTGCAATATCGGGACGACCGAGACGGCCCACGGCAAATTCAACTTCGGGAAATTGCATGATGATTTTCTGCGCCTGCTTTTCGATCTCGATGGACTCGGTGAGGCTGATGCTCGGCATGCGAATCGGTTGCACTAAAATTGCACCTTCATCAAGTTCGGGAATGAACTCAGTACCGAGCAATGGCACGAGGGCGAACGAGCCGATCAGAATTGCCAATGCACCGATAAGCATTTTACCTTTGTGGTGCAGAGCTTTTTCCAGTGCCGGTGTGTAATATTTGTGCAACCAGCGCACCAGAAATACTTCTCGGTGTTTAATTTCTTTGGGCAAAATGAAACGCGCAGCAGCAGGCATGAACGTGAGCGCAAGAAACAGCGAACCGAGCAGCGCGAAACCGACGGTCATCGCCATCGGCGTGAACATTTTGCCTTCAATGCCTTGCAGCGTGAGAATGGGCATGTAAACCGCGATGATGATGAGCACTCCGAAGAGCACGGGCCGCGCGACTTCTTTCGCCGCGCTTTCAATCACATGCCCGCGCTGTTCATCAGGGTTGGCATGACTGAGTCGCCGCATGATATTTTCAACCATCACCACCGCGCCGTCGACGATCATGCCGAAATCAATCGCGCCGAGGCTCATGAGATTGGCGGTAAGGCCGCGCCACTTCATGCCGATGAAGGCGAACAGCATTGACAGCGGAATCACCGAAGCAACCAACAGCGCTGCGCGAATGTTGCCGAGAAAAACAAAGAGCACGACGATGACCAGCACACCCCCTTCGAAAAGGTTGGTGCGCACCGTTTGAATGGTTTTCTCGACGAGGCCGGTTTGATCGTAGTACGGATGAATTTTCACATGGCGCGGCAACGTTTTGTTGATCTCTTCAATTTTGGTTTTAACGCGCGCAATCACTTCGCGACTGTTTTCGCCTTTGAGCATCATCACAATCGCCGCCGCGACTTCGCCGCGGCCTTGCATCACCACCGCGCCTTGCCGCACTTCCGCGCCGGTGGTGACTTCGGCGACGTTCTTCACATAAATCGGCGTGCCGTTCATGGTTTTGACGACGATGTTTTCCAAATCGCTCATCGTCTGCGCGCGCCCGATGCCGCGAATGATGTATTGCTCCGAAGCATGCTCGATAAAATTGCCACCGACCACGCTATTGTTATTCTCGATTGCTTCAAACACATCGGCAAGTGTGAGTTCATAACTCAAAAGCTTTTCCGGTGAAACTAAAATTTGATATTGCTTCACCAAACCGCCGAAGCTGTTGACTTCAGTGACGCCCGCGACGGTGCGCAGTTGCGGCTTGATCGCCCAATCTTGCAAACTGCGCAGTTCCATCAAATCGAGGCTGTCGCTTTCGAGAAAGTATTGATAGATTTCGCCCATGCCCGTCGTCACGGGACCCATCTCCGGCTCCGGCATGTTGGGAGGCAGCGCTTCGCGCGCGCTTTGCAAACGTTCGAGCACGAGCTGGCGCGCGAAGTAAATATCAACGTCATCTTCGAACACGACGGTAATGACGCTCAAGCCGAATTTGGAAATCGAGCGCACTTCGGTGAGTTGCGGCAAGCCGTTCATCGCCACTTCAATTGGAAACGTGACGAGTTGCTCGACTTCCACCGGCGAGAGGCCAGGCGCCTCGGCGAGAATCTGCACCTGCACGTTGGTCACGTCTGGAAACGCATCAATGGGAATGTGGGTGAGCGACCAATAGCCGAGGCCGGCCATAAGAATGACGAGGCAGAAGATTAGCAAAGGCTGTTTGAGCGAGAATGCAATGAGACGATTGATCATGGATACTCCAAAAGTTTTTATGCAAAAATCAAACTTACAAAAGGTTTTGTTCTTTCATGGCGCGCGCTTGTTTGATGACCTTAGCGATGGCTCCCAAACAACAACCGCCGCTGGGATTCATCTCTTCACAATGGCACTCGCCGGCCCGCACGCGTTGCTTGATCAGGTTTTGAATTTGCGTATCGCCAGTGTGACGAATGTCATCGCGAACCGCTCGGCGATCATAACCAAAGCAGTAGCACAGCGGAATCGGGTCTTCGGTCTCTTTGATGCCGACGCGCACCGTGAGCATGTCTTTGGCAATGAGGTGATCACCCAACGCCGACACGTACACGGTATCACAATCCGGCGCATCGCAGAAGTAATAAGGCTGCGGCGTTAAACTGGTTTTGAGTTCCGGTTTGATCAAACTCTCAACCGTCTTCTTCGGAACGGGCCTGGTGATTTGCCCGTTCATCGGACAGGCCGGTATATCGCCCGTGTGTGGAATGATGCAGCAATTTGACATAAAGTTTTCCTGCGATATTTATGCTCTTGCTAAAGCCAACGGCACGTTCTTTGACAATACTTTTGATATTCTTCGCCGTGTGTTTGGCGCAAATATTCTTCTTCAAGCCGAACTTGGATTTGCATCAATGCGTCGCCTAATAGAAGCGTGGCGAATGTAACCGCATTCGACAGGATTAGAAAGAATCCGAGTAAGGTGACTCGCATACCTAGGAAGATTGGGTTGCGTGATATTCCAAAGATGCCTTGCGTGACAAGCGTTGTTTTGTTGCTGGCATCAATCCCAATGCGCCACGAGTTGCCCATTTGCGCTTGCGCGAGCAACGTCCAGATGAGTGAGACAATCAATAATCCTATACCAATCAACACCAGTGCGGGTTTTTCAAGCCAATGAATCGGCGTCAAATATTGATACGCTTCGCTCGAGATCGAATACAGCATGACGACCAATGCGATGGCAACAAGTGTGAGCCGAAAGAGCATGCCGATAAAATCATGCGCGTTGTCGGTCTTGCCGAGCTTGTAGGGATTGATGCCCGTTCTTTTCCAAACCATGTACGAGCGCCAGAAAAAAGCAGCGGCAAAATACATAAGCAGATAAGCAGGCAAGAAATATCGCAACATTGCAGCTCCTTTAACTTTTCAGCATGCGCAAACCGTTGCCAATCACCGCGAATTCGCTCACTTCATGCGCGAGCACGGCAATGGGCAAGGTGAAAATTCCAGTGAGTGCGCCGATAACCAGCGTGACGATCACAATAATCGACAGCCAGAGATTTTGCCGAATGAGCTTTTGTGCGCGCCGGCTCAGTTGAAACGCTTCTTTTAATTTTGACAGATCATCCGCCATCAGCGCGACATCGGCGGTTTCGAGCGCGACATCGGTGCCTGCCGCGCCCATCGCGATGCCGACTGCCGCGGCGGCGAGCGCAGGCGCATCATTCACGCCGTCACCGACCATCGCGACTTTGCCGTGGAGTTGCTGGAGTTCTTTGATTTTCGCGGTTTTGTCTTCGGGTTTAAGCTCCGCATAAAATTCGTCAATGCCCACTTCGTCGGCGATGGCTTTGGCGGTGGCGGTGTTGTCGCCGGTAAGCATGACAATTTTCTTCAAGCCAATTTCATGCAGCGCAGCAATGGCTTCACGCGCATTCGGGCGCACTTCGTCGCGAATAGCCAGAACCCCGAGCAGCTTTTTCTCATTGCCAACAATGACAACGGTTTTGCCTGCTGCTTGTAATTGCGCAATCGTTTCACGGTGGGCGTTGAAATCGTCGCGATGTGAATTTTCAAAGAAACTCGGTTTGGCGACGAAGATGGTTTCGCCATTAATCTGCGCGCGCAGGCCCGCACCGGTGAGCGCCTCAAAATCTTGCGGCTCGGTGGTCATCACTTCATCGAATTGGGCGCGTCGCAGAATCGCTTTCGCCAGCGGATGCTCGGAACGTTTTTCTGCAGAAGCCGCAAGCGCCAAAAGATGTCGCGGTGTGGTTCCATTCAGTGGCACGATGTCGGTGACCTCCGGCGTACCGCGCGTCAACGTGCCGGTCTTGTCAAGGCACAAAACTTTGGTCGCCGCAAGCTGCTCCACATACACGCCGCCTTTAATGAGCACACCGCGTCGACTCGCGGTGCCGATGGCCGCCACAATGGTGATGGGTACAGAAATCACCAGCGCACACGGCGCAGCCGAAACCATAAACACCGTCGCGCGAATTGCCCATGTCCCCCATGCTGCTCCCAAAAGCGGCGGCACAAGCGCGATCAGCGCACCGATGACGAAAACCGACGGACTGTATTTGCGGCCAAAGCGGTCGATGAGTTTTTGGCCTTCGCCTTTTTCCTCTTGCGCTTCTTCCACCATGTCTATGATGCGCGAGATGGTATTGTCCTGAAAAGTTTTGGTGGCTTCCACTTCCAGCGCGCCGGTCTCGTTGATCGTACCAGCAAAAATCAGATCGCCCTCGCGCTTTTCAACGGGAATGGATTCACCCGTAACGGACGCTTCATTGAGACTGGAACGGCCTTTTTTGATGAGGCCATCCGTCGGAATCGCGCCGCCAGGTTTGATGATGAACCGGTCGCCGACGCGCAATTCTTCGGCAGGAATTTCAATCTCGTTGCCGTCGCGAATGACCAGCGCGGTTTTCGGGGTCAAATCCATCAACGCGCGGATGGCGCTGCGCGTGCGCTCTTCGGTGTAGCCCTCTGCGGCTTCGGAAATCGAATAGAGAAAGACCAGCGTCGCTGCTTCTGCCGGTTGTCCCAAAATAAAAGCGACGATGGCAGCGACACTCATCAACATTTCGATGCCGACGGCAAATTCCGCCACAAATTCCTGAATGGCCTCGCGACCGAAGAAATAGCCGCCAGTGATGACGGCGATGCCGTAGATGAAGTAAGCTGGAATAGTCGGCAGCACGCCAACTTTTTCCAAAAGAAATGCAATGCCAAGCAAGAGGCCGGAAATAGCGGAAGTAATGACTTTGGGATTCTTCCACGGCTTTGGCAGTTCAGCGATTTCGCGACTTTCGCTCACCGGAAAGCCCAGTGCCTCAAGTTTGTGTTTGAGTGTTTCGGGCGGCAGCAGCTCAGTATCAACTATTGCCGCCACTTTTGCGGCGCTGCTGTAGATTTTCAACTCTTGCAGGCCAGGCAATTTTTCAAGCCCGCGACGAATTTGCGCGGCCTCGTTCTCGCAGTCGAGATTGCGCACGCGCCATTCGATATGCGTGACTTCTCTTGTATGACTCATTTTTCATCCTATTCCGAATTTTCAATAACCGACTTCACATGCGCCTCAGCAAGACTGCGCGAGAACCGCAATAATTGCGAGAATGGCAACAACGCCGACCGCGGCCAAGAGAACAATGATTTTTTGCTTCATGATGCCACCCTTTGCATATTAATGTTCTTCTCCAAAAGTTTCTTTCGCCAACTCCGATTTCAAAAAGAACCCACCGCGCGCGACGATGCGTTCGCCCGTCGCGAGGCCGTCGAGCACTTCGACAATCTCGTGGGTCTCCACGCCGGTGCGCACTTCGCGCTTCTCAAAAGTTGAATCATTGAGCGCGACGAAAACGAAATGTCTTTCGGTTTCGCCGAGCATGGCGCTGGCCGGAACTTTAATCGTGCTGCCGCCAAGCTCGGTGGTGAGATGCACGCTGGCAAACATTTCGGGCTTGAGCTTGCCGCTTGGATTTTTCACGGCGAGCCGTGCTTTCACGGTGCGGGTTTGCGCATCGACGACGCCAAAAATTTCGGTCAACGTGGCGGAAAACATTTCGCGCGGATAGGGCGAGACTTCGACTTGCGCTTTCATGCCTTTATGAACGCGCGGCAAATCCTGCTCGTAAATATCGGCGAGCACCCACAACGTTGAGAGATCGGCAAGCTCAAACAAATGCGCGCCCAATTCGACGAATTGGCCTTGCACGACTTCAGCGTTGAGCACCGCACCAGCAAACGGCGCGCGCACGTGCAAATGGCTCAGCGGTTCTTTAGCGGTTTCCAGTTGGCGCAAATCAGCTTCACTCAATCCGGCGACTTCCAATTTGCTGCGCGCCGAGAGCAAAATGGTTTTTGCCGTCGATTGATCGGGGCTTTCACTGCCGAAGCGTTGCGTGCGTTCGATAGCCTGCAAATATTCCATCTGCATGGCGAGAAAATCCTGGCTGAAAACTTCGGCGAGAGCTTGTCCGGCGCTCACGCGTTCGCCGGCAAACGCCGAAACTATTTCCACGCGGCCTGCAAGCCGCGCGGTGATCTCGGCGCGACGGCGTTCATTGAGCATCACTTTGCCGGTCAATGTCAATGGAATCGGCACGGAGCTTTCTTTGACCTCGGCGGTTTCGAGATGAATGTGAAAAAGCTGATGTTTGGTCAAGGTCACGACCGTGGCATTTTCATCGTGAGGCGCAGCGGCTTGATGTGGATGCTCTTCGGTTTTCCGGCCATCGCAACTTGTTGCCCCCACAAGCAACGCGACAAAAAAAAGTTCGCTGATTTGCCGGGAAAACAATCGTTGGCGGTAAAAGCAAAAGACTTTATGCAAATACGCAAAGTCGCAGAGATTTCGCAAAGAAAACCCCAACGAGCGCAGCCCTTGCGTTTCCTTGGCGTCTTTGCGTCTCCGCGTGCAGCTTTTTTCTTTTTGAGTATGATTGACATTCATTGAGTTATTCCTGCAATTGATTGAGATCAAAAATTTCACCGGCGGTTTCCAAATCAGCACAGGCGGCGAGATAATTGAAAATGGCGCGACTTTTTTCCAAACGGGCTTGCCGCGCAGTACGGTAAATGTCCAGTAAATCCGTGAGCGACAATTGGCCGGATTGATATGCTGCGACTGCAGCATTCACCGCGTTTTCTGATTCCGGCAACACGACGTCGTGAAATTCCACAACTTGCTTTTCCGCCGTTTCGACCGCTGCGAATGCGACTTCAAAATTGCGGCGCAACTGTTGCTCGAAATAAGCCAACTGCGTCTCCGCCGCGGCCAATTCTGCCTGCGCCATTTGCGCTTCACCTTTCGGCGCGGCGCGATTGAACAATGGCAGGCTGATGCTTGCTTCGATGCCGAAAGCGTTCACGGTTTCACCAGCCGGTCGCGCGGCAGTGAATGGCGGATTTTCCGCGACGCGCTGAAACGAGGCGCCGAGCGAAAAATCCGGTCGACCGACAAGCTGCGCCAATCGCAACGCACGACGTTGGCGCTCAACCGTTGCGATGAAGATTTGGCGGAGGTTTGATTTTGGGAAGATATAGATCGAATCGCGTGGGAGGGTGAAAGGCGCGAACGCCAATGAATCGCTCAATTGCAGCGGTTGAGGACTTTGGCGGCCAAGCAGAAGATCGAGCTTTGAGCGCGCAACGATTTGCTCCTGCTGCACGGCAGCCAACTCGCTGCGGCCACGTCCCAACTCAATTCGGCTGCGCACAACGTCAACGTAACTCGCCGCGCCGCTTTGATAGCGTTGAGTGAGCAAGCGTTGCAAGTCGTCGAGCAGTTGCACGGCAAATTGTTGGCCGGTGAAATTTTCATTCGCCAAAAGGTTTTCATAATAACGCTTCTTGACTTCCGCCGCGAGCAAGACGCGCAGCCGCGCCAATTGCAACTCGGCAATTTGACGATCAGCAATCGCGACAGCTTTACGGCTGCCGCGCTTTCCTGGAAATTCAAAACCCTGGCTCAGGCCGAGTTCGATTTCATTGACTGCGGCAACATCGAAACCAATCTCGTTGAAGCGAAAAAAAACTTCAGCAGGCGGCAGCGCACCAGCAAGCGCGTTGCGGCCTTGTTCGGCGGCAATTTCTTGCTGGGCGATGGCGATCTGCAGATTTTGCTGCAGCGCCAAATCGAGGGCTTGCTGCAAAGAAAGTCTCTCCTGAGCACCGGCGTTTTCAAGCAACAACAAAAAAGAAAACAGCACGGCACCGCAGGAACGCAAAAATAGAAACACGTTCCGGTTCCTTTCTAAACAAAAAACAGAATGTTCAACACTTGGAATAATATCTGGGAACTCAACGAGGGAGATTAAACACAGGGGGGATGATCAATCTCGTGGGGCGGCGCAGCAAAAAAATGTGACTCTTCAAACATGTGAAGTTGCGCGATATTCAATACCGCGGCTTGCAGATTTATCTGGGGAAAATTGATCAAAAGGTGGCACAAACATTGGCAAGAATCATTAGCGCCGCTGCTGGCCGCTGCCGGCGGCGACGAATGCGCGGCAAGCAGGCCACACAACAGCGTCGTACAGTTTTCCTCGGAACCGCCTTGCAGGCAATCCACATCGCCGCAGAAAACCAGGCCAAGCAGTTGGCTCACCAGCGTCACGCATGCGAGATATGAACAAAATTTTCGTCTAGTCAAATTCATGCGTGAAGATAGATGAAATGCGCGGAAAGCACAAGTTAATTTTCAGAAAGGAGAGCACGACAGATTCCCTGTCGTGCTCTACGGAGGAATCGGCTCCCGCTGCCAGGAGAAGTTCAGCGCAAGCCGACATGAGGTTTAGGGGGAAGGGCTTGGGGATAATACTGCAATCTGCAATTTGCTTTCAACGGTACGTTTGTGACCGTGGCCGGCGGCTGTAATGCGTGCTGGCGCGCCACGTGACTTTTGCGATGGCCGATCGCCAATCCGGTTTGAGCCGGGCAGCGCGCAACGCTTTCATGCGCTGCCACAGATTCACGCGCGGGTTTCCACTTCTGCGTTTTTTCTTAAGATTATCGACCGGCGATCGTGAGGAAAATTTTGCCGTTTGTCATCCTCCTTCGATTTACTCTGCTCCGCATCGCGACGGCGATAAAAGTTGCTATCCTCGTCCTGCGCTTGCGCCAGTTCTTCCTGGCGGCGGCGATAAAGCACAAACGCGATCACGCCGCCGATCAAAACCAATCCCAAAATCAACCAGAACCAGGATAAGCCGCTCGAGGATTCCGGGCGCGGTTGCGAAACCAGTCTGACGGCGAACCCGCCGGCGGTGAATCAACACCGGCTACCGGCGTGGTATTGGGATTGCCGGTTGAAACCACGCTGGGCTCGGAACGAGAATACGCGCCGTTGTCCGGCGAAGCCTTTGCTGCCATTTGCTGCTGATCCACCAGAGAATTGACACTCGAAATCGTGCGCGCTTTGCGCAAATCTTGCATGACATTGGCGGCCGGCAGCAGAATTTTTTCGTCCGGCTCGATGTGATTGGGGTTCGGTGCACGGTTCACCAATGCCAGCTCGCGCCAGTAATCCGTATCGCCGTAATGTTCTTTGGCGAGCTTGCTGAGTGATTCGCCTTTTTGCACGTGGTGAACCTGCGGCGATTCGAGCCAGCGCAGACGGCTCATGAGCAGGTTGTCATGCGCCATGACAAGCAGCAGGACGACGCCGCAAAAGGCCGTCAGCAAAACTTTCTTCATAACATCCTCCAAAAAAAGTTAGGGTAGAAATTGGCTTCACATCGAAATCCTCCAACCGAGACGCGCGCCGAAGCGGCGCAGGCTGCGAAATAAAACCAACGCGACGCACGCCGACAAAATGCTAATGGCCAAAAATTTGTTATAGAGCGCAGGCACGGATTGACTGACAAGCGCGCCCGTGGCCGCGCCGATCATGCCGATGGCGTAATTCATCGCACGCCCGCGTTCATGCGCACGATCACACAATGCAAAGGCATGGCCTAGTATCCAACCTAACAAGCATGAAAACAAAACAGGCAAAAGTGCCATGTCAATCCTCCGAGGCGGCTTTGAAATCCCGCTTGTGATTCCGTCGTATAGCGCACGTTTTCTTCCAGCATGATTGATCATCTTTTGAGGTGAATACAAAATTTGACGCAACAACAATCGCCCATGATCAACGCAAAACGATTGCCAAACTTGTTGCGTGCTTGGCAACAATGGCGTGATTATTTTGGGAGTCGTGGAATCAAGGATTTAGAAGAAAAAAAGCGGCGGGAAGAAAATTGGGCAAGACTGCGCGGATAGAAACATCTTCGGAAAACGTGTAAAGACTGCCGAGAAGAAAGCACCGAGGGCGTAATTTTTACATGTCAAGACTCCAACCGATAACGTGCCAGTTTGTTGTGCAATGTTTTCAAACTGATCCCCAACACGTCTGCCGCTTTGGTTTTATTATTTTGATGCAGATCGAGTGTTTTGAGAATCAGCATGCGTTCCGCTTCGTCAACAGTAGTTCCGATTGGAATGGTGAGGGCGTTGGAGTTTTCTGCCGACAACATGTGCTTGGGCAAATCCGCGGGCGTGAGGTGACGGCCCTGGCAGAGAATCACGGCGCGTTCGATGACATTGCGCAACTCGCGCACATTGCCGGGCCAGGGATGGCGCAACAAAATATCGAGAGTATCACGGGTGAGGCCTGAAACTTTTTTGGCATTCTTTTCCGAAAAGCGCGCGATGAAATCCTCCACCAGCAAGGGCAAATCGTTCAAACGTTCGCGCAGCGGCGGCAATTCAACTTCAACGACGGCGAGGCGATAAAACAAGTCTTCGCGCAAACTCTTCTCCCGCACCGCCGCACGCACATCGCGATTCGTGGCGGAGATGAGGCGCACATCGACGCTGACTTCCTCGCGGCCGCCGAGCCGGCGAAACTTGCGTTCTTCGAGCGCGCGCAACAATTTCGCCTGCAACTCAAACGGCATTTCGCCGATTTCGTCAAAGAACAACGTGCCGCCATCGGCCAATTCAAAACAACCGTGTTTTTCCGCTAACGCGCCGGTAAAAGCGCCCTTTTCGTGGCCGAACAATTCGTTCTCGAGAATCTCCGCGGGCAACGCCGAGCAATTCATCGCGACAAACGGAGCTGCGCTGCGCTCGCTGCGGCGATGAATCGCGCGCGCGACGAGTTCCTTGCCGGTGCCGCTTTCCCCGGTGATTAAAACCGTGGCATCTGTTTTCGCGACGGTTTCGATGAGGCGATAAATTTCGCGCATGGCCTCGCTTTGGCCGAGCAACTCTTCATAGCGCGTCAACTCGCGCAATTGCACGGTCATGGCGCGATGCGAGCGCCAGAGACGGTATTTCTCGGCGGCTTTGGCAACAATCGGCAGCAGGCGTTTGCCTTCAATCGGCTTGGGAAGATAATCGTAGGCGCCCAAACGCATGGCATCAACCGCCGTGTCAATGCTGGCATAGCCGGTGACCACGATCAATTCCGTGCCCAGCAATTTTTTCTGCATGCGCTGCAAAAGCTGCAAGCCGTCGAGATCAGCCAGAGTCAAATCGACCAACGCCACGGCAATATCTTCTTCCTGCAGAATCGCCCAGGCTTGCTCGCCGGTGGCGGCGGTGAAAAGTTGGTAGGTGTCGCCCAGCAACGTTTCAAGGCCAAAGACGCCTTCCGGCTCGTCGTCTACCAGCAAAATTTTGTCACGCTCGTCGCTCACAACTGCTCCGTTGCTTTGATTACAAGCTCTTTCAATTTTTGCATTTCACTCGCCGCGATGCGCAAATGCTTGGCCAGGCGTTGGGCATTGGCATCTTTTGATTTTGCGGCAAGCATCTCCGCGGCTTCCAGATTCAATTGCGCGGTGTTCACCGGATTGCGCAGATCATGCGCGAGTTTGGCCAGAACAGCGCGAGGGTCGTTGGAGGAGGGCATATTTTTTCCCGGATTGATTTATCTACCCAAAAAACTTTCACACAAAACCGCGAAGCCACAGAGAGTTCCCAGAGAAAGCTTCGTGGATTCTATGCGTCTTTGTCTCGTTTTTGCGAAATGCACTTTTTCTTGTTTGATTGCGGCTTATCGTTGCACCGATACAAACACCTTGACCTGTCATTCTGGTAGAATATTGTGAAACACTCGGAAGGCGGCTTGCGCAGAATCGCAAAATCACCTTTCTCCTACTCCAGCCACTTGGCAATCATGCCCAAAATGTCCTTTTTCTCAAACGGTTTGGTGAGATAATCGTCGCAGCCGGCGGCCAGCGCTTTTTCGCGATCGCCCTTCATGGCGCGCGCCGTGAGCGCCACCACCGGAATGTGTGCGAGTTGCTTCTGCGCTTTCAGCGTGCGCGCCACTTGATAGCCGTCCATTTTCGGCATCATGATATCCATGAGAATCATGTTGGGGCGTTCGTGCTGCGCTGATAAAATCGCCTCTTCGCCCTCCGCGAAGCTGACGCGATAGCCTTCATTTTCCAAAATAAACTGCATGGCGTAGCGCGTGTTTTCGTCATCCTCGACCACGAGAATATGCCCGCTCGGACGGCGGCGCTTTTTGGACGAAGCGGCTTGCGCCGGCGCCGGTTTGCGGGTAACGCCGGCGGCGCGTTTTGTTTCTGCCGGCGACGAAATTTTTACCGGCACATGAATCGTAAACGTCGAACCGCTGCCGACTTTACTCACCACCTCGATGCGGCCGCCCAAAATCGCCAGCATGTTTTGCGAGATGGCCAGCCCCAAGCCCGTGCCGCTGTGGCGCCGGGCTTCGCTCATTTCCAATTGCCGGAACGGCTCGAAAATTTCTTTCAGGCGGTTCGCCGGGATGCCGATGCCGCTATCGCGCACGGCAATCACCAACGCCGGCGCGCGATAATGCGCGGAAACGTCGAGGTAACCGTCTTCGGTAAATTTGACGGCATTGCCGAGCAAATTCGTGAGCGCGCGGGTGAGCATGTTGCGGTCGCTATTGATCAACACCGGCAGCGAATCCGCCAGATTGATTTGCAGCTTCAATTTTTTCTTCTCGCACAGCGGCCGCACGGTTTCCGCAATTTCCGAAATCATCAGCCGCGGATCGAAATCCTCGAGAATGGCTTCCATTTTGCCCGCCGCAATCTTGCTCAAATCCAAAATATCGTTGATGAGGGCGAGCAGATTCTTGCCGCTTTGCCGCTGCGCTGCACAATCTCCAGGTGATGGCGCTGTTCCGGATGCAATTTTTTTGAATCATCATCCAGCAGGATTTCCGAGAATTGTAAAATGGCGTGCAAGGGCGTGCGCAACTCGTGCGAAGTGCTGGCGAGAAACTCTGAAATATGCTGATTGGCGTGCGCCAACTCATGCGCTTTTTCTTCGGTTTGATGAAAGAGGCGCGCGTTGTCAATGGTCAACGTCGCTTGCGCGATCAAATCGGATAAAAATGTTGCGGGAATCGCGGGCGAGACTGTCGCGGCCTCGGCTTCAAAGCAAAGCACAAAACCAAAACTCCGGCCGCGCGAGCGCAACGCGATCAACCGGGCAGAAAGAGTATCGGCGGTATCATTCGCCGGTGAAGCCGCAATCAATTCGCGCCAGGGCGCAGGCTCAAGCTCGACCAGGCGTTCACGTTCACGGCCGGTTTGTTCGAACAATTCTTTGAGCAGCGTTTCAGGAACATCGTCGTTTGTCAAGCGACGCCCGCGCCCTTTTTCGGCGCGCGCAGGCTGGCCGGCAGCCGCCACCCATTTGGGAGAGAGCAAACCGCCATTCACGCCGGCAGCAGCCACGGCATCGGCGCGCACCACAATCACCAACGGACACGACAACGCTTGCGCCATCAAGCCGGCAATATCGATCACAACTTCGTCCAATGTCGACGCGGCTTGAAAGGCGTTACCGATGTGCGCGAGCAGCCGGGCCTGGCGTTCGCTTGCAGCATGCGAGGCCAGCAATTCGCTGTTGGCGATGGCAAGGCCGGCATCATCGGCCAACAACTCAAGGTCATGGACTTGCGAAGCCTCGGGCCGGCGGCCATCGCTCGGACTGAACACCATGATCATGCCGATAGTTTTGTCGCGGCCGCGAATCGGCACGAGCAGACAATCATGTTCATGCCAATCGCCCACTGCAAAAATGTCGAGCGTGTTGGGCAAAAATCCCGGGCGTTTGCCCTGCAATTGCCGCGCATCAAGGTAAAAGGATTGGCTGATGC
Organism: Candidatus Zhuqueibacterota bacterium; assembly: GCA_003576975.1. Classification (GTDB taxonomy): domain Bacteria; phylum Zhuqueibacterota; class Zhuqueibacteria; order Zhuqueibacterales; family Zhuqueibacteraceae; genus Coneutiohabitans. Next base: position 59,032 of record QEVD01000020.1, read on the forward strand.
GCCAGCGTTCGAGCAAATACGGCGCAAGATCGGGATATGAAATCTTCACGAATTTGCGCGGCAGGCTCGCCCGGCGCTCGTCAAATCCCGCGCTCGCCACCAATTCATAGGTTTCATCCTGGCGGCGATGAAAAACGCCGACGCGTTGCCAGCCCAGCGCTGAAATGGCATTGGCCACCGCCTGCATGATGACATCGAGGCTGACGTTGAGGCGAATATCTTCGCCAATCTCCATCATTTTGGCGAGTTGGTCGATACGGCGCTGCAGCTCGGCGGTGCGCTGTTGAATTTTCTGTTCCAGCTCCAGCGTGTCCGCCGAAGTCCGCAAGCGTTTTAATTCATCCATCTCGCGGCCGATTGCCAGCGTGCCAAGCCATTCTTTTTTGGCATTGAACAGCGGCCGCGCACTCCACAAGCAGGTGAGGGTTTCGCCCGCGCGCGTTTGAATCGCGGCTTCATATTCACGAAACTCGATTTTCACGGCGTCGCCGTAACCGCCAAGACGCTGAACTTCCTGCAAAAAATTCGGCAGTTTCTTCGCCGTCAACTCTTCCGCCGAGAAACCCAGCCGCTCGCGCGCCGGCGCATTCAGATAGAGGCATCGTCCGGCTGTATCGACAATGATGAAAATGTCGTTCAGGGTGTCCAGCAGAGATTCAAAATATTGCCGCGTCGCCGCGATTTCATCTTGCTTGGCCTGCACGACTTGCGCGCGGCGCGCCAACTCGTTTTCCAGCTTGCGCTGTTCGGTGAGATCGTGCGCGATCCACAAATAACGCACAATGCGTTGCTCATCTGCCGTCAGCGGAATCACGGCGAGATCGCTGACAAACGTGCGGCCATCTTTGCCGCTGCTCAACACTTCCCCGCGCCAGGGCTTGTGCTGCGCCAGCCGGCGCTGGATATCCGCCAGCGGAAATGAATCCGAGGCAAAACACTCGCCGATCTCGTGCGCCAGGATTTCCTGCTTTGAGAAGCCAAAGGCGCGCTCGAACGCGGGATTGGCGTCGCTAATCTTGTACTGCAAATCGGTAATCACCATGGCATCCGACGCATTGGCCTGCGCCTGATAAAAAATATTGAAATTTTCCCGGTGGCTGCCGGCCAACGCCTGCAGCGACTTTTCCGTGCGGCGATACTCGGTGACATCAATCAGGCCGAGATGCAGGCCCTCGATTCGTTGATTGTCCTGGCGAATCGGCGCATACGAAGCCTGCATGAGGCGTTGCCCGCCGGGCAAAGGCACGGCAATCTCCACCTGCGCCGCACGCTCGCGCCGCGCTTCGCGCAGCAGGGGCTGAAACGCCTCATAAACTTCCTTCGACACAATCTCTTTCAGACTCCGGCCCAACGGCGGGTCGCCGTGATAGCCGAGCAATTGCAAAAAATTCTCATTCGCAAACGTGATCTTGTCGTTCAAATCAAGGTGTGCGATGGCTTCGTGCGTGAGCGCCATGGCCGCGCTCTGGCTGCGAAGCTGTTCCTCCAGCTTGATGCTGTTTTCCAGCAGGCTTTTGCGCAGCTCAGCTTCGAAACGCAAAAAGCGCGCGCGATCCGCAAACAAACCACCCGCGACCAGCAAACTTGAGAGGCCGAGCAAGGCCATAACCGAAACCGCGGAAGACGGCAGCAGAAATTGCAGCGCCGTGGTTGCTGCCAGCGTCACAGCGGCCAAGACCAGCCAAATCCAAAGCGCATTGCGGCTGCGCCACCAACGCATACCGGCGCTCACACTCGCCAACAAGAAACAGCCGGCGCATATACCGGCGGCAAATTGCCGGATCAAGTCTTGCGCGGACGGCGTCAGAGTAATCGTTTGCAAAAGGGATTGATGCCCGAGCGTCAGGCCGAAAATCAAGGCGAGCGCCATCACCGCATAAATCGACCAGTGCAACAGATGAGATTTTTCCGCAGGTGAGGAATGATGAAAGGCGAGAAAGGAAAAAACCAGCCAGAACGCGCTGAGCATGATCAAAAACACGCGCGCAATAAATGCAACGCTGCCCGGGCCGGTCCAGGCCCATACCGGATTCATCTGGCCCAACAGGGTGAGCAGATAAAACAGCTTGATCACCTCTGCGGCAAACAGGCCGGCAAACACGGCAAAGCTCTGCGCGCGATAAACATGCAGCGCAAACAGCGCGGCAAAGATTGCCAGGAATGCCGCAATCCCAAAGGCAATGCCGGCAGAAGTGGTGTTCGAAATGAGCAGTTCGGGCATGAGGCGCGCTGGGCGATTAACTTCTCAAAGTTAGAATAGAATTCTGAAAGTGTCTCGCCCACGGAAATGAAATCCCACAGAAAAGGCTTTTGCTTTTTTGTGGGATTTCCATTTTTGTGAGCGGAGTTTAAAGCGGCTCAAGAAGTTTCAATTTTCAGTTTGACTGAAAAACGGCGTAGACGCCAACAGATTCAAATAAACAGTTGATGCGAATCTCGTCCCAAAAACAAAAACTCCCACAGACGCGAGTTCCTGGTTTCTGCGGGAGTCAATATGTTTGCATGCGCGTCATTATTCGTCAAGCCAGCCGGTAACCGGTTGATAGGCGCGAAAATTTCCTGAAGGGATTTGCGGCAAGCCCTCGCTCGGCAAATTCAAGAGGTAGGCCCAGGCGTTGATCGGGCCGGAAGCGGTGGCCACGGAAATTATTTTTCGAATCGACAAACTGCGCTCGGGTTGATCGGGCCAGTAGCCCTCGATGAGATCAAGCGTCTCAAAAAAAATCTCGGGATCGTGCAGCTCGTACAATTCGCCGTAAACCACGCCGCCGTTTTGGCTCGCAATCATGCCGGGGAAAGAGCCGACATCGTACAAAACACCGGCAGCTTCCGCCTTGCCGATAAAGCTCGCTTTGTCAGGATTATTCAGAAAATCAGCGCGTTCCAAACCGCGCATCAACAAACCATAAACAAAAAGAAAATTCGTTTCAATGGGGGAAGCATTCTTCTGCCGCGGCCGCAGAATGCCGTTTCGTTTGGTATCGCCAGTAAATAGCATGGAAGATCCGACCACGTTCGTTCTCAAAAACCGGCGAAAAGGTAATCATCTCCCCTCACGATGTCAAGGGCTTTGATCAGAACGTGGCCGCGACTTCGACAAGCTCCAGGCTTAAATGCGCAGAAGGATAGATTTGTTTGATGATGCGGTGAGGATAGGCGGTGTCGAGCAGCAGAATCCAGCGCGCTTTGCCGGAAAACCCCTCGACGCGAAAGCATTGAAACGCGCCGGCCGGCACGGTCACGGTTTCGGTTTTGGAAATCCAGCCGCGCGCCAGGCTTTCTTCATTATCAAAGGCATTGTAGATCGG
>QEVD01000517.1 GCA_003576975.1 Candidatus Zhuqueibacterota bacterium
CCCGCAGCCATGGCTTGCGGCAGAACGCGCGGCAGCCCTTCCCACAAGGATGAGAGCACGAAAATATCAAAAGTCGTCAGCAAATCCGCAACATCGCGGCGCAGCCCGGTGAGGTGAAACCGTTTTTGCAAATCCGCTTGCGCGATCATCCCCTCCACTTCGCCGCGCAGCGGCCCGTCACCCACCATGACGAAATGCGTATCGGGCGCGCTTTGTGCAATCTCAATGGCAGCGGCAGCAAAATCTGTGGGCGCTTTCTGTGCTGATAAACGTGTCACCGTTCCAACCACCGGCGCGGTTAACGGAATATCAAGCAGCGCGCGCATGCTCGCACGATCGTGTGCAGGATGCATAAAATCTTCGAGTTCAATGCCGCTGCGAATCGTGAGGTATTTTCCCTTTGTTGCAATGCGATCAGCCAGGCCTTTTTCGATATTGCGCGTTGACACCACGATAAGCCGCTGTGTGATGGCCGCGCTAATTCTTTCAAGCCAGATAAAAAGTCTCTGCACCAGAGGTTGCTGATAATCATGATACCCCCAGCCATGAACGGTGTGAACGATCACCGGAATGCCAGCCAGCCACGCAGCCCAACGACCCAGAATTCCGGCTTTACTACTGTTGGTATGCACGATGTCGTAACCGCCGGCTTTCATAAAGCGATATAATTTCCAAAAGGCTTTAATATCTTTTATGAGATCAAGTTCGCGCACCAGGTCCGGCAGAATCGTCAATGGAATGCCGCGCCGGCGCACGTCTTCAATCAAACTGCCTTCCACACCGGTTTGCGGCCCGCTGATAACGCTAGCCTGAAAGCATTTTTTGTCCAAACCACCTGCCAACAACATGACGGTTTCTTGCGCACCGCCGACAATGAGGCGAGTGATGACATACAGCACACGAACCTTGTGACGTTCAGTCATGCGTCACCCCCAGCAATATCCGGTTCAGGCGATCGGCGCATTGTTCCAACGAAAATCGTTCTTCCGCCAGGCGGCGTCCATTTTCGCCCATTCGTTTGCGTAATTCCGCATCACTGATCAACATGTGTAGCGCTTGCTGCCATTCCATGGAGGTTTCTGCCCAGAATCCATTTTCGCCGTGTGCAACGATGTCGCGATTCATGCCAACCGGCGAACACACGACTGGAATACCGACGCTCATATACTGCAATGCTTTGAATCCGCATTTTCCGCGCGTCCAGCGATTATCCGGCATCGGCATGATGCCGATATCGAAGCCCTGCAGATCGGAAACTTCTTTTTCCAAAACCCAGGTACGGTAATTTGCCTCGAGCTTTTCAAACCGAAAGTTGCCTGCACCGACGATTTCGATGCCGATGTGACGGCCAAATTCCGTTTGCAGGTTTTTGAGCGCCTCAGCAACGATCGTAAGATAGGGCGAAGTCGAATGGCTTCCGATCCAACCAATGATGATTGAGATGTTTGTTTTTGATAATCGCGGCACAAAACGCTTGACGTCGACAGGCGTTGGCAGTTGAAATGTTTTGGCGCAATACTGTCGCGCAAAATCTTCGAGATAAGAATTCCCGGCAATCACGGCGTGGCAGCGCGAGATTAAATGCGGGATCTTTTGCGTGGATTTCAAAACGGCAAAGACGCGGTTGGCGGAGCTGACATGCGGCTCAAACACGGCGTCATCAAAATCATAAACCAAATTTCGGCTGAATTTTGCCACCAACCATTCCAATACGCCGGGCCCGGCGAGCGCCACTTCCCGATGCACGATGCACACATCATAATTTTTTATTTTTGGCAACAGGCGCAACGTTCGCCACATTCCCGACAACACGATAAAAATTTTCTGCACGATTCTGCCCGGTAGATACATTGTTTGGTATCCGGCATCATTCAGAAACGGATGAACGAAAACCTCATGGCCATTCGCTTGCAGAAAGGGCACGTATTGGTAAATGCGAAAACGGCTGCTGCCGCCCGCGCGAGGATATGGCGAAATAAAAATGATTTTCATCAATAAAACCAATGCTGCAGAAGCACTCGCCCATGGCTCAAAAGCTGCTCACGCCGATTCCGCCAATAAACCGGGCGTTCTTGAAATTTTTCAGTGATTAACAAAAAAATCAAAGCAACAAATTTCCCCAACTCGCCTACCGTAACAAGCAATTTGGCAATCACCGTTCTCAAAAAGCCGTGATGGCGGCGAAAGTAACGATACATGCTGCGGTAAAACTCCGGAAAGTTTGTCATCACAACTTGATTCGTGCTTTGGCCGCCCACATGAAAAACCCGTGCCTCAGGCAGAAATACGATTTTCCATCCGGCATTATACAGGGCACGGCACAACTCGACATCTTCGAAATACATAAAATAATCTTCATCAAAACCGGAAACAGCTTCAAAGGCTTCGCGCCGCACGGCAAGGCAGGCGCCCATAGGTTGATCGACTTCGCGTTGCTCATTATGATCCCACCAGGTCATCAAGTAACTTCCGAACCGAGAACTGCGCGGGAACAATCGCGACCAGCCGAGTTGTTCGAAGAGCAAGGTCGCAAGCGTGGGGAATGCGCGCACCGATCCGCGCTGCAGCGTGCCATCCGGATTCAGCACGCGCGGCGCACAACCTCCGGCGCCGGGATGCGCATCCAAATAGGACACCAGCGCTGCGGCGAGATCGTTATCGACCCAGGTATCGGGATTCAAAAAAAGCAGATGACGGCCGCGCGCGTTTGTGACAGCCAGATTGTTAGCACGGCCAAACCCGACATTTGCCGGGTGGCGAAACAGGCGCACCCCAGGAAACTGCTGTGCCACAAGCGTCACGGTATCGTCGGTTGAAGCGTTGTCAAAAACAATAATCTCACACTGCACAGAGAGGAAAAATTGCTGCAACGATCGCAAGCATTTCACAATGTCATGTTGCGAGTTGTACGTCACAATGATGATACTCAAATCTGGTGTGGGTTGTGCAGTTTGCCCGGCCATGAAACTTAAAACCTCAATGTAAACACGGTCGCAACATTCGGCTCGGAACTAACGCCAATGGTGCCGCGATGCAGCCGCATGATCTGGCGCGAGAGGCTCAGGCCGATGCCGGAACCGCCTTTCTTGGTCGTAAAAAAGGGGATAAAAATTTTCTCGCGCGCCTCGGCAATAATCCCGGGGCCATTGTCTTTCACCTGAATGACGACCCGACCGCGTTCGTCAAGCTGGGCATTCAAATCGATTCGAGCATTCCGCTGTTCGTGCACGGCCTGCATGGCATTGAGCAAAAGATTGATCAGAACCTGTTCGATCAATTCGGGGTCGGCGGTTAATTCAAGGCTGACCGGTTCAATCCGCGCATGAAAGGCGATGCCGTTAT
>QEVD01000518.1 GCA_003576975.1 Candidatus Zhuqueibacterota bacterium
TTGACGGGATCTTTTTCGGGGAAGCTGAAGGCCGGGCGCAATGGAATTGCCGCGAGGGCAAGGGAAAGGACTTTCAGGAAGTCGCGACGGGAATGGCCATTGGCTGTTGCTGGAAGTAGGAGGGATTGTTGCGATGAGTTGGCATCGTGCATGAAGCGCTCCTTTGGCAACACGATTTTTGTTATCGGAATTCTTGAAATTCGACTTTATTGGAAACAAGGTCGAGCAAAGCCAGGCGTTTCCAGTGATAGTTCCCGCCGATATTGAAGGCGTGAATCTGTCCGATTCTGGCATGCCGCGCAAAATGGGTGTGGCCGCAAAAAACGTAGCGAAGTTTGGGATAGCGCGGCAAAAGGTCGGCGATGGCGCGGTTGCTGGTGTACGCCAGCCAGATCAAATCATCATCGCTGGGCTTGGCGCGCAGAGGATAAAACAACTCCGGAAACGGCGGATGATGGATCGCGGCAATTATCATTTCCGCGCGCTGGCTCACATCGTCGAGATCGCTTTTCAGTTTTGCCAGCACCAATCGGGTGAAGTCGGCATCTGGCATGCCCAGGCGCACGTATCGCCCGTCGTTATGCCAGCCGTTGAGAAATTTTTTACGCCGGTAAATCTCCTGACAGTCGGGATACTTTTCTGCAATCACCGGTGAGGCGTACGAGTAGTCATACCAACTGATGTTGCCCACAACGGCAAAGGAATGATCGGCAGCGAGCCACGGCTGTTTATCCAAATAATGAAGGCCAAAATGTTCCGCCGTTTCCGCGATAACTTTTTGGTAAATTTCCAAAGAATTGGGGCCGCGCCGGTCGCACCACAGGCAGTGATTGCCGGCCACCAACAATTTCGCGCCTTTGAATTCCCGGAACAGAGCAAGGCCCTTGGCCATTTCCTCTTCGACGCCGGTATCGCCGATCAGAATAAGAATGTCGGGGTTCAGCTCAACCACGCGATCCGCCAGGCGCCGGGTATTGCGATCTCCGCGCGTCGAGACATTCCAGTGCAGATCTGCGGTGAGGGCAATCTTCATGATTTTCTCACCTGTGTGTCTTCGAACAAGGCCGGATTCTCACTTGTTTCAACAGCTTTCACCTAACCCAATTTCTTAACGAAATATTTGTAGGCTTCTACTAGGTGTTGGAGATCTTCTTCTTCACGATCGATCTCCAAATCCAATAACGCCACCTCAATTTTTTTGCGCTGCCGGGTGATCTGTGCGCGCAGACCAGCATAGATTCCCTGGTCAAAATTCACTCCCACGAGATATACGGGTTCATCCAAGTAAAAAGCCTTGGCATAACCATCGATGGCATCATTAATGGTGACCTCGAAGGCTGATAATTGCTCATATTCATTGTAGCAGTCCACCGTAATTTCTTCAATCAGTTTTTCAATTTCAGCGTTTCGTCTTTTTGCCGTGATTCCTCTCATTCCTTATTAACAATATGGCGTACAAAAAAAGATCGTGGCATCATTGTTTGAATTTTAAAGCCATCCTCTCTGCCAAAAAACTGCAAATAGTCTCAAGCTCAGCCTGGCGTTTTGCGGCCAACTCGAATTTTATTTCTAGCGCGGCGGTGTTTTGATTTCCATTAATTGCGGTTGCGCGGGTTTGTCGAGATAATGTGCTGGATGAACTTTGACGGATGCCGTGTCCAAGCAGCCTGCGGCAATTTCGATCAAAAGTTTTTGTATAACCTCGTGGCGTTTTGCGCTCATTGCTGTTACCAATAAGCGGCCTTTTTTGATTTCCAAATCACCAAAATTCAGACGGCCATAAGTTGTTTCAATCGGTGGGGCGCCGACAAATAGCCAAAACCCTGCTGTAGTGGAGCTATCATCTGTGCACTGCAAGCGGGAGTCCGTCATGAAAGCTTGCCGCAGCTTTGTAGCCTCGCGTATCGGATAAACCGAAGAATGCGCACGGGCGTGGCTAAAGCTCATGCCGCCAGTATCAGGCGTAACCACCGGCCATTGTTTTCGATTTTGACAACAGCTTCGGAAGGTCCTTCCACTTCCACAATAACAAGAGGCCTCCGGCGCGCATGGCCGGAATATTGAAATCGAAACCTTCTCCCCCGGGCGATTGGGGTTGGGCACCCCGTCTTTCGGTCGCCAATAGACTTCCAAGGATATGAAGCCTGTACGAGGGTCGATCATTGTATAGGGCATCGCGACAGCCTTTTTATTTGATTCAACATTTCTTCAGTTAAATTGAGTTGAGAATTTCGTTGCGTTTCTACCACATCTCATCCCAATATGTCATGTCCATTATATTATTGCAACAGATTTTCCCATGGTGCCTCGACAATTACCGGACCTATCCCGAATTATTCTCAGCGCAACACCATGGCCTTACGCGTTTGCGAAAAGGAGGGCGTCTTGAGCTGATAAAACCACACACCGCTGGCCAGTTTTTCAGAATCAATTGCGACTTGATGTTCGCCGGCATTCAAAACCGCGTCCACCAGCACAGCCGCCTGCCTGCCGGTGAGATCATAGATCGTCAGCGTGACTTGCTCGCGTTTGAGTAGGTAGAAACGAATTGTCGTAGACGGGTTGAAGGGATTGGGATAATTTTGTTCCAGCCCAAAATCCGATGGATTGACCGCGAGGTTTTTTTCTGCGACGCCAACCGGAAAGCAATTGCCGCCGCTGCAATGGCGTAATGAATCAAGTTGCGCGGCAAGCTGGGCAAGCAATGCTGGATCAGCAGTTGTGTGCAGGCTCTGCAATTGAAACGGATCAACCCGCAAATCATAAAGCTCGCGTTCGCCGGTGGGATATTCCACATAGGTATAATTCCAGGTACGCAGCGCCGTGAACTCCGGCACGCGCTTATCCTGGTCATCAATCCAATGCTCGATCAACACATCGTGACGCCAGGCCGATATCGTGGGAGGAGTGTTATGCAGCAAGGGCATGAGAGAACGGCCATCAACAAAATCCGGCGCCGTGGCGCCTGCCAGCTCGGCAAACGTCGGCCCCAAATCAATGTTCATCACCAAATGATCCAACACCCGCCCGGCCGCAACGCCCGGGCCGCGCACAATCAACGGAACACGAATCGACTCTTCATACGCCGTGTTCTTGTTCATTCTGCGGCGATGCTCGCCGAAATGATAACCGTTGTCTGAAGTGAAAAAGAAGTAGGTATTTTCTAACTCGTTGTAAGCAGACAGCGTGTCCACCAGGCTTTTGATCATATCATCAACCGCCAGGAGGCTTTGCAGCCTTTTGCGAAAAAGCGTATCGATGCCGGCAATGGCTGTGGCCGTCAACAGCGGCAGGTTTCGCACCCACTCCGGTTTGTCGCTGACGTC
>QEVD01000519.1 GCA_003576975.1 Candidatus Zhuqueibacterota bacterium
GCTCAATGAAAGGGCTATTTTGAAACACCTACTTTTGGGAATTGCTCCCTACGCGGAACATAGCCGAACTTGATTGTCAAAACGCATGAGCCATTTTTCGTCACCTCTGCCTCTTGTATCCCGAAAATTAATATGCTATTTTCGGCAAGCGACCAGGCAGATGTCTGAGATAAAAATTCAAGGCGCCGGTTCCATGAAAATTTTGCAGGGCGGGCAGGAACGGTTCGGCGCCGAAACAAAAAATTACAAGCGAAAGTTCATTATGCTCGTTATTCTTCACCCCAACATCGACGAAAGCTCGGAATCGTTTCAGACGACTTTAACCTACCTCAACAATTTGCCCCAAATTCGAATTCAAAAACACGAGGTACAGGGCCGGCAGCAAAAGCTCACGGAGATTTATCTGATCGGTGATACCAAGAAGCTGAGCCTGGAAACCATCGCGGCATTGCCGGCCGTCGAGCGCGCGATACGCATCTCGGAAGAGTACCGCATTCTCGGCCGCCACAAAGATGATAACCGCACCACCGGTTTTACCTACAACAGCATTCACTTTGATCAGAATACTCTCATTGTTTTTGCCGGCTTGTGCGCAGTTGACAACCGCAAACATGTGGAGATCATGATGCGCGCCCTGCAGGAAAACGGACAAACCTGCACGCGTATGGGCGCGTATAAACCGCGCACCAATCCCTACTCCTTTCAAGGACACGGCAAAAGCTGCCTGCCTTATGTGTTCGAGCTGGCGGGGAAATACGGCATCAAGATCATTGCCATGGAAATCACGCACGAAGATCACGTGGAAGAAATCGATGATTGCTTGACGCAGGCCGGAAATCCCACGGGCGTGTTGTTGCAAATCGGCACGCGCAACACGCAGAACTTCGAGCTGCTCAAGGCGATCGGCAGGCAAAAAAAATATCCCGTGTTGTTAAAACGCGGTTTCGGGATCTCGCTCGCCGAGTCGCTCAACGCCGCGGAATATCTCGCCAGCGAGGGTAACAGTAACGTGATTTTTTGTTTGCGCGGCATGAAGAACTCGTTTGCGGAGCCGCATCGCAACATGGTGGATTTTTCACATGTACCGGTGGTGAAGCGCTTGACGCGCATGCCAGTGTGCATCGATCCGTCACATTCGGTGGGATCGCGCGAGCGCGCGCCCGACGGCCTGCTTGACATTTTTCATGCCACGGTGCAGGGCGTGATTGCGGGCGCGAATATGATCCTGGTGGATTTTCATCCGAATCCACCCAGCGCGTTGGTCGATGGTCCGCAAGCGCTGCTGCTGGAGGAACTCCCCCATTTTCTCGCCGATGTGCAAATCGCGCGGCAGGCTTATTTACAGCGGCTGCAGTTGACGAAAGAAGTGACTGGCTGAACATTACCAAATTCATTAGAGGTAACGCCAGCATAATTTTTTGGACATTTCCTTGCGTGTACTCTTATTCTTTTGTTTTGGATTTCACCTGCGAACAACCGAATGATCACTCTTATTTCGTTCATGTTCTTTGGCATTTTTCTGGGCATGCGGCATGCGACGGATGCGGATCATGTTATTGCCGTTTCCACGATCGTGAGTCGCGAACGCAAGATGAGCAGCGCGGCGTTGCTCGGCATGTTTTGGGGACTGGGCCACAGCCTCACGATATTTTTTGTCGGCGGCACAATCATTCTCTTTGGCATCGTTATCCCGCCGCGCCTCGGCCTTGCCATGGAATTTTCGGTTGCTCTTATGCTCATCATTTTGGGAGTCATGAACCTGGGTGGCCTCCTGCGCTGGATGCGCGGCAATGTCACAGCAACTCATCAACACGAGCATAGTATCCATGATCACCCGCATCGTCACGGCGATTATGTTCATAGTCATCCTCACCGTCATGCGCCAGAGATTCATGGCCATGACGAGAACGCCACCCCGCAAGCCTGGCTTGATCGCGTGTTCGGTAGAATTGGGTTTTACCAAATTCTTCGACCAATTATCATCGGCATTGTTCACGGCCTCGCCGGCTCAGCCGCGTTGGCGCTGCTGGTGTTGACTACGATTCGGGAGCCTTTGACCGCACTGGCCTATCTTTTGGTTTTTGGCCTCGGCACGATCGCCGGAATGATGTTAATCACCGCGGCTCTTGCCTTGCCGTTTGCTTATTCCGCCGGTCGCTTTGCCAGCGCCAATCGCCATCTCGCCATGGCTTCCGGCGTGTTGAGTTTGATTTTTGGCTTGTTTCTCGCCTACCGTATTGGCTTTGTGGAAGGACTCTTCATGGAATAGCGGAGAGCTTGCCCGAAGTAAAGTGTCATTCGCGGTTTGGTGAATTTCATTTCTTGCGTTTTATAATAATGACTGCTGAGCGTATAAAAATAATTCTACGGGGCGCGGTGCAAGGCGTGGGATTCCGCCCTTTTGTTTATCGCCTGGCAACGGAGATGAATCTCACCGGCTGGATATCGAACTCCGCGCAAGGTTTGTTCATCGAGGCCGAAGGTCCGCAAGCGGCTCTTGAACAATTTGTCTTGCGAATTGAAGAAGAAAAACCGCCGGCGTCGGTCGTGCATGGTTTGGAGTTTTCCTTTCTCGATGCGCGCGGCTATGCGCATTTCGAAATTCGCCAAAGCGAAGAATCCGGAAAAAAGACGGCCGTGATTATGCCCGACATTGCCACGTGTTCGGATTGTTTGCGCGAAATCTTTGATCCCGGTGACCGGCGTTATCTTTACCCCTTCACCAACTGCACCAATTGCGGCCCGCGATTTACGATCATCGCAGCGCTGCCGTATGATCGCCCCAATACCACGATGAAAAAATTCGCGATGTGCCCCGCGTGCCGGGAGGAGTATGAGAATCCCCATGATCGCCGCTTTCATGCCCAACCCAACGCTTGCCCGAGTTGCGGCCCGCATCTCGAATTGTGGGAGACGAATGGAAAAGTTCTCACAAAGAATCATGATGCGTTGCAGCAATCTGCCAACATGGTGCGCGAGGGGAAAATTCTGGCGCTCAAAGGCATTGGCGGCTTTCTGTTGATGGTTGATGCGCGCAATCATGATGCGGTTATGCGCTTGCGTGCGCGCAAACAACGCGAAGAAAAGCCTTTTGCGGTGATGTATCCCTCGCTCACCACTATCAAGGCAGAGTGCCACGTCTCCGTGCTCGAAGAACGCTTGCTGCAATCTCCCGAATCACCCATTGTTCTGCTCGCGCGTAAGCCGGCAATCCGCAATCTGACATCTGCAATCGCGCCCAATAATCCCCATCTCGGCGTGATGCTGCCCTACTCACCGTTGCATCATCTGCTATTGCGCGAGTTGGGCTTTCCTGTGGT
>QEVD01000520.1 GCA_003576975.1 Candidatus Zhuqueibacterota bacterium
GCGGCACGATTGGGATCGCGCCGCCCACCGCTATCGCCTAGAAGGCAGCTTGGGCAACGATCATCTCCTGGCTTACTTCAATCTCAATTCACAGCAGGATGGCAAGGTGTTCGTGAACGGCAAGCCTGCCGGCGTCGATGAAACGCACAGCCTGCTCGGCATGGCCTACACCCGCTTCATCAACGATACTTACTGGCTGCTGATGCCCTTCAAGCTAAAAGATCCGGGAGTGAAATTGGAATATCAAGGTGTGAGGGAAAGCGAAGGCGCAACATATAACGTGCTGAAGCTCAGCTTTATCGAACGCGTCGGCCTCACGCCCGAAAATGTGTATCATATTTTTGTCGATCCCGCCTCGCATTTGATCAAACGCTGGGAATATTTTTCAACCAGCGGCGCAGCGCCGATTGCCGCGCAATGGAACAACTGGCAAAACTTCGGAAACATCAAATTGGCAACGGAGAGAGTTCTGGCCGGCGGGAATCGCAAAATCGTTTTTACCGATATTATCGCAGCCGCACAAGTTGACAGCAGCGTTTTCGCTTCTCCAGCACAAATCAGCGCCGGATCGCATTAAAATTTCCCGCTCGCACTCGCGCCCGCATGTTCAAGCCGTGACAACGCGCGCGAGTGCAAGCCTCCTGTCCTTCGCGCTTCATGCCTGAACCGCGCGATAAATGTCCAGCAACACCCCTTCCGACCATTCTTTCTCCTTGAGAATATCATGCTGATCCGTCTCGATCACCAGCACACGATGATTGGCCGCCGCGCGTTTTGCCCAATGATCATAGGCAATATTCAACTGCGCTAAATATTCCTTATCGATATTTTGTTCATAGTCACGGCCGCGGCGGCGTATGCGGCTGATCAAGGTCCAAATTGAGGCCCGCAAATAGACAAAGACTGCGGGCGGCTGCAACGCTTGCGAGATCGAACGGTACAAATCGAGATAACACGCAAAATCGCGCTCCAGCATCAAGCCGCGATCAAAAAGATTTTGGGCAAAAATTTCGGCGTCTTCATAAATCGTGCGATCTTGCACGCAGATGGTGTTGTTGCTCGCCTGAATGCGCAGATGATCTTTGAGGCGTTCCTTCAAAAAGAAAAGCTGTGAATGAAACGCCCAGCGGCTCATGTCTTTATAAAAATCGGCGAGATAGGGATTGTGCACCTCTTTCTCGAAGAACACCGTCCAGCCAAAGCGTTCCGCCAGCAGGCGCGTCAACGTTGTTTTGCCCACACCGATATTGCCGGCAATCGCGACAAAATCATTGCGTTTTGATTCAGGGTTTTGCATAAAATGTGACGTTTGTGAGCATGCCGTGGGCGAGATGCTTCATGCCGCCCACGGCTTGACGAGTCGCATTATAAGGAATTCATGCCAAAACGCAAGCGCTTTGTGCAAACCTTTTTCACGCGGCATTGTCTATTTCATCAAGCTATGACAGAGACCGAAGAAAGACTCATTCGACGCGCACAGCAGGGCAACCTCGCGGCGTTCGAGCAGCTCGTGGCGTTGCACGATCGCCAGGTGTTGAAACTCGCTTTCCATCTCTTGAGCCGGCGCGAAGATGCCGAAGACGTCTATCAAGAAATCTTCGTGCTCGTGTTTCGCAAGATCGGCACGTTTCGTTTCGAAAGCGAATTTTCGACCTGGCTGTATCGCATCGTGGTGAACGCCTGCATCAATTATCGCAAGAAACGCAGCCGCGAGCGGTTTTATTCGTTGGAATCTCCGCTGGCCGAGGACGAAGAATCCGAAGGGCGTTATCAAATCGCCGCGCCAGAGGTTGACCCGGAACGGGCGGCGATGAATCGCGAGCTGGGCCAGAAAATTTCCGAGGCGATTGCCTCGCTTTCCGAGCAACAGCGCGCGGTATTCGTGCTGCGCCATTTTCACGGGCATAAATTGCAGGATATTGCCGCCATTTTATCCTGCGCTGAAGGCACGGTAAAAAACTACCTGTTTCGCGCAACGCAACACCTGCAACAAAAATTACGAGCATACCACGAAGGGTCCTTATGAGCATACCGGATCACATTCGCCAACTGTTGCTGCTCTACGACAGCAATGAGTTGAGCACAATCGAGCGCCAGCAAGTCGAAGAATGGCTGCGCACGAATCCCGCGGCGCAAGAAGAACTGGCCCGCATTCGCAAGCTGCATCGCCGGTTGCAAGACGCGGGACAATTTGAGCCGGAGGAGGCCACCCTCAAGCGTTTGCGCGCGAATCTCAATGAAGAGTTGCAGCGTGCGGCGCAAGCGCCGTCGTGGTGGCAGACTGTGCGCGTTACTTTTGCCGCACAACGCCGCTGGACCTGGCAGCTCGGCTTCGCAGCGGCCATGTTGATTTTCGGTATCTTTATTGGACGCCAGTTTTTTGCGCCTCCGCGGATGATAGCGGAGCAATCGCCGGCGCCTTCGAATTGGCTGATGCCGGCAGAACCGTTCGTCACGGCAACCTCATCGATCACACCGCAATTGGCCAATGTGCATCGCATCAACCTTGATCCGGTTTCCGGCCAGATCGAAATCGAGTTCAGTACGGTGAACAATGTTTCTCTGCGCGGCACCGTGTCTGATCCGGCGATTCGTCAGGTGTTGGCGCACACCATGCGCGAACAGGAACAAACCGGCTTGCGCTTGAAAGCGGTGAAAGCCGTCAATCAAACACGCGCCGCGGCAATGACGCTGGCCCCGGATGACGATCTTACGGAAGCGTTGCTTTATGTTTTGGCGCACGACGCCAACGACGGCGTGCGTTTGAAAGCGGTAGCTGCACTAAAAAATTTCTCGCTGACGCCGAACATCAAAAGCGCGTTGATTCAAGCGTTGTTGCGCGATGCCAATCCGGCGGTGCGCATCGAGGCGCTGGCCGCGCTCAATCGCGTTCCGCTTGATCATCAAGAGGCCTCGGCTTTTGAAGCAGCGGCGGCCAGCGATTCAAATACGTTTATTCGTTTGGAAGCAAAACGGCTGCTGAAAAACATGCAATCCGATTCATTGTAATTCGTTTTCCAGTTATCCAGATCCTCGCCCGGTGCTCACACATTTCGGTTGTTCGAATTCGGAGTCAAAGAGATTCATGTTCTTTTGTTGAAGATTTGCAACACCAGGGCGATGGATTCTGACAGTTGAACCGTTGTCACATCTCTTAACCACGGGAGTTTCATTCATGAAGATTCGATTATTGATTATCTATGCGTGTTTTGGCTTGGCCATGGCCGGCAATATTTTTGGTCAGGACATTCGACAAGAAGGCCGGCGCTACGTTGCCGAAATCAAAAAAGAATTCAAAACCAGCGCGCAAGGTTCGCTCTTGGGAACAAAACAAAGTGGAGATTCTTGAGACGGTGAACATGGAAGTCTTCACGATGGAAGAGGCCAAACGCGTGCTGGAGGCTTGTCAAGCTTCGTACTCACAAACCGGCGATATCATACTGGTTGAAGGCCGTGACCGGCCGCGCCGCTCGAGCGATTCGCATTTTCGTATTTCCGTGCCCTCCCGCTTCAACCTGGATATCGGCACCAGCGGCGGCGATCTCGCCATCAGCCAGGTCAAAGGCACAACCAAGCTGCGCACCTCCGGCGGTGATGTCGATCTGTTCGAAACCGGCGGGGAAGTGCGCGCCTCGACCTCAGGCGGCGACGTCACCGTGCGCAGCGCTGAAGGCCGTGTATCCGTGAAAACCTCCGGCGGAAATTTGGAATTGGAAGGCATCAAGGGCGCGCTTGATGGCCAGACTTCAGGCGGCAACATCACGTTGCGCGGCGCGAACCAAACCGTTGACTTGCGTACCAGCGGCGGCAACATCGACATTATTGACGTTACGGGCGCGGTCGTGGCCAAAACCTCAGGCGGCAATGTTGAGGTTGAAAACACCAGCGGCAACGTTGAGGTTAGTACGTCCGGCGGGGACGTTGTTCTGCGCAGCATCAAAGGCGAAATCGAAGCCTCGACCTCCGGCGGCGATGTGCGCGCCACGACGTTATTGGGTCCGGCGAATCTGCGCACCTCCGGCGGCGATATTAATGTGCGTGATCTGATGGCGCGATTGCAGGCCTCGACCTCCGGCGGTACGGTTTCGGTTGAAATGACGTTGGCGGATTTCAGCAAGCCGCATGATCTCAGCCTGAGCAGCAGCGGCGGCGAAGTCGAGTTGACTATTCCGGCAAAACTGCCCGCTAAAATCTACGCTGAGATTCGACTGGGAGACGGCTGGAATTGGGGCGAGCGTTATGACATCCAATCTGATTTCCCGCTGCGCATCGAACGCGACGATAAAGGCGAGCGCGCGGGTAGATACATTCGCGGCGAGGGCGAGATTAACGGTGGCGGCGACATTATCAGCTTGCGCACGAGCGGCGGCAACATCGTGATTCGCAAAGGCCGTTAATGTTCAACTCGAGTGGAAGAATTCTTCACTGCAGGATTTTCGCCGGTTGATTCTTCGCGCGGCTCAAAAAAATCCCACAAAAGCACGTTCAAGAACGGCCTTTGTGGGATTTCTATTTTTGCATGTGGCTTGTTTGATTGATATTCTGCTTGTGGATTTTCTGTTACGATGTTATGTTGCGGGCGATGAAAACGGCATGTCCCAATTGACTCTCAAAACGCCGGCACAACTATGAAACCACCCGTTTCCCACATTACGGAAGTCGTTCACCGAGTCTGTCATTCGCGAGATGACGCGGCTCACGCTGCTGCACGGCGGCGTCAATCTCTCGCAGGGCTTTCCAGATTTTGCGGCCCCGCACGAAGTCAAAGAAGCGGCAGTCGCGGCCATTCGCGCGGATATCAATCAATATGCCATTACCTGGGGCGCGGTCAAGCTGCGCGAAGCCATTGCCGAAAAAGCGCGGCGCTATAACCACATGCAGGTTGATCCGGCGAAAAACATAACCGTCACTTGCGGCTCGACCGAAGCGATGATCGCGACATTGCTGGCATTAATCAACCCGGGCGATGAAGTCGTTATCTTTGAGCCGTTTTATGAGAACTATGGTCCGGACACCTATCTCTCTCGCGCTACACCGCGTTTCGTAAAATTGCGCCCGCCGGATTGGCGTTTCGATGAACGCGAGCTACGCAACGCGTTTAACCGGCATACCCGCGCGATTATCATCAATACGCCGAACAATCCCACCGGCAAAGTCTTTTCACGGGAGGAATTGCAGATTATTGCCGGTCTCTGCCAGGAATGGGAGGTGTTTGCCATCACCGATGAAATCTACGAACATATTTTGTTTGAAGGCTCAGAGCATATCAGCCTCGCCAGCCTCGAGGGCATGGCCGAGCGCACGGTGACCATCAACGCGATTTCGAAAACCTATAGTCTTACCGGTTGGCGCGTGGGTTGGGCAATTGCGCCGGAAAAGCAAACGAATGCCATTCGCAAAGTGCATGATTTTCTCACCGTCGGTGCAGCCGCGCCGCTGCAAGAGGCGGCCGCGGTGGCGTTGCGTCTCGGCGAGGAGTATTATCGCGAATTGGCTACGAGATATTTGCAGAAACGCAATCGTTTGCTGTCGATATTAACAGCAGCGGGATTTCACTGCTGGACGCC
>QEVD01000521.1 GCA_003576975.1 Candidatus Zhuqueibacterota bacterium
AAGCCCGACAACTCTTGTGCCGTCTTGTGTCCAACGGAAATGGTCAAACCATTTTTGAGCATTTGGATTATAAAGAGGCACGATCAGCCTGGACAGAGGATCTCGGGCATGCGTCTGAGTGCTTTTGGCGCGATTGCAGGAAGAACAGGCGAGGCATAAATTTTCATCCCGGCTTACCCCACCCGCAATCCGTGGAATGATATGATCGATTTGCAGGCGAACGCCCATCAGCGCTTCGCGGCCATGGCAATAGCAACAACGATATTTCGAGCGCTTTGCGATACGCGCACGCAAATTTTTCCCGATTTTGAGCGAGCTTATTTTTTATCCCCTTCTCTTGGACGGCGGCGGCTTGTGGCCTTTATCCTTGAGCAGTGCCAGCGCTTTGGCTTTTTTTAGCATCAAAAGATTGGCTTCGAGATGTATCGCATCCAATCTCACGGCTTCTTTCGAGGTCAAAGTGCCGTCGCTATTTTTCTGCAAAAGCTCGTCTAATTTGCGTTGTTTGATGCCGGCCAATTTATGGCCGGCGATTTTTCGTAACTGCGCAGCACTGAGCTTGTCAAGTTGCGCCAAATCTCTTTCGAAATCCGGCGGGATGATGTCGAGCCAGAGCGGCAATCCACGCTGCACGGTTTGCACGACAATATCATCCACCGGCCTTTTTAAAACCTTTGCTTGTTGTTGCAAGCGTTGATAAACCGTTTTGGGAAAATGAACGGTCACCATTGTCGACATCGTTTGACCTCATAGATTAAGGGCTCGTAAATAAACTTTACGATTTTTGTAGTCCCAGCCCCTTGTGGGCTGCTGTCGAAGCCGATAAACTCCATATTCCGACAGCGCCCCACAAGGGGGCGGGACTAAAAAGGTGCAAATTTTATTTTTTAACGGACCCTAACTGAAAATGGCCCGGAGAAATGCCCTTGGGTTGCCGGAAATATAATAATCCCCGGCAAGAACGCCAAGAAGATTATGCGGCAGGACGTGTAACCGCGTCCTCAACACATTCTATTGGAGCCGTCTAATCCATTTTTTGCGGCGTTTTCAGCACCTTGATAAAAAACCGAATGGTGATGAATCCGATGATCGTCCAGGCGGTCAGCATGGTAATCAAACCAGCGGTTGACATATAAACTCCTTATGAACGTTGCGCGCGGCGTTGCCAGGCGTTGCGCACGGCCAACGCGATGCCGGCGAAAACCACGAGCAACAGCGTGCGCGTCATATCGACGATGAAAACTTGCGTGGGCTTGCCGTCTTTGAACCAACTGGTGTCTTCAAAGCCGACATGCAACAGTTTACCGAGCAGGCTGCCGGCATCGAGCGGCCAGCCTTCTCCGCTGAAGAGTTTGCCAAAAGCGCCGGCCCAATCGCCGCCCGCCGGGCTAACCAGCGAGCCGACAAACACCAGCGTGATGAAGGCCGGGGTGACATACTTGATCACGAATTTGAAGAACAATGGAATCTTGATGTCAGCGCCGCGATTGATCTCCGCCCAGCCTTTGTCGATGCCAAAGACCCAGGCAAACGCGATGATCTCGAACATCGCAAAAATGACCAGGGAATAACTGCCAACCCAATCGTCATACTCGCCGAACGCGCCATAACCAAAAAAGAAAATCGTCGGCAGCGCCAGCAAAAACGTGATAACGCCAAACACAAATGCAGATTTCTGGCGCGTCATCTTGTATTCATCTTGCATGAAAGCGATCACCGGCTGGCCCATGGCGAGCGAGCTGGTGATGCCGGCAAAAAACAGCAAACCGAACCAGGCCAGGCCTGAGAGCGCGGCAAAGAACGGCCCCCAATTCTGAAAGAGATTGGGCATGGTTCGAAATGCCATGGTCAAGCCGACATTGCCGGGCGTTTGAATCCATTCCAGGCTGAAGTAGGCCACGGCGATCGGAATCACGATCGAGCCGCCGAGCAGCACTTCGACGAATTCATTCATCCAGCCGGCAGAGGCGGCGTTGAGCGCGATGTCTTCCTTTTCGCGCACATACGCGGCATAGCAATGAATCGAGCCCATGCCGACCGAGAGCGTGAAAAAGATCTGGCCGGCGGCTTCAATCCAGACTTTGGGATTCCAAATCGATTCGTATTGCGGCGTCCACAAATAGTTGAGGCCGACCGTGGCATCATTCACCGCGCCGTGCTCGCCGGCATCGAGTGTGAGCGCACGAATCGCCAGAAACGCGCCAAAGAGCAGCAGCAACGGCATGCCGATCTTGGCCGCGATTTCCACGCCTTTGCTCAAGCCGCGCGAGAGAATCCAAATGTTCAAAGTTAATGTGATGACAAAAAAGAGTACCGCCGGACCGGAAAAATTGAAGACCGGATTGCCGGTGGTGCCGACATAATCATTAAAGAAAGCCGAGACTTGCTCCGGTTGCATCCCGGAAAATGCGCCGGTAATCGAATACCAGACGTAACCCAGCGTCCAAGACTCGAGGTAGCAATAATAAGCCGCCACCAGCAAATTGGTGAAAATGCCGAACACGCCGACATACTTCCACCACTTGCCGCCGCCGAGCGCATCCATCATGCCGGGCGCGCTATGATGCCCGTATTTGCCGCCGTGCCGCCCGATGGCCCATTCAACCCACAGCAACGGAATGCCCAACAGCAGGAACGAAACCAGATAGGGGATGATGAATGCGCCGCCGCCGTTGGCCACGGCGCGCGCTGGAAAGCGC
The DNA here is from genome assembly GCA_003576975.1 of Candidatus Zhuqueibacterota bacterium. Taxonomy (GTDB): domain Bacteria; phylum Zhuqueibacterota; class Zhuqueibacteria; order Zhuqueibacterales; family Zhuqueibacteraceae; genus Coneutiohabitans. The sequence continues at coordinate 2,700 of QEVD01000521.1, forward strand.
AGGAAATTGCCGAGACCAACGGCATTTCCTGCCATCGCCAGCACCAGCCCGACGCGCGATCCCCAATGTTCTTTGTGACTCACGCTTTTCCTCCCTCGAGTTAATTAATGGGGTGTTGGACAAACAAATGAGACCGCAGGTGAAACGTCAAATTTCATATTCGCCAACAAACAGCTTTATTTATTGAGCGAAAACCGATAAGGCCGCACGATCCAGGCGGTATCCGGGCCGGCGGCAGTTTGCGCTGGGCGGTAGCGGCTGCGAAATGCGGCATTGATGGCCGCTTGCGCACAAGCTTCATTTTGCGTGGCATTGTTGAGCACGATGACCTGCACCACTTTGCCGGTTTCATCCACTTTCACACGCAATTCGACCACGCCTTGCGCTTTGGCTTTGCGCGCGGCCGGAGGATACTCCGGAAAACTTTCGACAATGGGGCGCGGCGGACTGAGCACCATGCGGCTCAAGCCCACGCCGCTTCCGGGGCCTGTGCCCCAGCCGGTGCCGCCCGAACCCCAGGAACTTCCCGGCAAGCCGGTACCCTCTCCGCCGGTGCTGTCCAATGTTGGTGAAACGGACGGTATCACTGCCAGCGAT
>QEVD01000522.1 GCA_003576975.1 Candidatus Zhuqueibacterota bacterium
GGAAATTTCCTTCAGTGGTTCCGGTATCTTCGCCGTGCGCAAAGCCAGCCGCTGGCGCACTTTGAGATACAACCAACTGCCCAACACGACGCCGAAGCCATCAGCAACGGCATCTCGCCAATCCATGTGCCGCCCCGGTACGAAATGCTGATGGACTTCATCAAAAATGCCGTAAAGCGCGCCGATGCCGGTCGCCAACAAAAACAAAAGAGTTGTGCTTGTGCCAGTCTGTGTTTGCGCCAGCGCACGCATCAACAAAAAGCCGAGCGGCATATAGATCAACAGATGCGCCCACTTGTCGTCCCAGTCCGTCAACCGCACCGGCGGATCAAAGTCCGGTATCGAAGATTGTATAAACAAAACCGCCGCCCACAAAATCGGCGCGCGATAATTTTTCCAAAGCCACGCAACGTTTTCTTTAAATTTCATGAAACCCAACTTGAATCTATTTGGTACGGTTCGACAGATCATCTCTGCCTGCCGGTAAAATCAACCTTTCTGCGTGCGCAAAAATGCCTGCGGTACATGCTGCAGAATATCGCCGGCCAGCATGCTCCACATGCCCAGTTCTTCGCACGCCAAATCACCGGCGAGGCCGTGCAAGAACACACCCAGTCCGGCCGCGGCCGCTGGCTCTAGTCTCTGTCCCGCCAATCCCGCAATCAAGCCGGTCAAAACATCGCCGCTGCCCGCTGTGGCCATGCCGGCATTGCCGGTGGAATTGATCATCACTTCTTGCGTAGGCAACGCAATGAGGCTGGGCGCGCCCTTCAATACCAGAATCTGACCAAACTCTTGCGCCGCTTGGCGCGTGACGGCAATCGCGTCGTTTGAGATTTCATTCTTTGTCACTGCGAGCAAGCGGCTCAACTCTCCGGGATGCGGTGTTAAAATGAGAGAGGCGCGGCTCTTGCGAATCGCGTTGACGTCTCCGGCTAACACATTCAAACCGTCAGCGTCGAGTACAACGGTTTTGTCAGAAGTGGCCAAAATTTTTCTGACCAACTCACCTGTTCCGGGCGCAACACCCAAGCCCGGACCAATTGCTATGACATCCGCCCATGACAAACGCTCGGCAAGAAGCTCAAAAACGCCTGGCGCAATTTTACCGTCCTGCTCCGGCAGCGGCAATTTGATCACCTCGGTGGTCGCGGCTTCCAAACTTGGGAGCAATGATTGCGGAGCAGCAAGTACCACCAAACCCGCGCCGGCGCGGAGCGCAGCCGTGGCGGTTAGCCGGGCGGCGCCGCCAAATCCGGCAGAGCCGGCAATGACTAAAATTTGGCCAACGCGGTTTTTGAAAGCATCTCGTGGCCGCTGCGGCAGCCATGCTTGCATCTTCTCCGGCGCCAGCCAATAGGTGTCACACGCTGCGTGTTGATAGGCGCTCGCCGGAAAACCGATATCCGCGACATGCAATTCACCGGCATACTCGCGGGCCGGCGAAAACAGCAAGCCGGTTTTGCGCGCGCCAAATGTCACAGTCAATGTAGCTCGTATGCACGGCCCATCAACTGCGCCGGTGTCCGTGTTCATACCGGTGGGCAAATCAACCGCGAGAATCGGGCGCCCGCTGTGATTGAGGTGATGCACCGCGTCGGCAAGCAGGCCGGTGAGACTGCCACGCACGCCAGTGCCGAGCAAGGCGTCGATAACAACATCAACGCCGGCGAGATCGGGCATCGCATCAACAGCTTGAAGAGATTGCACGCGATAACCGAGGGCGGTGAGTAACGTGAAATTCGCCGCAGCATCGCCGCGCAAATTCTCCGGGTTTCCCAACAAAAACGTGTCACATGACACCCCGGCCTCGCTCAGCAACCGCGCCACCACAAAACCGTCGCCGCCGTTGTTGCCTTTGCCACAAAAAATCGCGGCGCGTTTGCCTGGCAACGGTTGCCAGCGCTGTCGAATAATCTCAAATGTTGCGCGCCCGGCATTTTCCATTAATACGCGCCCGGGCAGGCCGAGCGTGGCAATCGTGAAGTGATCGACAGCCTGCATTTCCTGCGCGGTAACAGCGTGCGGCAAATCATGCAACAGATTAGAAAAAGACATGGCAGTCACTCAAAACATGATCTCACAAGTATCAACTAGTACACTGTTACCTTAATTTTTTGTAGTCCCACCCCCTTGTGGGGTGCTATTGCAGCCAATAAATTCGCGGGTTGGAACAATGCCTCACAAGGGGGCGGGATTACGAAATCATGGTAACAGTGTACTAGACGAATGCGCCGTTAGGCTGTTATCCTGAAAGAACGCTATGAAGCACTCAGCGCCGTGCTCAAACATTCACAAGCTCCTTTCAGGATGACAGCGGGGATATATTTTCGAGAATTAAAGTGTACTAAGGTTTTACTTTTGCCGGCGTGACCGCATTGCGGCACTGGCCGGTTTGCTCGAACTCCGTGATATTCGCAAGCGTCGTTTCGGCAATATTGGTGAGCGCTTCCTGCGTGAAAAACGCCTGGTGGCCAGTGATAATGACGTTCGGAAACGTGAGCAAACGGGCAAACACATCATCTTGAATCATGCGATTCGACAAATCTTCAAAAAACATATCCGCTTCTTCTTCATAAACATCCAATCCCAGCGCGCTAATTTTACCGGACTTCAGGGCGTGAATCACGGCGCCGGTGTCGATCAACGCGCCGCGGCTGGTGTTGATCAACATCGCGCCGGGCTTGAAATGCCGCAACGATTGCGCAGCGATCATATGATAGGTTTCCGGCATCAGCGGGCAATGCAGCGTCACAATGTCGGATTCTTCCAGCAATTCAGACAGGGCAACATATTGCGCGCCTAACGCAATACACTCGGGATTGGGAAAGGGATCGTAAGCCAGCAAGTGGCAACCGAATCCTGCCATGATTTTTGTCACCGTCGCGCCGATTTTTCCCGTGCCCACAATGCCGATCGTGCGGCCGTGCAAATCAAACCCGAGCAAACCTTCCAGCGCAAAATTGCCCTCGCGCACGCGCGCGAAAGCGCGATGAATCTTGCGATTCAGGGCCAGGATCAATCCCACGGTATGTTCCGCCACCGCATAAGGCGAATATGCCGGCACACGCACAACGGCAAGACGCAACTCGTGCGCCGCATTCAGATCAACATGATTAAAACCGGCGCTGCGCAATGCCAGCAAACGAACGCCCTGCTGTGCGAGTTGCTGCAAGACGCTTGCATTGAGCCGATCATTGACAAACGCGCAAATGCCTTCGACGTTCACGGCCAGACGGCTCGTTTCTTCCGTCAAGCGCGGCTCGAAAAAAGTGAGTTGGTGTTG
>QEVD01000523.1 GCA_003576975.1 Candidatus Zhuqueibacterota bacterium
TCGCAAAAGCAACTGGCGAGCAAAGGGTGGTAGCTTGTTCTATAGTTTTTTCGGCATCGCAACTTTTTAAACAACCGGGTTTCCGGCCAGGCTTCTAGCGCACATCACAACCGCTGGTCTGACATAGGGTGCGCCAACGACTCGCAGGCGGCTGTTTTTTTCTTCTGAAAATTCGCCCAAGGCCAAAATGAAAATAAATGAGAAATATATTGACAAAAGCGAAATCATATGTTACATTTTCACAACCAAAAGTAATCAATCGAAAGAAATCGAAAGTAATACGAAACTCAGCCGTGGCCGACGCTATCGAACGACACTCGGCAATTTTGAAGCGTTTGCATGATAATGGGCGCGCATCAGTTGTCGACCTGAGCCGTTTGCTGCAAGTTTCCGAGGTTACCATCCGCAACGACCTCAAAGAACTCAGCGAGCGGGGATTGGTGCAGCGAACGCACGGGGGGGCGGTCAAGAGCGGTTTGTATGTCTACGATGTTCCTCTTTATAAAAAGACCAAGCAACACCGCGGCGAGAAACAAAAAATAGCCGCTGCTGCGGCAGCGCTGGTCAACGAGGGCGAGATTATTACGCTCGATTCCGGCTCGACGACCTGGGAGATGGCCAAACTTTTGAAAAGCAAACGCCAGCTCACCGTCATCACCAATTCCATCCCGGTCGCAAGCGAATTGAGCACGGCTCCAAACATTCAGGTAATTGTGTCCGGCGGGTCGGTGCGGCGCGAGTCGCTTTCCCTGGTCGGGCCGCATGCCGAAAAATTGTTACGTGAGCACTTTGCGAGCAAGGTTTTTCTGGGCGTTGACGGTTTCGACGTGCATTCCGGGTTGACCACCCCGAATCTGGACGAAGCCCAGGTGAATCGCTTGATGGTCGACATGTCGCGCGAAGTCATCGCGGTTACCGATTCCTCCAAGTTTGGCCGACGTAGCATGTGCCTGATCGTTGCCACCAAGCGTATCCACAAAGTCATCACTGATTCCGGCATTCCAAAAGGAGATGCAGAGTATTTGCGCGCCAGCGGCATCGAATTGATCATTGTGTGAAATCCGAAGTCCGGTTTTTTATGCAGTGCAATATGTGGATGGATATATGGACTCTCTCACCTTGCAGGAGATCCTGAGCCAACCGGAGACGTGGAAAAAAGTTGTGCAGCGTGCCGCACAACAAAAATGGGAATTACGGCCTGCCGGCAGCCCAGCCGGTCCGCTGTTGTTTGTCGGTTGTGGAACTTCCTACTATCTGGCGCAAAGCGCTGCCGCCAGTTTTACCCGCATTTCAAGTCAATCCAGCCAGGCGCTTCCTTCATCAGAGGCATTTCTTCTCGCGCCCGCTTCTGTCGTTTCCTCAGCACCACGGATGGCGGTGGCCATCTCGCGTTCCGGCACGACCACGGAAACCGTGTGGGCCGCCCACCATCTGCGCCGGAACTTGCAGGTGCCGGTGGTCGCGGTGACCTCCTGCGCCGATTGCGCCCTGGTACGCGAAGGCGACTGGCACATCATCATCCCCGAAGCGCAGGAGAAGAGTGTGGTGATGACGCGATCGTTCACTTCGCAATTGCTGGCGCTGCATCTCGCTGCCGCCGCCGCCGCCAGAGCCAGCGATTTGACCGGCCAGCTTGCCGCACTTCCGCAGCGTGGCGCGCAGCTTCTGAAGGACGCTGCTGCGATGGTGCGCGCCGTTACCGAGGACTCCTCCCTCGATCATTTCGTTTTCCTCGGCCAGGGAATTTTCTACGGCGCCGCCAATGAAGCCATGCTCAAGATCAAGGAAATGTCGCTGAGTTTTTCCGAAGCCTATCACACTTTGGAGTACCGTCACGGACCCATGAGCATTGCCGGCGCCCGCACGCTGATCACTTTTCTGATTAGCGACGCCGGCCGCGAGCAGGAAATCCGCGTGCTCGCCGATATGAAGAAACTCGGCGCCCGGACTTTTGTGCTGTGCGGTGCGGCAGATGATCAGATTCGCCGCCACGCGGATCATCTCGTCGAGTTAGGCGGCAGTCTGCCGGAGGAAGTACGCTTACTGCTGTCCATGCCGCTACTGCAGCTCCTGGCTTATCATCGTGCTGTTGCCAAAAACTTGAATCCGGATGCGCCGCGCCATCTCTCGCAGGTCGTCACGCTCTAAAGGCCGACTATGAAAAAACTCGATGTCGTGGTAGTCGGTGAGCTTAACGTGGATTTGATTCTGGATCAAATCCAGGGATTCCCGGAGCTGGGCAAGGAAAAAATCGCGACTGCGATGACCTTGACGCTGGGCAGCTCTTCGGCGATTTTTGCCAGCAATCTGTCGTCGTTGGGCGCGCGCGTCGGATTCATCGGCAAGCTGGGGGTAGATGTTTTCGGCGATCTGGTGCTTACCAGTCTCAAAAAGCGTAACGTCGACATCGGGCAAATTATCGTCCAGGGCGCAACCGGCACCGGCGCCACGGTGGCAATGAACTATGATCACCAGCGCGCCATGCTCACGTATAAAGGCGCCATGGATGAATTGCGGCTGGCGGAGGTGCGCTGGGACTATGTGCAGACCGCGCGCCATCTGCATCTGTCGTCCTATTTCCTGCAAAGCGGCATCAAGCCCGATTGCGCCGCACTCTTCAAGCGCGCCAAGGATCTTGGCCTGTCAACCTCGCTCGATACCAACTGGGATCCTGATGAACGGTGGGATCCTGAACTGTACGAGATCTTTCCTTACGTCGATATTTTTTTGCCGAACGAAGACGAGGCCATGCTGATTGCCACATGCAAAACTGTGGAAGCCGCTCTGGATAAACTAGCCCAACACGTGAAGACGGTGGTGATCAAATTGGGTAAAAGCGGCGCGCTGGCCAAACAGCAGGGCAAGACCTGCAAAAGTGACGGGTTCAAAGTGGCCGCGGTCGACGCCGTCGGCGCCGGCGACAGCTTCGACGCCGGGTTCATTTTTAAATGGCTGCGAGGCGGCGACCTCAATCAGTGCCTGCACTTCGGCAATATGTGCGGCGCGCTGTCAGTCACCAAAGCGGGCGGAACTGCCGCATTTCAAAGCCGCGAACAAATCGCGCAGGATTTCGAGAACTATTTTGGATACAAAGAAAAGTAGTTGATGCCGTGATCATCGTCATTTGATCTTCATCCTGAAGATGTGCAATCCAGGGACGGGTGAAATGGAAAATCCGTTGATACAGTTGGTGGCAGCGCAAAAGCAGGGACATGCAGTGGGCGTATTTTCAATATGCTCTGCCAACCGCTTTGTTCTGGAAGCCGCCATGTTGT
>QEVD01000524.1 GCA_003576975.1 Candidatus Zhuqueibacterota bacterium
CAAACGCACACGTGGTACTTTGCCGGCGGCGAATTTCGCGGCGGCACAACTTCGAGTGATCGCGGCTTTTGGGCGCCGTACATGGGCGCGGGCATTTTCAAATCCACTGACAACGGCGAAACGTGGCAACTTTTGCCGAGCACGAAAGATTCCGATCCGACGGTTTTCAATTCTGCGTTCGATTATGTGCATCGCCTTGCCATCAGCCCGACTACAGGCACGGTGTTCGTCGCTAACAATGCCAGCGGCATTTATCGCTCGACAGACGGCGGAAATTCATTCCCACTGGTGTTGGGCGGCGTGGCGCAACATGCGTGGAGTGATGTTGCATTCGGATCGAATGGTGTGGTGGTCGCCACCTTGTCGCATCAAACGCAGGGCGCGGCCCAGCAAACCAATTTGCCGGGCGTTTACAAATCTCATGACGACGGCGTGACGTGGATGAACATCACGCCCGCTACTTTTCCAAACACGCATCACCGCAGCTTGCTTGCGGTCGCGCCTTCGAACCCGAACATTGTTTACGTGCTCACTTTCACCGGCCAAACTTTGAGCGACGGCCGTGAAGACATGCGGTTTCATAAAATCAATTCGGCCACCGGCGCGTCTGAAGATCGCAGCTCGAATTTGCCGCGTTACAGTGGCGCGCCCGAGTTAGGCGCAGCAATTCATGCGTGGTTCAATTTCTGTATGGTGCTTGCGGTAAAACCTGACGATGAGAATTTTGTGATCGCCGGCGGCACGACGTTATTCCGCTCGCGCAACGGTTTTGCCTCACCGCCGAGAGGTGCGCGCAATGAAACGCACATTGGCGGATATGCGAATCCCAACAACGGCGGTGTTTATGCCAATCATTATGTCGATCAACAAAATCTGGCGTTTCATCCCACGCGGCCGAACCAATTGTGGTCTGCGAATGACGGCGGCGTCTTCGTCACGCGTAACGTGACTGGCACACCCGTAGCGTGGGAGAATAAGAATCGCGGCTACATCAGCTCGCAATTTTATGCCGTTGCGATTTCGGCGCGTGCAGATGATGAGCAAATTATCGGCGGAGCGCAGGAGCGCAGGATGACGGCATTCTCTACGCACTGTCGGCAAAAACTGCCGTGGGCGCGCCAACGCCGGACGTACAAAATATCGTCGGTGGCGACGGCTCGTATTGCTATCTTGGCGAACGCTTTGCTTACTCTTCTCTCAATTTTGGCGCGGTGCTGCGGCACAACTATACCTCGCCTAATCGCACCGGCATCGGCGGTCCCGTTTTCATCGGCGTGCCGCCGCTCAACAGCACGCAAGGCCGGCGCTTCATTCACCAATACGCGGTCGATCCCGCGGATGAGCGCATGATGCTGTTTCCAGTCGGCAACGTGATTTATCGCAACACGAACATCGAAGGCACGAACCCGAGCAACACGTGGACGGCGCTCACGCAGATCGCCGCGCCGAGCAATTATTCCGTTACGGCGATGGCGATGTCGCAGCAGAATCCCCAACATGTTTTGTATTTCGGCGCTTCCCGCAGTGGTGCGGCGCCGCACCTCTATCGCTGGGAGAATGCGCACACGGCGACTTCAGGTTTGCAGGAAATCTCGGTGCCCAATCAAGCTGCGAGCATTTACGTGCATGGCATCGCCGTCAATCCGCTGAATGCCAACGAGATTCTCGTGGCGTTTTCCAATTACAACATTGTCGGGCTTTATCATTCAAACGATGGCGGGCAAAATTACACGGCGATCGAAGGCAATCTCACGGGAACGAGCGCGGAACCGGGACCGTCGCTGCGCGCGGCTGCCATTTTGCCTTTGAACGAATTGGGAGAGAACCGCACGGTTTATTTCGTTGCCACCAGCGTAGGATTGTTTTCAACCACGACATTGAATGGCGCGAATACGATTTGGGAACAAGAGGCAGCAGACATCATCGGCCACGTTGTGGTGGAGCACGTTGTCGCGCGCGCCTCTGATGGCCGCGTGGCTGTCGGCACACTCGGCCGCGGAATGCTTGTCGGCGATTACAACACGCCGACGCATGTTGATGATCAACCTCCGGCTTCCTTGCCCGCCACTTTCCGCTTGCAGCAAAATTACCCGAATCCATTCAATCCCTCGACCAGCATCGCATTCGACTTGCCGGTGGCGAGCCGCGTCACGTTGAAAGTTTATGATATGAGTGGCCGCGAGGTCACCGTTTTGGTGCAGCAGCAGCAAATGGCTGCGGGAAATCATCGCGTGAATTTTTCCGGACGCGATTTGGCGAGCGGAGTTTATTTCTATCATCTCGAAGCCACGCCGCTGCAAGGCTCGACGCCGGCACTTGTTGCGAAGAAGGCCATGTCATTAGTCAAATAAGCCTGGATGCTTGATTCTGGATGCTTGTACTCTTTCTCATAATCATACTCTTATGAAAACTTCTTTTGCGCCGATCATTCTTGCGCTGTGGGTGTTTGCCTGCGGCGAAAAAGCCGCCGTCAATCCGCCGCAACAAAATGAACCTTCCGCGCTCGATCAAGCCATTCAAGCAGAAATGAGCAAGGACGGCCTGCCTTCGCTGGCCGCATGCATCATCAAAGGCGATAAAATCGTTTGGCAAAATTTTTATGGCTTCAGCGACGCCGATGCCAAGCAGGCACCGACCGAAGCCACCGCATACCTGCTCGCTTCGATTTCCAAAACCGTGACGGCGACCGCGGCCATGCAGCTTTGGGAAAAAGGCTTGCTCGATTTGGATCAAGACCTCAATGCGTATTTGCCTTTTAAAATTCGCAATCCGCACTTTCCCAATGATCTGATCACGACGCGACACTTGCTCACGCATCGTTCCAGCCTTGCGCATCCGAGCGGCGAAGATCCCGCCTTTTATCAAACCTATCCCAACGACACCGCGCCGGCGCTCGGGCCGTGGCTGCGCGAATATCTCGTGCCGGGCGGCGAAGAGTACGTTGCCGCTATGTGGAAGAACGCCGCGCCGGGAACCGTGTTTGAAAACTCGAACGCGGGCGTCGCGTTGTTGGGCTACCTTGTTGAAGTTATCTCCGGTATTGATTTCGGAGACTACTGCCGCAAGAATATTTTTACACCGCTGGCGATGGAAAATTCGGGCTTCCGTTTGCGCGATGTTGCAGGCAGCCCATTGGCCGGGCTGCACACTACGGCAACGGCCACTACGGCGCAATACAGCGTCAGATATTATCCGGCGGTCATGCTGCGCAGCTCGATAAAGGAACTTTCACATTTTGTGATGGCGTATTTGAACGGCGGTGCATTTAATGGCAAAAGAATTTTGCAAGCAGCCACGATCGATGAAATGCTTCGCATGCACGTGCCCGAAGCGGGTTACGGATTGATCTGGCGAAATTTTGGCAATGGCTACATGGGTCACACCGGCGGTCTTCTCGGCGTGACTGCGAGTTTGAGCCTCGACCCATCGAATAAATTGGGGCTGCTCATCTTCACGAATCTCATTCGGAAAACCACGGTTCATCCGGGCGGAAAAATTTATGAATTGCTTCGGCAAGAAGCCGCAAAACACCGTTGAGCTTTACTGCTCGAACAAAGGCAACGAGCAATGAAGAACAAGTACGTGCGTTTGGCTCTCATCGGTTTCGCGCTGTGGCTGTTTGCCTGCGGCGAAAAAGCCGCCGTCAATCCGCCGCAGCAAAATGAAACTTCCGCGCTCGATCAAGCGATTCAAGCCGAAATGAGCAAGGACGGCCTGCCTTCGCTGGCGGCGTGTATCATCAAAGGCGACAAAATCGTTTGGCAGAATTTTTACGGCTACAGCAACGTGGCCGATAAAAAAATCCCGAACGAAGAAACGATTTACGTGCTCGCCTCGATTTCCAAAGTTGTGACGGCAACAGCAGTGATGCAGCTTTGGGAAAAGGGGCAGCTCGATTTGGACAGAGACATCAATGAATATCTGCCCTTCAAAATTCGCAACCCGCGATTTCCCGATGATCCGATCACGACGCAGCATTTGCTCACGCATCGCTCCGGCATTGCCTGGCCGAACGGCGAAGATCCCAACTTTTATCGAACCTATACCAACGACACCGCGCCGGCGCTCGGTCCGTGGCTGCGAGAATACCTCATGCCGGGCGGAACCGAATACGTTGCCGCGATGTGGAAGAACACCCGTCCGGGAGCCGTGTTTGAATACTCGAACGTCGGCGGTTCGCTGCTGGGGTACCTCGTCGAAGCCATCACCGGCGATGATTTCGGTGAATATTGCCGGAAAAATATTT